>NZ_WBXM01000034.1:0-382 GCF_033042135.1 Haloechinothrix sp. LS1_15 | reverse complement strand
TCCCGCATCTACGCGCACCAGGCCTGCGCCGACTGCGCCGCCCTGGCACCGTACCCGCCCCGCACCCCCCTCCGCCACGAACCCGGGAGCCTGCCATGAGCTGGTGGCACCGCGCCGACGGCACCATCATCGTCCACGACGAAGCCTACGGCGAAACCCACATCATCACCCCCGACGACCCCGACCACCCCAACAACCTCGACACCCACAACCACTCCGACAGCGACTCCGACAACGACGGCGGCAGCGACGGCGACGAGCGTTAGAGACCGGCCGGGCGCGCCCTCCCCCCCCCGCCGCGCCCGGCCACCCGCTCCGGCCGGGCCGTGGCCGCGCCCCGACCCCCACGGCCCGGCCGGACACCACCACACCACCAGCGAAC
>NZ_WBXM01000033.1:0-729 GCF_033042135.1 Haloechinothrix sp. LS1_15 | reverse complement strand
CACGCGAATGCAGCCGTGGCTGGTAGCGGTCCCGAGGACGTCTTCGGTCGGCCAGGTGTGGATCGCCACGGTCCCCGGCCCACCGCCGAAATCGTCCAGCGTGTCACTGTGCGATCCCAGCGGGAGAATCACAGGCGAGAACGGCTGGCTGGCATCGGTGAACGACCCCATCAGATACGTCCGACCCGTCGGCGTCGGCGTCTCGGGCTTACCGATCCCGATCGTCCACGACTCCACCAGCTCGTCCTCGAAGTACAGATCCAACTCCATCGAGGACAGACGCACCTCGATCCGATACGGCGAGAACGCCTCCTCCAGATCGTCAGTGGGCATCCACCCCGTCGACAGGTTCGGCCGCGACGGCATCAACACCTGCACCCAGCCGTCCTGCTCGGCGATCACCGGCAACCAGGTATCCCCCAGCTGCTCCGGCTCCATCCGCGCGATCGGCTCACCGTCCGGAGCATCGTGCACCGGCGTGGTCACCGTCGGATGCACGATCGTGCCATCGGTGGTGCCCTGCGGATCCGGATCCTCCGGCGCCCGCTCGATCGTGGCGTGGGTATCGGCCACCGGCAGATCCTCCAGCGAGGCCGCATCCACCTCAACCGGCTCCGGCGCATCCGCCGCCTGCGGCTGCCCCGGCTCCTCCGAACCCGACAACCACATCATCCCGGCCAGCACCAGCCCCACCACCAGCACGCCAGCGACCACCGACGACAGCAGCAG
>NZ_WBXM01000032.1:0-735 GCF_033042135.1 Haloechinothrix sp. LS1_15 | reverse complement strand
ATCCCGCGGATCCAGGGCCGCTGCATCCCGCGAGGCGAACGTGCCTGTGCCCGGCTGGTACCAGCGGGAACCCATATTCACGTTGCCCGAGTCCGGATCGGTGAACTGCCCCTGAAAACCCAGATCCGGGTCGTCGCCCTCGCTGGCCAGCACCTCGCCGAACGGATCGAACGTACGCGAACCCGCCAGCTCACCGGCCTCCGGATCGACCAGCCCCACCAGATCGGTGTGCCGGTCGGACCACCCCAGCCGGCCACCAGCACCCAACAGATGCCCACCTGGGGTGTAGGAATACTCGCTGAGGCCATCGCTGGCGATGTCCAGGCTCTGCCCCACATACGCCAGATCACGGTCGCCCCGGGAGACCAGCCGGTTCAGCGCGTCGTAGACGTACTCGGTGTCGCCATCGGAGACCAACTCGTCGAAGGCGTTGAACACCAGCTCGGTGACCTCGCCACCCTCGATGCGCTCGGCCATCGTCCCGCGCGGGGTGTAGGAATACTCCGTATCCCCATGCGCCAGCAACCGGTTGCGCTCATCGAACTCCGCCGACTCCCCACCACGACCAACGAGATTGCCCGCACCGTCCCAGGTGTAATCGACAGTCGTGTCACCGTCATCCCACGAGACGAGCCTGCCCGCATCGTCATAGCCGTACGAATTCCGCCCCGCACCAGCCACACCACTGGTGTCCTTCGACCTCAGCCGCCCAGCCTCGTCATAGCCATAGGCGAT
>NZ_WBXM01000031.1:0-767 GCF_033042135.1 Haloechinothrix sp. LS1_15 | reverse complement strand
TGCAACGGCAGGCGGCGGCGATTCAGGGGGAGATCCTGGCCGAGATGGCTGATCGGGGGCCGTTGGCCGAGTACGGCTATCCCAGCCTGCCCTCGCTGCTGCGCGACGTCCTCCAGGCGGATCTGGCCGAAGGTAAACGCCGGGTGGCCCGCGCGCTGGCCTGCAACACCCACCACAGCGCGGTGGGCGAGACACCACCGGCCACGCCCTGGAAACCGCGCTGAGCCCCCTGGCCAAACCCCAACCCGCCACCGACGGCACCCCCGATACCCGGCCCCCAGCGCCAGGGTGATGCACTCGCGGCGATGATCAGGCTCGTACTCGACGAGGGCAAGCTCCCCGCCGAAGGCGGGGAGAAACCCCGCCTAGTGATCACCATCCCGCTGCGCGAGCTGTGTGCCGACGGGCTACCAGCCTCGACTGCGCTGCTCAACCAGGAGCTGCCGCTGAGTGCCGAGCAGGCCCGCCGCCATGCCCGCGACGCCGGAGTGATCCCCGCCGTACTCGGCGGCCGCGGCCAACGCACCGTCTCCACCACCCAACGCCGCGCCCCCGCGCTCCGCAACGGCAGCTGTGTCTTCCCCGGCTGCACCCGCCCCGAACGCCGGTGCCAGGCGCACCACATCCACCACCAGGCCCACCGCGGACCCACCAACCTCGACAACCCCGCCCTCCCCAGCGGCGAACACCACCGACGCATCCACCACAGCGAATGGAACATCCACATCGGAACCGACGGCCATCCAACCTGCATCCCACCACCCTGG
>NZ_WBXM01000030.1:0-791 GCF_033042135.1 Haloechinothrix sp. LS1_15 | reverse complement strand
CCGCTGGAGCACACCGATCCGATGGGCGAGTCGGCCATCAGCCTCTGCGCCAGACCGGCTGTGGTTCCCAAGGTTGGCTGGTGGGCAGCTGGTGCGTGCGCAGCTGCCGTCGGAGCGGCGAAGGTCGCCGGGAATGTGCGTTCGTCTCAGGCGGCCGCTGCGGGGGCGGGCTCGGCGCTTGGACTGGGCAGCACAGCCCTTGATCCAACCTTCGGGATCTCGATACCAGATACCGCACAGAACGTTCAGGGAGTTCCCGGCGCCGTGTCGCATTCGGGCGCGACTCCGAACGTCCGCGATGGGTGGAACAGGATTAGCTGGCCGTCAAGTCCTCCCAACCCGGGGCCACAGCCGCGGCCGGTGCGGGGGCCTGCGCCGGGGCCATCAGGGTCTGGCGGCGGCGGAGGCGCTGGCGGTGGCAGTGCAGGTGGCGGAGGCGGCAATGCAGGTCGTTCCGCCGAGGCCGTGCGCCAAGCACTGCGTGCAGCGAGGGTCAAGGAAGCCGCCCGTACACCTGAGCCACGTCCCGATGCGGTCGAGCAGATCGCTCCGCGCATTCAGGAGATGCTCGATGCGTTGAACGATCTCCCTGCGATCGATCTGGGCATCCTGGAACCGCACAACCTCGACAACGATAGCGATGACCAGCGCTTCCAGCCGGACGAGATCGGCGAACACCCAAGTGATCCGGCAGGCGTACCGCCCGCACAGGGCCACCTCGACGACGCCTGCGCCCAAGGCGGACACACCCGATCCGACGGAAGCCGCAGCGCACAAGCATGGGACTCTGG
>NZ_WBXM01000029.1:0-825 GCF_033042135.1 Haloechinothrix sp. LS1_15 | reverse complement strand
GTGTGTTCTTTTGTGGGGGTGATGGTTGGCGGGGTGGGGGTTGCGCTTCCTGGGCCCGGCACCGCGTGGTGGCGGGCGGATCGGGGTGGGTTGGTGGAGCAGCTGCACGCGTTGGAGGTGGTGCAGCGGCAGGCGGCGGCGATTCAGGGGGAGATCCTGGTCGAGATGGCTGATCGGGGGCCGTTGGCCGAGTACGGCTCCGGTAGCTTGCCCGCGCTGTTGCGGGATGTGTTGCCGGTGGATCTGGCCGAGGGGAAGCGGCGGGTGGCCCGGGCGCTGGCGTGTCACACCCACCACGGCGCGGTGGGGGAGGTTCCCCCGGCGGCGCCGCAGACCGCGCAGGCTCTGCGTGACGGCGAGGTGGGGGTGCGGCAGGCCGAGGCGGTGGCCGAGACGGTCTCGCGGATCCCCGAGCATGTGCCGGAATCGTCCCGCCGGGAGAGTGAGGGGTATCTGCTGCGGCCGGCCTGTCAGGCCACGGCCCCGGCCGTGTGGCGGGCGGGTAAGCACCTGCTGCGGTATGTCCACGACGACGACCCACCCCCCGACGACGAGGACCGTCCCGAACCCCGGCGGGAGCTGCGGTGGTCCTGGCGCCGCGACGGGCGGCTGAACCTGGCCGGGATCGTGGATGCCGAGACCGGCCACGCCCTGGAAACCGCGCTGAGCCCGCTGGCCAAACCCCAACCCGCCACCGACGGCACCCCCGATACCCGGCCTCCGGAGCAGCGCCAGGGTGACGCGTTCGCGGCCATGGTCGGGCTCGTACTCGACGAGGGCAAACTTCCCGCCGAAGGTGGGGAGAAACCCCGCCTAGTGATCACC
>NZ_WBXM01000028.1:0-935 GCF_033042135.1 Haloechinothrix sp. LS1_15 | reverse complement strand
GCCGGTGATGTCGAGGTAGTCGAAGGCGTCGGTGACGTGGAACCCTGTGCCGTAGATGATGGCGTCCACCTCGTGCTCGACCCCGGCGGTGTCCACGATGCTGTGCTCGCGCACCTCGGCGATGCCGTCGGTGGTCACCGCGACGTTGTCCCGGTTGAGCGCGGGGTAGTAATCGTTGGAGATCAGCACCCGCTTGCAGCCCATCCGGTAATCGGGGGTGAGCTTGGCCCGCAACCGCGGATCGGCGACGTGCTTGCCGAGGTGCCACTTGGCGAGAAGCTCGGCCATCCGCAGCAGCAGGGGATGCCCGTTGAAACCGATCGCGCGCGCCTCCAGCATCCAGTACAGCAAGCTGCGGTAAGCACGCTGCACCCCAGGAACCCGCCGGAACACCGCGCGCGACCACTCGGGCATCCGGTGGTCGGGCTTGGGCATGATCCACGGCGGGGTGCGCTGGAACACCGTCAGCTGCGCCACCTCGGGCGCGATCTGCGGCACGAACTGGATCGCACTGGCCCCGGTACCGATCACCGCGACCCGCTTACCCCGCAGGTCGTAGTCGTGATCCCAATCCGCCGAGTGAAACGTCCGCCCCTGGAACCGCTCAATGCCCTCCAGCGGCGGGATCTGCGGCAGATGCAGGGCCCCCACCCCGGACACCAGGAACCGGGCGAGGTAACGCTGTCCGCCCGCGGTGTCGACGAACCAGCGACGCTGCTCGTCGTCCCAGGTCGCGCCGGTCATCTCGATACCGAAATGGATCTTGTCGTACAGCCCGTACTTGGCGGCGACACGCTTGAGGTAGTCGAAGATCTCGTGTTGCGGGGAGAACGCCCGGGTCCAGTCGGGGTTCTGCTCGTAGGAGAACGAGTACATGTGCGACTGGATGTCGCACGCGCAACCGGGATAGGAGTTGTCACGCCACGTCCCGCCGA
>NZ_WBXM01000027.1:0-1478 GCF_033042135.1 Haloechinothrix sp. LS1_15 | reverse complement strand
GGGGGGTGTCCCTATGGGGTTGGTCAAGCGGCTGCCGGGAGTTTTTCCTTCGGTGCGGGCTGGGCGGGTTGGTAGTAGGTGCCGTTGCGCAGCATGGCGAACAGGACGTCGCAGCGGCGCCGGGCGAGGCAGATGAGGGCGGCGTTGTGTTTTTTGCCTTCGGCACGCTTCTTGTCGTAGTAGGCGCGGCTTTCCGGATCGGGTAGAGCTGCGAAGGCGGCGAGGAAGAAGGCGCGCTTGAGCTTGCGGTTGCCTGCTCGTGCCGGGTGCTCACCTTTGATGGATGAGCCCGATTTGTGGGTGACCGGGGCGATGCCAGCGTAGGCGGCCAGGTGGGCTGAGCTGGCGAAGTGCGAGGCGTCGCCGATCTCGAGCAGGATTCTGGCGGCGGTCCTGACCCCGATGCCGGGCATGGAGGTCAGGACCCCGGCAAGAGGGTGCGCATCAAGCAGCTCCTCCACCTGCGCCGCCAGGGTTGTGCGTTGAGACAGCACGGTTTTCAGGCTCTCGGCCAGCTGCGGCAGCACCGTCTCGGCGGCCGCGCTGCCAGGAACACTCACGGTCTGTTCGTCCAATGCGGCCTGGATCGCCTCGACGAGCCGGGTGTGCATGCGCGGGGCGTGCTCGGCGGCAATGGCGGCGACCGTGTCATTGTCGGTGGCGCGGATGCCTGCCGGCCCGCCGCATTGGGTGAGGATCTCCAGCACGGCCCGGTGCGTGATCTTTCCGCCGATGGCGCGTTCCAGCGCCGGGTGGATGCCGGTCAGCAGCCCGCGGATACGGTTACTGATCCGGGTCGCCTCGCCTGCGAGGTCGTCGTCGTAGCCGACCAGCACCTCCAACTCGGCCAGGGTCTCATCGCCGACATCGACCGCCCGCAGCGTGTGCGGCAACGTGCGGGCGGCATCGGCGATAACCAGCGCATCGCGGGCGTCGGTCTTCGCGGTGCCGGGATAGAGATCGGCGATGCGCCGCATCGCCAGGCCGGGCAGATACGCCACCTCATGCCCGCAGGCACGGGCCACGGCCACCGGCAGCGCACCGATCGTGGCCGGCTGGTCCACCACGACCAGGATCCGCCCGTGCTCGGCGAGGCGATCGAACACCTCCCGCAGCTTCGGCTCGCTGTTCGGCAGTGCCGCATCATGCAGGCGTGTGCCGTCCGGGCTCAGGCCGATCGCGTGGTGTTCGCCCTTGCCGACATCGAAACCGAGGAACACCCCATACTGTGGACTGCTCGCCATTTACCAGGCCTTTCGCCACGTCGGTCCTGGTCACCAGCCACGCATCGACGGTCGGCATCCACGTTACGACGAGACCTCCCCGCAGGCGGTCGTGTCCCTATCCAGCGATCCAGCGATGCACCAAGCCCGGTGACACCACCCCCCGGATCATGCACTCGACTGGGGGCATCAGTCATGCCGGGCCTGGAGACCAGGAGCCCCTCGATCAAGGAGCCGCGAAAACGGTAACGGGGG
>NZ_WBXM01000026.1:0-1492 GCF_033042135.1 Haloechinothrix sp. LS1_15 | reverse complement strand
AGTGATGGGGTGACGCAGGAGGGTAGCCCATCCCGGGCGGTGGTTGTCCCGGGGTAAGCGTGTAGGGCGGTGTGTAGGCAAATCCGCACACCATAGGCCTGAGACGTGATGCCGAGCCAGAGTGGCGAAGTGGGTGATCCCATGCTGCCGAGAAAAACCTCTAGCGAGTGTGCGTGCGGCCCGTACCCCAAACCAACACAGGTGGTCAGGTAGAGCATACCGAGGCGAGCGGGAGAACCGTGGTTAAGGAACTCGGCAAAATGTCCCCGTAACTTTGGGAGAAGGGGAGCCGGGTGGCGTGAACGCCCTGAGCGGTGGGAGCGCTGTCCGGTCGCAGAGAGCAGGCCCGAGCGACTGTTTACTAAAAACACAGGTCCATGCGAAGACGCAAGTCGATGTATATGGACTGACGCCTGCCCGGTGCTGGAACGTTAAGGGGAGGGGTTAACCCTTTCGGGGGTGAAGCTCCGAACCTAAGCGCCAGTAAACGGCGGTGGTAACTATAACCATCCTAAGGTAGCGAAATTCCTTGTCGGGTAAGTTCCGACCTGCACGAATGGCGTAACGACTTGGGCGCTGTCTCAACCACGGACCCGGCGAAATTGCACTACGAGTAAAGATGCTCGTTACGCGCGGCAGGACGGAAAGACCCCGGGACCTTTACTACAGCTTGGTACTGATGTCTGGGTCGGCTTGTGTAGGATAGGTGGGAGACTGGGAAACCTCAACGCCAGTTGGGGTGGAGTCATCGTTGAAATACCACTCTGGTCGTTCCGGGCCTCTAACCTCGGTCCGTGATCCGGATCAGGGACAGTGCCTGGTGGGTAGTTTAACTGGGGCGGTTGCCTCCCAAAAGGTAACGGAGGCGCCCAAAGGTTCCCTCAGCTTGGTTGGAAATCAGGCAGCGAGTGCAAGGGCACAAGGGAGCTTGACTGTGAGACCGACGGGTCGAGCAGGAGCGAAAGCTGGGCCTAGTGATCCGGCACCACCTCGTGGAAGGGGTGTCGCTCAACGGATAAAAGGTACCCCGGGGATAACAGGCTTATCTTGCCCAAGAGTCCATATCGACGGCATGGTTTGGCACCTCGATGTCGGCTCGTCGCATCCTGGGGCCGGAGTCGGTCCCAAGGGTTGGGCTGTTCGCCCATTAAAGCGGCACGCGAGCTGGGTTTAGAACGTCGTGAGACAGTTCGGTCCCTATCCGCCGCGCGCGCAGGAGACTTGAGGAACCCTGTCCCTAGTACGAGAGGACCGGGACGGACGAACCTCTGGTGCGCCAGTTGTCCCGCCAGGGGCACTGCTGGTTGGCTACGTTCGGACGGGATAACCGCTGAAGGCATCTAAGCGGGAAGCCCTTTCCAAGATGAGGTCTCCCACCCCCACCGAGGGGTTAAGGCCCCCACCAGACCAGTGGGTTGATAGGCCGGACGTGGAAGCGCAGCAATGCGTGCTCGAGCGGACCGGTACTAACAGGCCGAGGGCTTGCCCACAC
>NZ_WBXM01000025.1:0-5283 GCF_033042135.1 Haloechinothrix sp. LS1_15 | reverse complement strand
CGACCTTCGCCGCTCCGACGGCAGCTGCGCACGCACCAGCTGCCCACCAGCCAACCTTGGGAACCACAGCCGGTCTGGCGCAGAGGCTGATGGCCGACTCGCCCATCGGATCGGTGTGCTCCAGCGGCCCTGGATCCGCGGGATGTGGGTAATGCGAACCGGTACCGCTACGGCGCGTCCAGCCCGCTGGAGCACACCGATCACACGGGCGAGGTTGCCTGGGCCATAGTGCCTGCCATCCCCGTGATTGGGGCGGGAGCAGGCAAGACTCTCGCGTGGGGTACGGCGGTCGCTACCGGCGCGGCTGCGGCGGGGCAGGCAAGCGGTGCGCTGTCGCGGGCGTGGGAGAATCTGACGACTGACAGGGTTGCGGGATCGGCACAGGCGGCTCCGCAGCCCGCTGATGGATGGAGTGCAACGGCGCAGCCACCGTCTCGGCCGTCGGTGTCGAGGAAGGGGCCGTCGTTCTGGCAGCGGAGCTTCGGGTTCGGCCGCCCGAATCGTGCCGCCATCGGTCCGGCTGTGGGTCAACGTGTTACTAGTGGTGGCACGCCTACGCGGGCGGCCGCAGAGGACGCGCGGGAGGCGGCTCGGCGGGCTGCCCAGCGGGAGCGGGTGCGTCGGGATGCGATGACACCGACGCAGCGACCGCAAGCAACCGAGACGATCGCACCGGGCGTGAGCCGCATGCTGCAGCAGCTCAACGATCTGGAAGAGATCGACCTCGGCATCCTAGACCCCCACCTCGGCGACACCGGTGACAGCAACGACGCTGGCGGTGACCAGCCCTACCAACCGGACACGGTCGAGGAGCCGACGCAAACTCCTTGGTTACCGCGAGGGCCACCGAATGTGGGAGAGGGCTCCAACGACCGTGTTCATTTGTATCGTAATGTCGACGAACGAGAGTTCGCAGATATTGCAGCAACTGGAGGGACTGTTTCAAGATCGGTGGGTTCGGCCCGACACGCCGGGCTGAGGTTCGGCGGGATGGGCACGGAGTGTGATGACTGTAGATGCCATGACGACTGGGACTTCGAAGAGGCCGGCTGGCGGGGCCGAGGCGGGCGTGCAGGAGCGGGTGGCCGCCGAGGTGATCAAGCAGGCGCAGGAGCAGGGTCTGGCCCTGACGGGGCCGGATGGGCTGCTGGGGCAGCTGACGAAGACGGTGCTGGAGACCGCGCTGGACGCGGAGATGACCGAGCACCTCGGGCATGCTAAACACGCTGATCAGCCCGGCCGGGAGGGCTCGAACGTGCGTAACGGTGCCCGCACGAAGACCGTGGTCTCCGACGCTGTCGGCGAGGTCGCGGTGGCTGTGCCGCGGGATCGTGAGGGCAGTTTCGAGCCGGTGATCGTGAAGAAGCGGCAGCGGCGGTTGGGCAGTGTGGATGAGATCGTGTTGTCGTTGTATGCGAAGGGTTTGACGACGGGCGAGATTTCTGCGCATTTCGACGAGATTTATGGTGCGTCGGTGTCGAAGGAGACCGTGTCGCGGATTACCGATACTGTGGTGTCGGAGATGGCTGAATGGCAGTCGCGTCCGCTGGATGAGGTGTATGCGGCGGTGTTTATCGACGCGATTGTCGTGAAGGTGCGGGATGGGCAGGTATCGAATCGCGCGTTTTACGCGGCGATCGGGGTGATACTCGAGGGGCGCAAGGACGTGCTCGGGTTGTGGGCCGGGACCGGTGGTGAGGGCGCGAAGTTCTGGCTGCAGGTGTTGCAGGACCTGCGCAATCGTGGGATGCGGGATGTGTTCTTCGTGGTCTGCGACGGATTGAAGGGCCTGCCGGAGGTGGTCGCCGATGTGTGGCCGCAGGCGCGGGTACAGACGTGTGTAATCCATTTGATCCGGAACTCGTTCCGGATCGCGTCCAAGCGTGATTGGGACGCGTTGAAGAAGGACCTGAAGCCGATCTACGCGGCCTCTACCGTGGGTGCCGCGGAGGTGGCGTTGGACGAGCTGGAAGACAAGTGGGGTGGCCAGTATTCGGCGATGATCAAGCTGTGGCGCAACGCGTGGGAGGAATTCACACCGTTCTTGGACTACAATCCGGAAATTAGGAGCGTGTTGTGCTCGACAAACGCCATCGAATCGCCGAATGCGCGGTATCGTAAGGCCGTGCGGGCACGAGGGCATTTCCCGACCGAGCAAGCTGCGTTAAAGTGCCTGTACCTGGTCACCCGGTCGCTCGACCCGACCGGCAAGGGACAAACGAGGTGGACAATGCGATGGAAACCCGCATTGAACGCGTTCGCGACCACGTTCGGTGACCGCTGGCCGAGCGCACAGAAGTACTAACCGCAAACGCCGAAAACACCGAACTTGTTACAGACCCCATCGCCCTCAGAACCTGTTCCTGACCTTGATCTTGGCTGGGTGTGTCGTAGCTGGTGAAACCAGGAACTCCTGGTAGGCCGGTCGGTGTCGAACCACCGCTCTACCAGGAGTTCCGTTGCTATCGTGCCGTGTGCGGCCCGATGCTGTCGCATCGGGTCCGCCGTGCTGTCGTTTGGCGCTCTTTCACCGCCGTGCTCATCGTCCGCGGTCTCGTCGGTATCCCTCGGACACCACGGATGCGCAGTGGGCGCTGATCGATCCGCTGTTGCCGGGCCCGGTGTGGCTGTCGGGCAACGGCGGCCGACGTGAGGTGCACTGTCGTCGCGAGATCGTGGACGCGATCTTCTACGTGGTCGACAACGGCATCACGTGGCGGGCGCTACCTGCGGATTCTCCGCCCTGGTCGACGGTCTATAACTACGTCGCCGCCAGGAAAAAGGCTGGTGCCGCCGTCGCCATGCTCGACGTGCTGCGCGATCGGACACGACCGCGCGAAGGCCATATGACTACCCCGTCGGCGGGGATCATCGACTCCCCATCCGTCAAGGCCGCTGAGAACGTGGGCCAGTCCAGTCGCGGTTACGACGCCAGGAAGAAGACCAACGGCCGTCAACGTCACATCGTCACCGACACGCTCGGCCTGCTGCTGCGCGTGATAGTCACAACCGCCTCAGTGCAAGATCGCGACGCCGGACGCGTTCTGCTACAACGCTTGGCCCCGTCGTGCCGACGGATCCGGCTCGTCTGGGCCGACGGCGGTTATGCAGGCAAGCTCGTCACCTGCGCCACCATCAGCCTCAAGGTCCCTGTGGAGATCGTCAAAGCCCCGACAAGACGGCAGGATTCCACGTCCTGCCGCCACGCTAGGTCGTCGAACACACCCTCGCCTGGATCACCGGCCATCGCCGCTGCGTCGGTGACTACGAACGTTTACCCGAACACCATGAAGCCATCATCCGCTCGAGCACAATCCCCATACTCACCCGACACCTCGCACCATCGGTTCAGGAACAGGCTCTAACACTGATAATCATCGGACGTATCAGCTCGTTTAATCAAACTCCAATCGCTCTCCGACAATGGGCCAATGTACAGTTTTAACAACTCGCTATTGCTTCCCAGCCCTACGCTCAGATCTTGAGAACACACAAATTTGTTCACGACACCCGAACCTAATGAGAGCACTAAGCAATCACTTTCGGTACGAAAGGCCTGGACATCACGATGTACGTCGTGATAGCGATCATCCGACCATGGAGATAAGTCAACCACCGGAATTCCGCCGTTGTAGAGCTCTAAATCATCGGGATTCTCCATCAAGGACGTACACTCGTCTTGAAAAACAAACTGAATCGAGCATATCTGACCTGCATCCGGCGACACTGCAATATCCAGCGGTGGCTTGTCCCACTTCCCTGCACGCCAATGATTAGGCGTCCAACACTCGATATTTAGAAACTCTAAATCAACAATAGCTACACCTTTCGATGTAGGATTATCTATGGTCAAGCTTAAACGAGCGTCAGCTTCCATGTCGAACGATTCAACGATCAGGTCAACGCTGCCCGAATCACGGTTTGTATACGGCATGATATATTACATTATCCCTTCCGTCTATACCGAGCTCCCACGGCCCAATTCTAACAGAGTTTCGCTCGCGCTTAAGCCCTCCCTGAATTGCTGCTTCGACAGAACCAGCAAGAGAGCTAATCGGGGGCGCTGTACCGTGACTTCGGGCATATTCAGCGATATGTTTTGTGGCATTTTGATGCACGCGAAAAGTGACATTCTCAACAGTAAGATCGAATCGTGCAGGAACCAGCGTGCCGTGACGGCGACCTTCGACATTAGTGACTGTCCACCATTCAATATCATCCTTCCCCAGAACCTCGCCGAAATCTTCGCTCCCGGCGTGACCTCCGCATTCCCATGCTTGTGCGCTGCGGCTTCCGTCGGATCGGGTGTGTCCGCCTTGGGCGCAGGCGTCGTCGAGGTGGCCCTGTGCGGGCGGTACGCCTGTCGGATCACTTGGATGTTGGCCGATCTCGTCCGGTTGGTAGGGCTGGTCACCGCCAGCGTCGTTGCTGTCACCGGTGTCGCCGAGGTGGGGGTCTAGGATGCCGAGGTCGATCTCTTCCAGATCGTTGAGCTGCTGCAGCATGCGGCTCACGCCCGGTGCGATCGTCTCGGTTGCTTGCGGTCGCTGCGTCGGTGTCATTGCATCCCGACGCACCCGCTCCCGCTGGGCAGCCCGCCGAGCCGCCTCCCGCGCCGCCTGCGCAGCCCGCTGCGCCGCGGCCGACCCACCCCGGGTGACAGCACCAGCACCGGAAACCGCAGCCCGCGCCCCAGCACCACGCGCCGCACCCCTGCCCGCGCTGCGCGCCGTACTGCGCACCACGTTGCGCGTCGCCCTCGGCGAGGCACCTCGACCCGCCCGCGACGTCGAACTCGACGACGACCGCCGTGTCGACGAGCTCGACGACGAACTCCGCGAGGGCGAGCTGCTCGTCCGCGACGGAGCCCTGCTGCCACCACTGGTAACGCTACGCACACCCCGGTAACCAGCCCGCACGCCCTGAGCCACGCGACCCACCGGTGTGAAACCGGCAACGGCCCACGCGCACGAACTCATCGAGCCACCGACACAACCCTTGATGTCGTTGTAGCCGGACACCTCCTTAGCCACATTCAGAGCACCCCGGCCCACCGATTTCGCAGCCGACTTCACACGACTCAGGAAGTAGCCATGCGGGTCAATGTGACTCAACGGACTCGCCCCGGCATAGGCATACCGGTTCGCGTTACCCACATCCCGCGGATCCAGGGCCGCTGCATCCCGCGAGGCGAACGTGCCTGTGCCCGGCTGGTACCAGCGGGAACCCATATTCACGTTGCCCGAGTCCGGATCGGTGAACTGCCCCTGAAAACCCAGATCC
>NZ_WBXM01000024.1:0-5807 GCF_033042135.1 Haloechinothrix sp. LS1_15 | reverse complement strand
TGTCACCGTCATCCCACGAGACGAGCCTGCCCGCATCGTCATAGCCGTACGAATTCCGCCCCGCACCAGCCACACCACTGGTGTCCTTCGACCTCAGCCGCCCAGCCTCGTCATAGCCATAGGCGATCGCCGAGTGGGCAGCCGACGCCCGTACGCAGGCGCTGGCCGAGCTCGGCGTCACCGAGCAAGTCCCGTCGGAGTCGACGATCCGGCGTTATCTGCAACGGCGCCCTTCTACTTGCCACGCTTGCGTCCCGAACTCCTCGCCCGCTTCGGCGCAGGTATCGGCCAGCCCGGCAGATCATCAGTCGCGGGCGGCATCGACGAGTTCCCGGAATTGCGCAAGACCTGCCGCTCCAGCCGCCGCACCGGGTCCTCTAACGCGGCGTTTGCCTCACGCAGCTGCACAACCAGCCCGATCAGCTCCTCATGCGCCAACTCCTCCAACCCGGACACAAACCAAGCTCATCACCGAGCACAGTGCTGCTGTCACCCACCGACACTCCGAAGACCAACTATCACCTGAACGCCTTCGCCAAATGGCTACATTATCATCGCGGTCAACGCAATCAGGTCATCAGCTCAACCAGTTTTCTCCGTGAACTGACAGGCGAATCAAGAAGTCTTGCCCACTCTGTAACCGCCCGTGATTATCGTCCACCACACAATCAACACCTACCAATACGGCGGGTAGAATCTGTGCTATATCGCCCTGCTTACGGAATTCGCAAACGACAGTGACCGGGTTACCGACACACGATGTGATGTAATCTAGTTCTTCGTCAGAATAATCTTCAACCACCTGGGTGTCTATATTAACTGCGATATAGCCACTCGTAGTTTCCAGGACATACCGACTTTCAGATTCCGTGCAATAGAGGCGGCCATACCCCTTCATCCTTTCTGCTAAATCAGGCACACTCCAACCTTGTCGTAAGTGCAATACGATTGATCGTGACACCTATAGCTCCCGCCTACGGCCTTAGTATCTCTACCAGCTCTTCCTCGCTCTGAGTCACAAGATACCCACGACGCTGCAGCTCACGCACTGTGCCGTGCTTCGCTTCAGGAATGTAGGCGATGACCGGATCCGCTGTAGAGCCTTGCGTTCGCTCCATTTGGCCGACGATCCCCCTAGCCGTTCCGGACTTAACTTGAACGATTGCGTTCCGGGTTCTTATGTCCATATCAGTCACAAGTTTGCCATCTGAGCCGCGCATCGGCACATTGACGCCAGTAACATGTCCTGGGTGCGAAGCTTCAATGGCGTTCGCAGCCTCCTCCACCAGAGGATCGTCCGAACTCCAACTACCACCATCGGGAGATGCTGGACTTCCGCATTCCCATGCTTGTGCGCTGCGGTTTCCGTCGGATCGGGTGTGTCCGCCTTGGGCGCAAGCGTCGTCGAGATGGCCCTGTGCGGGCGGTACGCCTGCCGGATCACTTGGATGTCGGCCGATCTCGTCCGGTTGGTAGGGCTGGTCACCGCCAGCGTCGTTGCTGTCACCGGTGTCGCCGACGTGGGGATCCAGGATGCCAAGGTCGATCTCTTCTGGATCGTTGAGCTGCTGCAGCATGCAGCTCACGCCCGGCGCGATCGTCTCCGACGACGGCGGCCGAGCCGCCGGTGTCATCGCATCCCGACGCACCCGCTCCCGCTGAGCCGCCCGCCGAGCCGCACCCCTGCCCGCGCTGCGCGCCGTGCTGCGCACCACGTTGCGCGTCGCCCTCGGCGAGGCACCCCAACCCGCCCGCGACTCGAGCTCACCAACGTCGATCGATCATAGGAGAGCGCGGAATCCGTAACATGTGTTCGACCACTTGATGCCGACTGACAAGCCATTCACACACTGACTCGTTACTTGGAGTACGAAACTTCAATAGGACCGGAGAGCACCAAGGACGACAATGCGACCGAAGCACATGCTACTACTTGCGGCCACCTAGAGTCAGCCAAATAGACTTCGTCATCGCGATCTCCCAAGTCGTCAATCAGCTCATCCAAGATCCGGCCCAAAGCTGCCAGCCGAGTAATCTCGGGGCCATCAACAAGTATCGATCCGACCGCCGACTCAGGGTCCGGCAGTACGGACCAATCATCGTAAAGCGTATGCACAGCAAGATCAAACGAATCATAATAGTTACCATGCGGTAGTTCTTGCCGAATCCACACCTTTTCCTGGTATTCCGGATCGCTTAACGACGCTACAGCGCTCAGTACTTCCCATCGCGCTCGAGGAAAATCTATATTTACAGTCACGGGCGATACCACTCCGACCATGAGGGTTATTCACGAGAATCGGTAGAAGTGTAGTCCGACGACGGCGCTGATCGTTTGTTTGAAGGTGTCGAGTGGTCGCCGGTAGTCGGTGTGCATGAT
Organism: Haloechinothrix sp. LS1_15; assembly: GCF_033042135.1. Lineage (NCBI taxonomy): Bacteria > Bacillati > Actinomycetota > Actinomycetes > Pseudonocardiales > Pseudonocardiaceae > Haloechinothrix > Haloechinothrix sp. LS1_15. Next base: position 3,427 of record NZ_WBXM01000024.1, on the reverse strand, counting down.
TCTCCAGGTTTTGAAGTTGGCGATGGTTTGCTCGATGACGTAGCGGATCCTATTTATCTGGGTGTTGAATTCTTTCTCCCAGTCCATCAGGTCGCGGCAGGCGGGTTTTTTTGATCGGGGTGATCATGTCGGCTCCGACGTATCCTTTATCGCCGATCCAGGTGCGGGGCTCGACCTCTCGCAGAGCGGCGGACTCGGCCAAACAGTGCCTGTCGTGCCGGCTCCCGTCGATCGGATCGGAGATCCACGCGAGCGCGCCGGACAGTGTGCAGGCGACCTGCACATTCATCCCCGTGGTCTCGTGCTTGCCGGAGTACAGCTCCGGATGATCGGCCCACGACCAGCACGGAAGCAACGTCCCATCCACGATGTACTGGGTCTGGTCGTCGAGATCGTCGGCGGTGGGCACATACACCTCCAGTGCTTCACCCAGCAACGGCGTGATCGCCGCGACGGCCCGGCTGATCGTCGGCTGGGACACCTCGTAAGCCTCGGCCAACTCCGCCTGAATCCGATTACGCCGCAGATAAGTCAACGCGACAACCACAGATCGGAACAGTCCGAGAACCGGCGGCCACATCTTTCTCCCATCATCGATTTCGCGGTGGATCATTGCGCACAGATCCATGATGTCTTCCCGCGCAAGCCCGGTGGTATGATGCATGTCGGCGGTCCGTTTTCGTGAGGCTTGAGTGTGGTAACCCAATTCTCTCGATAAACGGACCGCCGCTCATGTCAACACGCCACACCCAAGCGCATCGTTTAACCCCTGTGAATAACCCTCCATGTACGCCACCGCGTAACGAAATATGAGCATTCACCGGGTTGTCCTTTACAGGTCCCGATATAACCCGGCCATCACGGCCACTGACCCTGCCGTCCTTTCGTACAATTACGTGGCCCACGCGTTGAGCATCCCACTTAGATTTCGGATGCCCGCGATCGATCCTAATTCATTCCCGGTTTGGATTTGTCCCGAACCACCTTACACCGGATCGCTAATTCGTGTTGGGCTCACCAGATTCCCAAGGCTCTGGGATCTTACTGGTGACGCCCGGATCGCATCGTGGGTCACAATCGTCACCCTCGCCAGGGCGGGCTGCCGGTGGCCGGGGCCGACCTGTCGGCCGATCGGTGGGCCCCGCCTGTCCTCGCGGCGAGCTGGACGGGCTCTCGACGGTTCCCCCTGCTAGGGCTTGCCACTACCAACGCTGCTGCTTACACCGGTGTCGCCGCGATGGGGCAGGTTCCCGAGGTCGACGCAACACCCGACTAACCCCGCCCCGGCAGCATCACATCCAAACCACCGCGACCTGCGGGTCACGACAGATCAAAATCCTCGGCCACGGCTTCGTGACGGGAGAACGGTAAGCTTGCTGCACTGGCTGAACGCTAGTTCCATATCGAACAGCCGCTATTCATACACCAGCCCCACCGAGAATACCATGCCAATTAATGACCAACCCGGAGACTCTGGGACACTTTCTCCCCTATTCTCAAAGTACCCTTCCACGTCCGCCAGCCAAGCTGCCGATGCTCGTATAAAATCGACTGTGTGAAAATTCTCTGACGTCATATTGCCAGCGCTATCAGCCAGCGCGTTAAGATAGTCCACCAAGTCAGTGAGGTGATCTCAGCAAGATCGTTGTCGGTTGAGTCTGGCGCGGAGTGAGGGTGGGATCCTCGGCACGCTGATGGGCGGGAAGGTGCCGGTGATGGGCGTGGAGCCCCAGGTAGAAGAGGTCTGACCAAAGATCATCGGCACCGTGAGGCTCCACGTGATTGCCTATCGTGCCACGCTCAATGTCCCCCGTGAGCTTGCTCTGTACGTCAGCCGGCTGCTGCGCCAGGAACGTCGGCGACGCCGCACCCGGAAGGGCACGCGGGCGTTGACCTGCTTTGGGCAGGCCGTGCTGGGGCTGCGATGGTTCAGGGAGGGCGCCGACATCACCGTGCTCGCCGAACGGTCCCCCGACCTGCACGAGCCCCTGCAGGACGCCAAGGACGACGCTGCGGGCTCTGTGGTTCTCGACGGCAAGGGTCTTCTCCGCCGACCGCTGCGGCGAGCAGTCCACCAGCGTCACAGGCACGCAGATCGATGCGTGGTACTCCGGCAAGGCCCACCAGCACAGCGGCAACATCCACGCCCTCGTCGCCCCAGGCGGGCGCCCGCTATGGGTCTCCGACGTCGAACCCGGCTCGGTGCACGACATCACCGCCACACGCGACCATGTCCTGGCAGCGTTGTCCTGGGCGGCGTCGAAGCCGAACCAGCCCACACTGGCCGACAGTGGCTACGCCGGAGCAAGCATCGGCGTGCACACCCCGGTCAAGCAGCCCACCGACTACCGTCGGCCGGATGTCGACAACCGCACCGACAACGCCCTACTCCGCGGGCTGCGCGCCCTCGGCGAACGCGGCTTCGCCACACTCACCGGCCGCTGGCCAACCCTGCACCACATCACCCCCAGCCCCCGCAAGATCGACCGAATCGTCAAAGCCGCACTCATCCTCACACACGCCGAACACGGTCGGCCCGCATGAAAGTCGCTGAGATCACCTCAGTGTCAACAAATTGATTCAAGAACACTAGTCAAGCTGCGAAAGTGGATAACTGTCTAGCAGGTAATGAATAAACTTATGGAGCTGAATGGTGTCGGTTACTGCACGCAGGGACGCAAAAGTGTGGCTCCGTACATCAACCAGCGAAACATAGCCTTTCTCTTCCTCTTTAGCTACGAACCATACATAGCAACGAAAGAACTCGGGTAGCTCGCTAGTAGCAGCGTACCGAAAGGCAGGTACCAGGAATGCCAGACTCTGTGTGGAAACCTGGTTCGCTAGACTTCGACCTGAACTCCATCTTGCACTTAATCCGAAATTCTCGGAGTCAAAGTTCAAGTATTCAAGATCTTCAAATCTAGCGATTCGGACAACGAAGTCGTCCTCGCCTGAAGAAACCTTCTCTCTTCGTTGTATATTTTTCATTTAATTATCCAAACCTACCACGTCCAAAATCCGTCCGAAGGTAACTCGGGATCATGCGTATCGATTTTTATGTACGTGTCAGGATTTATTGTACTGGATGGGTCATTCATTCTTCTCAGTAGCTCTGCTACTCGATGATGCCCATCCACTATGCGACCGTCTCGTCGCACCAGCACGGTATTCCCGTCAGGAGGGTCGTTAAATGATGCCACAAGCTCATCGTCGCTAAGCTGGCGCACTGCATCTTTCTTAGGCTCCTCCAGCTCATGAATCGGTATGAGCTCCGACACATCTTGGGCTGTCGTACGACACCCAGAGTCCCATGCTTGTGCGCTGCGGCTTCCGTCGGATCGGGTGTGTCCGCCTTGGGCGCAGGCGTCGTCGAGGTGGCCCTGTGCGGGCGGTACGCCTGCCGGATCACTTGGGTGTTCGCCGATCT
>NZ_WBXM01000023.1:0-12603 GCF_033042135.1 Haloechinothrix sp. LS1_15 | reverse complement strand
GCTGCACCACCTCCAACGCGTGCAGCTGCTCCACCAACCCACCCCGATCCGCCCGCCACCACGCGGTGCCGGGCCCAGGAAGCGCAACCCCCACCCCGCCAACCATCACCCCCACAAAAGAACACACGATCGACACTCGCAAGCACGTTCGATAATCTGACGCTCTCTCGCCGTCCACGCGATCCGGCAGGGGCGTCAGTCGTCCTCGTCCTCCCAGTCCGGCGTCGCGGCGTCGGGGTTGTACCAGACCAACCGCGCACCGATCCGGTTGCCGACCCGGAAGCCTCGCAGCGCCTGTTCGGGCGCGCTCAGGCTCATGCGCAGCCCACAGTCCACGGACACCACATCCGCGCGATCGTCGAACGCCATTCCCCAGCCGGCGATTCGAGCATCGACCCGATCCCCGTACTCCTGCACGATCGCGAACACGCGAGGTGCGGCGTCCGCCACCATGCCCTCCAGCACCTCCGCGAACAGCTCCTCACTGCACAGCGGCGACATGCCGGACGGATCCGGGACCAGTCGATCCAGTACGGACTCCGCGGCGCCCACGACCACCCCTGTGCCGTCCCGCGCGACACGCTGCTCGTTCTCGGTGGACATTGACCTACTCCCTCCCGGATCTATTGCTAGAGTGTTACTTATAGCACAGTAGAGTACGTTACATGTATGATACACGCAACGACCATCATCGAGGGGAGTGCTCATGACCGCTGATGACCCGGTTGTCGCGCAGATCCAGCTCGGCATCCTGTTGCGCGACCTCCGCGAGGAAGCCGACTTGACCACCTCCGAAGCCGGTCAGATCATCGGATCCTCGAACGCCACGATCAGCCGCATCGAGAACGGCAAGCAGGTGATCAAGGCAGAGGACGCGGCCACCCTGCTGGAGGCCTACGGCGCCGATGACACCCAGACCGCTGAAGCGCTACGGCTCGCGGCGGTCCCGAAGCCGCGCGCCCGGCGCAGGCGCAGCTCCTCCTACCGCGACGCCGCGCCGAACTGGTTCACCCGCTTCCTGGTGATGGAGTCCGAGGCCAACGAGATCTCGGCCTACGAGAACGAGCTCGTAACCGGCTTGCTCCAAACCGAGGACTACGCCCGCGAGCTGCTACGGGCGGGCGCCCCGCTCGCGGGCAGCAGCGAGCTGGATCGGAAGGTCGAGCTGCGCATGCGCCGCCAGCGCATCCTCACCCGCACCGACCCGCCACCCGTCCAGCTCGACGTGATCCTGCACGAGGCCACGCTGCACCGGGTGATCGGCAGCGATGAGGTGATGGCCCGGCAACTACAGCACGTGCTGGAGATGAGCGAGCTGGGCAACATCACCGTGCGGGTGCTGCCGTTCCGCCCGAAGCCCACGCCGAACCATGACGAGGCATTCGTCGCCTCCAGCCGATTCATGCTGCTGAAGCTGCCGGAGCGGGGCACCATGCTCTACATGGACGACTTCGCCGGGGCCACCTACCCGGAGGACCTGAACGTCATCCAGCAGTACGCCACCGGATACCAGCGGCTGCGCGCCGCGGCCGAGGACCCTGACGCGTCGGCCGAGCTGATCGCTAAAATCACCCAGCAGTACGGGTGATCCGCGATGTATGAAGGGCGGCGGCGATGGCGCACCGGGATCCGAGCCAGCTCCGTTGGCGCACCAGCAGCTATACCGGTAGCGAGGGCTCATGCGTGGAGCTCGCCCCGCTGCCTGCCGGTGCCGCCCTCCGCGACACCAAGAACCGCACCGGCGGCATCCTGGTGCTCAGCGACCCCGCGTGGCAGGCCTTCCGCGAGGGCATCAAGCAGCTCGGCTAACCGCTGCCGGTTCCTGGCGGCTCGACAGCCTTCCCATGTGGTGCCAAAGTGGCACCATGAAGCGGATGAACGTGCGAGACGTGCCTGACGACGTCTACGACACGCTTGTCGAGGCGGCCCGAGCGAACCGCCGGTCGCTCAGTGCCTTCGTCGTAGACCGGCTGGCCGAGGTCGCGCGGACCAGCCAGCTCGGCGTGTACCTGTCGTCGTATCACCCGCCCGAGGGTAGCCAGGTCACCTCTGACGACGCGGTAGCGGCCGTGCGCGAGGTCCGGGAATCCTCGTGAGTCCGGTCGTGGTCGACACCTCCGTCCTCGCGGTCTTCTACGCCGCCCACGACGCCCGGCACCACCTTGCGGGGCTGCCGCTCCGGCGGATGCCCATCGCACCGCTGCTGGATCGGATCTGGGAGTTGCGCGACACGATCACGGTGGACGGCGCCGCGTACGTGGCTCTCGCCGAGCGAATCGACGGCGCGCTGTTGACCTGCGACGGCACACTGGGTGCCGCCACCGGACCTCGTTGCGCCATCGACGTGATCACGTGAGCCGGCGCGCAGGTCCTACCTCCCCCGAAGCGCCAGTCCGCAGGTGGCGGCTGCCGCCGCGAGCAGGCCGATGGCCAGCGGGGTGAGGTGCCAGCCCCCCACCATGCCGGCCAGCGCCGCCACGGCAGGCGGCGCGATCAGCTGCCCGAGGTTGGCGCCCTGCATCGCCACGCCGCTGGCCGCGCCCACCGCGCGGGGCGAGCGCGCCACCTCGGGAACCGCACCGAGTACCACCGAGGGGATGAACCCGCCCACCAGCGACATCACCACGCAGGCGGCGTAGCGCACCGCCAGCGGCAGCGCCTCGGCGTAGATCACCACGGCGGCCACCGCCATCGCCGCGCTCGTGAACACGATCATGCGCCAGCGCTCCAGGCCGCGGTGTTGCAGCAGCCCGCCCAGCACGGTGCCCGGGGCGTTCACCGCGAACGCCGCCGCGGTCAGCATCGCGGCGGCGGCCACCCCCAGCCCCTGCTCCTCCACCAGCATCGTCGGCAGGAACCCGAGCACCGCCAGGATCTGCCCGGCGTACGCGGCGAAGGCCAGCCCGAGCAGCACCGCTGCCCGCGTCGGCCGCGACTCGCGCGCCCATCCCTGGCCGCGCGCCCGCGCAGCCGGGCTCGTACCGCGCGTCACCCAGGCCACCAGCCCCGCCCAGGACAGCGCCACGGCGGCGGCGAACAGCCACGTGCCCCGCCACCCGACGGTCGCGACCAGCGGGGCGGCCGCCAGCAGCATCAGCGCCGTCCCGGTCGGCATGTACGCCGCCCACGACCCCATCACCAGCCCCAGATCCCGCGACCTGCTCACCCGGGTCAGCAGCCCAGGCACCGACAGCACCACCACCATGAACGCCACTCCCTCGGCGAACCGGGTGGCCAGCAGCGGCGCCGCCGAACTCGCCTGCGCGCCCAGCGTGCTGGCCAGCCCGATGGCGATCAGCGACCCCACCGCCGACCGGCGATGCCCCACCGCGTCGGAGGCCGCGCCCAGCGCCAGCCCCAGCAGCGCGCCGACCAGGTTGAACCCGGAGATCACGAACCCGGCCACCGGCAGCGACAGGTCCAGCTCCTCGCGGATCACCGGCAGCGCACCAGGGGCCTTGCCGATGTGCAGCGAGGCCACCACCCCGGCGCCGACCAGCACGAGCACCGCGGGCCAGCGGGTCGCGGTCGGGGCGCGCGCCTGAACCAGAGACGGGCCGTCGGGCATGTCAGCCGTTCGTCGGCACCGGCGGCGCGTCCGGCGGTCGCCTGCCGACGGTGAGACCGCCGTCCACGACGAGCACGTGGCCCACCACGTACGACGCGGCGTCCGAACACAGCCACACGGCGGCTTCGGCCACTTCCTCGGGCGTCGCCGCCCGGCCCACCGGTTCGGCCGCGAGCGCGGCCCGCGCCCACTCCGGGTTGTCCCGCATCGACTGCTGGGTCATCCCGGTGACGGTGAAGCCGGGAGCCACGGCGTTGACGCGGATGCCGTAGGGCGCCTGCTCGATCGCGGCCACCTTGGTCAAACCCACCACCCCCGCCTTGGACGCCGCGTAGTCGCCGAGGCCGGCGTTGCCGGTGATCCCGGCGACCGAGGCGGTGTTCACCACCGCGCCGTACCCCTGTGCCGACATGACCTCCAGCTCGTAGCGAAGGCACAGGAAGACGCTGGTGAGGTTGACGGCGATGGTGCGGTCCCAGTCCTGCTTGCGCATCGCCGAGACGGGCGTGCCCGAACCGCTCACGCCCGCGTTGTTGAACGCGCAGTCGAGCCTGCCGTGCCGCTCGGCGACGCCGCGTATCAGGCTCCGCACGTCATCCTCATCGGACACGTCGGCGTGTCGTGCCTCTGCCGTGCCACCCGCATCACTCACCAGATCCGCCGTGCCGGTGGCGGCCTGCGCGTCGATGTCGGCGGCGATCACCAGCGCGCCACGCCGGGCGACGGCCAGCGCGCTCGCCCGCCCGATGCCCGACCCGGCGCCGGTGACCAGCGCGACCCGGCCCGCCATGCCGGAGCCTGCCTCAGTTCCCTCAGCCTCCGCCATCGTGCCTCCCCAGGCCGATCGCCTCCTGCCAGCGCCGCGCGGCGGTGGCTTCGTCCAGCTCGCGTGCCTCGGCGACGGCCTGCTCGGCGTCGGCACCCACAAGCCTGCGCACCGGGAAAGTGCGCTCGTCGGTGACCGCGTCCAGCACCGCATCCGCGACCTGCTGCGGATCGGCGGCCCCGGCGACGCTGGCGGCGACCGCCGCGTCCATCGCCTCCCGGAACGGGGCGTACGGGCCGTCGCCTGCCCCGCTGTCGCGCCGCATGCGGTTGTCGCGGATGCTGGTGGCGAAGAACCCGGGGTCGAGCTGTCGCACCCGGATGCCGACGTTCTCCACCTCCAGCGCCAGGCCCTCGCTCGCGACGCCCAGCGCGTGCTTGCTCGCCGCGTATGACCAGGTCATCGGCCTGCCGGGCAGACAGGCATCCACCGAGCCGATGTTGACGATCACCCCGGAGCCGCGTCGCCGCATGCCGGGCAGCGCCTCGCGGATCACCGCGAGCGCGCCGAAGTAGTTGGTGTCGAACACCAGCCGCAGGTCCTCGTCCGGGATGGTCTCCACCGCCCCGAACATCCCGATCCCGGCGTTGTTGACCACCACCTCGGGCGTGCCGCACCCGGCGACCGCCGCCGTGACCGAACCGGGGTCGGTCACGTCCAGCGGTATCACCCGCAGCGTGTCCGGCGACCCGGCAGCCTCGGCGTTCAGCTCGGTGGCGCGCTCCGGTGACCGCACCCCGGCGTGCACCTGGTAGCCGTGTCGTGCCAGCGTGGCGGCGGTACGCAACCCGATCCCGGTGGAGCATCCCGTCACCAACGCGATGCTGCTCATGCGACCACCTCCCCCACGCACTCGGCGAACGCGGCGGTGTGACGGTCCACATCGGCCTCGGTGGTCGCTGGGCACATGAGTGCCATGTTGTGGAACGGGGTGAGCAGCACCCCACGGTTGAGCAGGTGCAGGTGGATCGCCGCCTCCAGCTTCGGCACCCGGAACCGCTTGGCTTCCCCGCCGTTGCGGGGGGCGCGGGAGCTGAACAGGTACTCCACCCGCGCGCCGAGCCGGGTGACATGCCACGGCAGGCGGTAGCGCTCGATGACGTCGAGCACGCCCCGCTCGAACCGCTCGGCGAGCGCGGTCATGTGCGTGTAGGCCCGCTCGGTCATCACCTGCTCCAGCGTGACGCGCAGCGCCCGCAGGGTGAGCGCGTTTCCGGCCAGGGTGCCGCCGAAACCGGCGTGGCTGATGCGGTGGCCGTCCTTGGCGGTATAGCGCTGGAAGACTTCGGCCACCTCGGCGGTCATGCCGTACACGGCGGCGGGGATGCCGCCCGCGATGGACTTGCCGAGCACGAACATGTCCGGCTGCAAGCCGTACGCGCGGGTGTAGCCGCCGGGTCCGGTGGAGATGGTGTGGGTCTCGTCGATGATCAGCAGGGTGCCGGTGCGGCGGGTGATCTCCCGCAGCGCCTCGTGGTAGCCCGGCTCGGCGGGCACCACCCCGCAGTTGGTCATCGCCGGTTCGGCCAGCACACACGCCACGTCCCGTGCGGATAGCGCGCGCTCCAGCGCGTCGATGTCGTTGAACTCCACCAGGGCGGTGGTGCGGTCCCAGTCGACGGCGTTCGGTGCCACGCCCGGCTGCGGCACCATCCGATCGCCGTCCAGAGCCACCTGGGTCTCATCCACCGAGCCGTGATACTTGCCGTTGAACACCAGCACCGTGTCCCTGCCGGTGGTGATCCTCGCGATGCGGATGGCGAAGCGGTTCGCGTCGGTGGCCGAGGTGGCCAGCTGCCAGAACGGCAGGCCGAACCGCCTGGCCAGTTCCTCCCCGATCGGCGCGGCGTCCTCGGTGGGCAGCATCGTGGTGCATCCCGCCCTGGCCTGCTCGGCCACCGCATCGGCCACCACCGGGTTGGCGTGGCCGAACATCGCGCCGGTATCACCAAGGCAGAAATCGACATAGCGATGACCATCCACATCGACCAGTTCGGCACCCGCCGCGCTGTCGAGGTAGACCGGGTGCGGGGTCGGCCAGTTGGCCATCCAGTGCAGCGGCACACCCCTCGGCATGCTCTCGCGGGCCCGCTCGTGGGCCTTCCTGCTGCGCTGGTGGGTGCGTTCGAACCGCGCTACCTCGCGCTCCAGCAGCGCGTCCAGGTGCCGCTCCCCGACGCCGTGCTGCTCCGTCATACCGAACGCACCGCCTTGGTCACCACCTCGACCAGCGTCTCTGCCTGCGTGTCGCTGAGCACCAGCGGCGGGGACATCACGATCGTCGATCCCGCGGCCCGCACCAGCACGCCCTGCCTGCGGGCCGCCTCGGCCACCGGGGTCGCATCCTCGACGTCCAGCTCGACGCCGAAGGCCATGCCCGCCCCGCGCACCTCGAACACCGGGCCGTTGCCCGACAGCTCGCTCAGCCCGCACAGGATCCGCTCCCCCAGCTCGCTCGCCCGCTCGAGCAGGCCTTCTGCCTCGATGAGGTCGATGTTCGCCAGCGACACCGCCGCCCCGACCGGGTGGCCGTTGTAGGTGAAGCCGTGCCGGAACGGGGTGCCGTCCAGCATGCTGATGACGTTGTCGCCGATCAGCACCGCGCCCATCGGCACGTACCCGCTGGAGATCCCCTTCGCGGTCACCGCGATGTCCGGGTCGATCCCGTAGTACTCCGCGCCGAACCAGTGGCCGAGCCTGCCGAACGCGGTGACGATCTCGTCGAGGATCAGCAGGATGCCGTGGCGGCGCAGCACCTGCTGCACCCGCTCCCAGTAGCCGGGTGGCGGTGGCACCATGCCGCCGACGCCGAGCAGTGGCTCGCCGATGAACGCGGCGATCCGCTCCGGGCCGATCTCGGTGATGGTGCGTTCCAGCTCGTCGATCAGCACGTCGGTCGCGTTCGGACCGATACGCGCCCCGTGTGGTTTGCTCAGGTGCACGAAATCGGGGGTGAGCGGCCCGAAACCGTCGTGGAAGGCGGGAAGCCCTGTCGCGGCGAGCGAGGCCGAGCCCACCCCGTGGTAGGCGCCCTGCCGGGACAGGATCACGGTGCGTTCCGGCTGGCCTGCGGCGTGCCAGGCCAGCCGCGCGAGCTTCACCGCCGTCTCGTTGCCCTCCGAGCCGCCGTTGGTGTAGAAGACGGTGTTCAGCCCTCCCGGCGCGATGCGGGCGAGCCGTTCGGCCAGCCGGATCGCGGGCGGGTTCGACAGGTGCCAGAAGGAAGCGTAGAACTCCAGCCGCCGCATCTGTTCGGCGGCGACCTCGGCGAGCTCGGCGCGACCGTGCCCGACGGCGCACTGCCACAACCCGCAGGTGCCGTCGAGGTACTCGTTGCCGTGCACATCGCGGATAACGGCGCCGTGTGCACTGTCCACAATCAATGGCTCCGGCGCGCGGCCCACCGTGGCGTGCGGGTGCAGCACGTGCGCCAGGTCGAGCCTGCGCAGCTCGGCGGGATCGCCGGTCGCCGCCCGGGCGGCATTCAGGGTGGCATCCATGCTCGCTCCGTTCACTCCAGGCCGATCCAGACGCTGGTGACCTCGCTGTACTCGTCGATGGCTTCCTCGCCCATCTCCCTGCCCCAGCCGCTGGACTTCATCCCGCCCCAGGGCGCGGCGGGATCGATGCCCGCGACCGTGTTCACCCGCACGCAGCCCGCGTGGATCCGCTCGGCGAGGTAGTGCGCGGTGCCGACATCGCGGGTCCAGACCGAGGCCGCCAGCCCGTACTCGGAGTTGTTGGCCCGAGCCACGGCCTCGTCGAGGTCGTCGAAGGGCAACACCGTCAGCACCGGACCGAAGATCTCCTCGCGGCTGATGTGCATGCCGTCGGTGGCGTCGGCAAGCACCGTGGGCAGGTAGAAGCTGCCGCGCGCGAGCGTTCCGGTGCCGCGCGTGCCACCGGTGACCAGGCTGGCGCCCTGCTCGGTGCCGCTGCGCACGTAGCCGTCCACCGAGGCCAGGTGTTCCTCGCTGACCAGCGGTCCCATCTGGGTGTCGGGTACGAGACCGGGGCCGAGGCGCATCTCGCTCGCGGCGGCCGCGAGCCGCTCGGTGAACTCCTCGTAGCGCGGCCGGGCCACGTAGAAGCGGGCGGAGGCGGCGCAGACCTGCCCGGCGTTCTGCAGGCCACTGCGGAGGTTCCCCGCCACCGCCTGCTCCAGGTCGGCGTCGGCGGTGATGATGCTGGGTGCCTTGCCGCCGAGCTCCAGCGACAGGCGTTTCAGGTTCCCGGCCGAGGCGCGCACGATGCTGCGGCCGACCTCGGTGGAGCCGGTGAACGACACCTTGTCGACCGCGTCGTGCTCGGCCAGCGCACGCCCGGCTTCGGGGCCACCGGTGACCACGTTGAGCACCCCGGGCGGGAACCCCACCTCGGTGGCCAGCTCGGCCAGCCGCAGCGTGGTCAGCGGGGTCTGCTCGGCAGGCTTGAGTACCACGGTGTTGCCGCAGGTCAGCGCGGGAGCGAGCTTCCAGGAGGCGATCATCAGCGGGAAGTTCCACGGGGTGATCAGCCCGCAGACACCGACCGGGACGCGACGGGTGTAGTTCAGCGCGCCGGGCCGGGAGTGAGCCGGGACGCGGCCGTCGAGCTTGGTGCACCAGCCTGCGAAGTAGCGGAAGTGCTGGGCTGCTCCCGCGACACTGACCGACCGCGCCAGCCACAGCGGTTGGCCCTGGTCGCGGGTTTCGAGCTCGGCGAGCTCCTCGGCGTGCTGCTCGATCGCGTCGGCGAGCCGCCACAGCAGCCGCCCCCGCTCATCCGGTGAGAGCCGCGCCCACCGGGCATCGTACAGCGCCTCGCGCGCGGCGGTCACTGCCCGGTCGACGTCGGCCGCGCCACCGTCAGCGACCTCGGCGAGCACCTCACCGGTCGCCGGATCCCGGGTGGTCACGGTCGCGCCGGACACGGCCGGGCACCACCGCCCACCGACGAGCAGTTGCCGGCTCTCCATCCCGCCTCCTGACGATGTTACGTACATTGCAACATATGTTGCACACATCGATCATAGAACGGGCAGGGAGGGCACGTAAAGGCATGTCATCAGGTCGGCGGAGCAGTCTGTAGCAACGGGGGGCGTGTCGGAGCTCAGGCCGCACCGATCACCACGACAGCGGCGCCGCCCCGGCCGACGGTGACCGGTGTGTAGCAGGGTTCCCGCCATCACTCGCGATGACCGTCCCGCTCCTCCTCCGGCATCTCGCTGCGATTGGCTCGCGGCGGCGCACACTGCCACCGAAACGCCAGGCGCTACTGGTGTTGCCGCACCTGCGCAACGGCGATAGCGACGCGAGCCTGGCCGCCGGATTCGGCGTGGGTGTGGCCACCGCGTACCGCTATGTCGTCGAAGCAGACGCCGTGCTCGCCGCGTTCGGCCCCGAGCTGAGCGACGCCGTCCGCGCAGCCAGGGGCAAGGCGTTCGTCCTCCTCGATGGCACGCTGAACGCGATCGAGCGGATCCCTCACCAGCGGGGCGTACTGCTCCGGCAAACCCAAGCGCCATGACAGGAACGTTCAGCTGCTGGCCGACCTGGAAATCGAGCAACACAGGGTTGCCTATACGACGAGGGGCGCCAACATGACTATCGAGAATCGAGACAACGAAGCCCTAGTGTCGTTTATTGATAAACTGAAAGAATCCATTCCAGAAATGGGATCGTCGACTTCGCACAGACCGCTGTACAGGTTTTTCTGATGAACTAGATACCAAACGGACTACACCTCGCATGATGCCATTCTTTACAGGTGACGTGGGAGAAATTCGACAGCGAGGGAGCGATTGGTTATGCTTGCCCAGGCAATACGCGAACGTGGCGGACTGGTCCCTATAGTGTTACTAACCTTCTCAACCTGCCGAGGGGCGCTGCGCCCGTAAGACATTATCGAGTATACTACGATCGTGTGCGGGCAGAACAATATATCTGCGGCCATGTCCGATCGCACTCTGTCGGTGGTTGACCTCGCGAAATGTTTCGGCGAAGTGCCGGTCTTCGCGGACGTCAGCTTCACTGTCGGTACTGGGGAAGCGTTCGCGGTGGTCGGGCGCAACGGGTCTGGTAAGTCGACGCTGCTCAAGTGCGTGGTTGGCGCTGAACCGTTCGACGGGGGCAGCGCCTGGCTCCATGGTCTGCCGCTCGACGAGTCGCGGGCAACGGTGCGGTATGCGATGGCTTCGCTGCTCGATGATGTCGACTACTTTCCCGACATTTCCGTTGTGGAGCACCTGCGCCTGCTGGCCTGGCTATACGGAACGAGCGATCCGGAGAAGCGGGTCACCGATGTCATCGCGGAACTGGGGCTCGAACAGGTTGTTCACCAGCTACCTCCCACGCTGTCCAGCGGTCAGCGCCACAGATTGGGTCTGGCTGCGTGTTTCGTACGGCCGCGCGAGCTGCTCGTCCTCGATGAACCCGAGCAACGCCTGGACACGCAAGGGCGACTGTGGCTCCGGCGCCGGCTCTGCGCCGAGAAGGACGCGGAGGTCGCGATCCTGTTCGCATCGCATGACACCGAGCTGGTGGATTCGGTCGCCGATCATCGCCTTCACCTGGGCTCATGACTCAGAACCACACCAGGATTGCCGCACAAGCTCCCTGCGCATGGGACGTCAGGAAGTCATTGCGAATGACCTCGCATGCGGCTGGTGCTTGGCGGTTCACCCTCGCGCGCTGGTATGAACGATTCCTCTATCTCGCCGTCTTCGGCGCGATCTCGTACGAGCTGGTGCTCAACGCGATCGGTCGGGATGTCAGCGACCATCAGCTTGCGGAGACTGGCCTGTCCGGATGGGCGCTGGGGTGGTTGACGCTGATCGCCGGGATCGTATTCGTCAAGGTAATCCTCGCGTTCGGCCCGCTCTTCGCCAGTGCGGAGCGAGTGTTCTGGGTGATCAGCTCCCCGGTGGATCGCACATCGTTGCTCCTGCCGAAGTTCGTCGTCGTTGTGGGACTTGGCGCTGTGGCCGGTGTGGTGTGGCCAGCGGCTGTGCTCGGCATAACCGGCCCCCCTAGCGGCCCCACTCTGGTGCTATTTGCCGGGTCCGCGGCATTGGGTGTTGCGCTGGCCGCGAGCGGGGTGATCGTGCAGGGAACGCGGCTGCGCGTTCACCGGATGCAGCTCTGGTTGAGCTCGTTGATGGCTCTTGCTGCCCTGACCCTCTTGGTCGGGCTACTCAGCCAGGCAGTGGCGTCGGGGGTAACCGCGCCACTGGCCACGTTCGGTGGCGACCTCGCCCTGGTTACGGCCCTCATAGCCGCAGCGGCGGGACTTGCGCTCGGCTACCGGATGCTACGCCGCATACGCAGGGCCTCGTTGAGTACGGGATCGGCACTGGCATCCGCCGTCGCGACCTCGATCAGCTGGTTCGAGCTCAACCTGCTCGGCTCTCTGCTCCTCAAGCGGAGAGCGTTGCTCCAAGGCGCCGTCCGCTCGGTCAGGCTCCGGGGGTCACGTGTTGCGGTCCTGGTGTGGGCCGACCTAGTACGGACCTTCCGAGCGCGGAATTCCCTGCTCATTTGGGGTGCACTGATCCCGGTACCGATACTGGTCAGCATTTCCGGCGTGTCAGATCTGGTGCCCGTGGTGCAGCTCGTGGCCGCATTCCTGGCAACCGACCGCCTCGCAGGCGGCTTGCGATTCGTATGCCGATCACCGGGCATCCGGCGCATGCTCGGGATTCCGGAGCGTACCCTGCGCCTTGCTCACCTGATCGTGCCCGCCGCTGGTGCGATCCTGTGGTGCGCCGTGACCGTCCCCCTGGTGCCCGAGATCTCGGTCCTCCACGGCACCGTCTCCGCGCTGGGTGCGATAGCCGTCGTGTATCGCATCGCTACCCGGCCACCACGGGAATTCGGTGGAGGAGCCACCGACTTCGGGCTCATCGGCCCGACCCCGATCGGACTAGTCATACAGCTCTTCCGGGGCCCCGCCTTACTGCTCGTCCTCGGCGGGCTCCAACTGGCCCTGCCATAAGATGCCATATCACCAAGCGCGCACCAAAGCAGTCCTGCGCACTGCACTCACGACAGAACCCGCATCCTGCCTGTCCTGAAGACCGCCATCACGAACTGATCGACCTCGCCCCCGTTACCGTTTTCGCGGCTCCTTGATCGAGGGGCTCCTGGTCTCCAGGCCCGGCATGACTGATGCCCCCAGTCGAGTGCATGATCCGGGGGGTGGTGTCACCGGGCTTGGTGCATCGCTGGAT
>NZ_WBXM01000022.1:0-19631 GCF_033042135.1 Haloechinothrix sp. LS1_15 | reverse complement strand
AGATCGGCGAACACCCAAGTGATCCGGCAGGCGTACCGCCCGCACAGGGCCACCTCGACGACGCCTGCGCCCAAGGCGGACACACCCGATCCGACGGAAGCCGCAGCGCACAAGCATGGGACTCTGGATGCGGTACGCCAGCGAAGGATGTCGGCAAGTTTGAACCGATTCATGGGCTAGAGGAGTCTAAGGAAGAATCCATACGCGCACTTAGTGATGACGAACTTGTGGAGTCGTTTAATAATCCACATGGAGGGGAGTTCGTATCCGTTACACCTGATGGCCGTATCATGAACGGGCACCACCGGATACATGAGCTCATACGGCGCATGAACGACCCGTCAAGTACTATATCCCCCGATACGCGAGTACACATCGATACGTACCGTAACGATGATCTGCCGTCGGATGGATTTTGGGTGTGGTGACAAGTGAGCGACAAATTCGAGTCGGGAGACGTTGAGTTCAGGGTTTCGCCAGAGGATGAGGACTACAGTATACGTATTGTTGAGTTTACCGAATTGAAAATTCTAAACGAAGAAGCTGAAAGTAACGGCTTCAGCGCCAAGTGGCAGTCTGTAGATACCCTGGAGAGCCAGGTTTTACCGGACTCTCGATGTATATTATCTCCTGTGTTTCGAAACAGGGGTGGATCTGGTAGTATTCGATACTACCGATGCCATATCTGGTTTGTTAGCGGCGCTAGCAGAAATGGATGTGTTTCGCTGATGGATGTGGCACCTGGAACGCTTTATTCTCTGCGAGAGGTTAACGATACCCACGAGTTAAAAAGGGTTGTGCGTGTGCTGTTGGGAAATTATCCGCTGAGCAGGATATTCTGACCATGTGGCCATGTGACTCCGACTCTGAAACCAACTGAGTAGCCGTGACGGGGCTCGGGATCCAGGTAGCGACACGACAACATAGGAGGACCACGAACTGCGGCTGTTCCCGATTTCGAGCGTTACCAGCAGCAGCAACGGGGTCTGGTTGCGCAAGAGCGAATGGGCGACTCGATCCGGATGGACATTGACGACGTGCGAGCGAGGTTCGGCGCCAAGTACGATGAGGTGATCTCAGCAAGATCAGGTTTGTTGGGGCATGCGTAGCGTCCGACCTGCCGGAGCTTGTGGGGGCGGGGTGGAGACAGGCGTGGAGTCCCCTGGTAGAAGAGCTCTCGCCAAAGATGATCTTCACCAGAAGGACTCCACGTGATTGCCTATCGTGCCGTCCTCGACGTGCCGCGTGAACTGGCCTGGTTCCTCAGTCGACTGTTGCAGGCCGAGCGCCGTGAGCGTGGTACGCGTCGCGGTAGCCGGGCGCTGACGTGCTTCCGGCAGGCCGTGTTCGGACTGCGCTGGTTCCGGGAGAACCGTGACGTGGCCGCGCTCGCACGCGATCATCGCGTCTCGCGGGCGACCGGGTATCGCTACCTTGCCAAGGTGATCGAGGTGCTCGCCGCCTGGGCACCGGAGTTGCACCAGGCGCTCCGCCATGCCGCAGCTGAGGGGGCTCCGCATCTGGTGTTGGACGGCAAGGTGTTCTCCACTTACCGGCTCGGCGAGCAGACCACCAGCGTCAAGGGTGAACAGATCGATGCCTGGTACTCCGGCAAGACTCGCGGGCCGGGCGGCAACATCCAAGCGCTCATGGATCCCGGTGGGTTCCCGTTGTGGATCTCCGAGGTTGAGCCCGGTTCAGTGCACGACCTGACCGCGGCTCGCGACTAGGTCGTCGGCGCGCTCTATTGGGCGGCGTCCTGTTTGGACCTGCCCACGCTGGCCGATCCCGGCTACGAAGGGACAGGAATCGGTGTGCACACGCCCGTGAAACAGCCCGCTGACGGGCTAGTGCTCGATACCGACACCCGCACCTACACCACGCTGCTACGCAGCCTGCGCTGCCTCGGTGAACGTGGCTTCGCGCTACTGACCGGCCGTTGGCGATCCCTGCGCCACCTCACCACCAGCCCCCGCAGAATCGGCGACGTCGTCAAAGCCGCACTCGTACTCACCCATTTCGAACACGGACGACTCACGTGAAACTCGCTGAGATCACCTCACTGCGCCTCGCTGGTGTAGAAGTCCTCGCTGAAACTCGACAAGCAGGCGTGCCGCAACCCCCACTCGAACCCGTCCCGTGTGATGTCGACCGCCAGCACTCGTTCCTGGCCGGGTTTGGCGCCCCAGCCCGAGCGATACATCATCCATGTGAACGACGGCTTGACCCAGGTCATTCGATTCATGCGAAACGGCGGCACGAACGTACCGGCCTCGAGGGCCGCTTCAGCGATCTCGACTGGGTACGCCTGGTAGACCCTGATCGCGCTGTCATCAAACCAAGCTCGAATCCGATGCTCCATACCTCAATGATCCCGTACCGCCCAGTAAACGGTCATGCCTGCGCCAACAGTTCGGGTAGATCGGCGATCGAGTCGACGACATGGTCCGCCAAGCAGCTCAGCCCTTCCGCCTCCTGGTCGGCGAACTTGCCCGTCCGGACCCGTACCGTGTGCGCGCCGACGGCGCGGCCGCCTTCGATGTCGGTGGTCGCATCGTCACCGACCACTACGCACCCGCTTGCCAAGCCGCCTGCGGTTGCCGCGGCGAGAGTAAAGAACTCCGGCGACGGCTTGCCAAGCACCCGGGCCGTTACGCCAGCAGCATATTCGACGGCTGCGACCACCGCCCCGGTGTCGATGTGGTCGCCATCGGGCCGCTTGAAGTACCGCCCGTGCTGGAGTGCGACCAACTCGGCGCCGGCCCGGACGGCCCGGAAGGCTGCGTCCAGCGCGGTGTAGTCCAACACGTCCCGGCAGTCACCGATCAGCGCGTGCGTGGGCATGTCACCGGGTGCTAACGCGACGTCGGCGAATTCCGACCGCAGCGCCGACGACAGCAACATGGACACCCGGGCGGCAGGGTGCGCGGCGAACAGCGAGCGCGCGGCGGTCACCGGAGTGAACAACTCGCCCTCGCGCAGATCCAGTCCGATGCCGACAAGTTCGTCGTGGATCGCGTCTGGCGGGCGTGAGTCGATGTTGGTCAGGAACCGGATCCGATAGCCCTGGTCCCGCATCGCGTCCAGGACATACGATGCGCCAGGCAAAGGACGGCCGTGCTCGATCAGCGTGCCTTCGACGTCCAGCAGGAGCAGACCACCGGAGCTCACTCGGCTGCCTCGGCCAGCTCGGGGTGTGTGGCCACTGCGTCGCGCGGGAGGCTCTTCGTCGAGTAGATCCCGCGCTTGCCGACGTAGCCACCGTAGATCGCCGCCACGTCACGGATATGTATGTGCGCGGGAGGCTCGTCGACGTACAGGTCGTATGCCGTGGCGACAGGCTCAGTGCTGGTTCTCGACGCGTCTGTGGGCGCGGTGATCGGACGCACCTGGATCACGTGGACGCCGGACTTGTGGGCCACCCATGCGACGGTCACCGGGTGACCATGGTCCGCACGTAGCGCACGGACCATGGCGACGACATCTGCCAGGACGGCGCGGCCGGGCTGGTGGATAATCGTGCCATGCCGATCTACGCGTACCGGTGCCGTGAGTGCACGCAGACGTTCGAGCTGCGGCGGCCGATGAACGAGTCGAGCTCGCCTGCGGCATGCCCGGACGGTCACGCCGACACCGTGAAGTTGCTGCCCACGGTGGGGCTGACGGGCTCGGTGGGCGAGCCGGCGCAGGCTCCTGCCGGGGGCGGCTGTTGCGGCGGAGGGTGTTGCGGCTGACCGGGGGTCGGTACAGCGGATTCGTCGTGGCCGGTTGGTGGGGCGAATGAGGCTCCGGGCCGTTCGGCGCCACGAAGCACAAGGTAGCGAGGAGTCAGCGGATACCACTCGAGCCCTCGGGCAACGTCATCGTCAGGGACGGTTCTGCCGCGTCGCTCCACACGCGCACAGCCGTCAGCGGCGTGCCGCGCTGCGGCCTCAGCTCGCATTGTCGTCGGAGCCGGTGGGGCTCGCCAGCGACCAGATGTGCCCGAACGGGTCGATGAGCTGCCCGTAGCGGTCGCCCCAGAACTGGTCCTCCAGCGGCATGGCGATTGTGGCTCCCGCGTCGACGGCCTGCTGCCACGTGGCGTCCACATCGGGTAGGTCGAGGTGGATGTGAACCGGTGAGCCGCCGAGCACGCGCGGCGAGCTCCCCTGGCCGTCCCCGTATTCGGGGAAGTCGTCCATCAGCATGATGAGGCCGCCGTTGATGGTGATCGCGGCGTGCATCAGCTTTCCGGAGCCGTCCTCGGCAGGGACTCGCATGGCTTCCACCGCGCCGAACGCCGCCCGGTAGAACTCGATGGCCTTCGCAGCACCGTCGACGACCAGGTGCGGCGTGACTGGGGGCATGGCCGTGTCCTGCTCACTCATCGTTACTCCTCGCTCCGGTCGGTTCGGATGGACCCGGGTGCACACAGCCTCCGTATCGGGGGAGAGCGCACTACCGGATAGACCTCGCGCGCCCCGGAAACTCATCGGAGCCGGAGGGAGCGATCGGTTCGGGCTCCTGGATCCGGTGCCGCCCCAGGTAGCCGAGCACCCCTCGATGCGCGACGTCGATATCGACGAGATCGCCTACCGTGTCGCGCTGGACGTTCGGTGCGCGCGTGCGTCGTGTATCAGCCGGCGGTGCCGTTACTGTGGCTGGAGGTGCGGTAGTCGGCGTCGACGACCGCGCGGAAGGCGGGGCCTCGCTGCCGACGTGGGGTTGCAGGGGTGTTCATCTGCGTCACAGCTCCTTCATCACCGAGCGGATCAGGTCCTGCGACGCCGTGGGGTTGAGCGCCTGGGCCAGAGCCGCGTGGAAGGTGTAGGTGCACTTCCGCACCGGCTCGCGTTCCTCGTGGATGCACTTGGCCGTGTCGGAGTCGACGTACACCACCTCATTATCCAGCTCGTGCGGGAACTCGAAAATGACCAGGTTGTCCGAGCCGGGTGGGGTGACGGCAAAGGGCAGCACGTGGACGCTCACTGGGAGCGAGCGGCTCACCTCCAGCAGGTGGTTCAGCTGCTCGCGCATGACCTCGCTGCCGCCGACGACCGTGCGGATCACCCCTTCGGTCATCACGGCCGTCATACCCTGAAAGTCCGGGTCACCGAGCCGTTGCTGGCGGCGGATCCGCAGCTCGGCGACCTTGGTCTCGTCGACGTCGTGTTCTTCGGTCCGGTGGAGCTGGAGCTGTCGCTGACCCGCGAGACGGTCGCGCGATGCCGCGACCTGTTCGACGCGGCCCTGGCCGCGCGAGGCTGACCCGCGCACCGAGGGCGAGGATGTCGAGCTGCCCGGTTGCGGTGGCCTGATCGGCCCGTCGCGGCAGGTCAGCGGACCTGCTGAGCGCGCCGGATCGAGGAGCCCGACCGAGCAGCCACCCCCGACGACCTGGCAGGACATCCCGAATACCCGGCGCACAGCCGCTCCGTCGCCGCTGGCGTGTGACGATGGAATCCACCCGCCGATGAGGGAGTGGCGATGGGTCCTCGTCGCATCGCGCTGAGCAAGGCGGTCTCGCGCCTGCTGCGCCACCAGCCGGAGCGGCACGGGCTGCGGCTCGACCGGGCTGGCTGGGTCCAGCTCGACGAGCTGGTGGCGGCGCTGGCCCGCGAGCGCCGCTGGGCGAGCCTGACCATGGGCGACGTGGTCGACATGGTGGCGAACCAGACCAAGCGGCGCTTCGAGATCGACGGCGGGCGCATCCGGGCGCTCTACGGGCACAGCGTGCCCGGACGGATCGCCAAGGAACCGGTCGAGCCGCCCGCCGTGCTGTACCACGGCACCAGTACCCAGGCCGTGGCCGAGATCCTCGCGCACGGGCTGCGGCCGATGCGGCGGCACTACGTCCACCTTTCCGTCGATCGCGACACCGCCAGGCAGGTCGGCTGGCGCAAGAGCCCCGACGTGAGCGTGGTCGTCGTCGACGCGGCGGCCGCCCACGCCGCCGGGATCGGCTTCTACCTCGGCAACGAGCAAGTCTGGCTCGCCGAGGAGCTCCCGCCCCGCTTCCTGGCCGTCGACGAGTCATAACCCCCGTGTTCAGCGCTCAGGCGCGCCCTCTTGGGCCCTCCACTGCGGCGCACACCGGCCTCGCGGAGCCGACCCGCAGCCCTCCGTGTACGATAATGATTATCGTTTTCAATAATAACGGAGGTGCCCATGCGGGTCGCGTATGTCTTCACCAGTCCCCGCGCGTCCAGCTACAAGCTCGCGCAGATGATCCTGCCTCAGCTCGAAGCCGGGACCCACGGCGCGGAGGTGGTCGGCATGTTCTTCTTCGACGACAACGTCTGGGCGCTGCGCAGCGGTGACCCAGTCGGCGAACGTCTGGCCGAGCAGGCCAAGCAGCGCGGGATGTTGCTCATGATGTGCGATATGTGTTCACTCGAGCGCGGCCTTGCCAAGGGTGAACCGCGCTGGTGCGACAGCGGGCGTACGGGACGCAACGAGCCCGCCGAGTGTTCACCGGACGGGACGGTGGACGGCGTGCAGGTGGGTTGCTTCCCGGATCTGTACGCCGCGCTCGCGACCAACCCGCCCGATCAGGTCATTAGCCTCTAGCGACTCGCCGCACGGAGCTCAGCGGCGGGCACACTGTGTCCGGCGTCCCGGCACGCCGTGTTCAGGGCTCGGGTACACCGTGTCTAGTGCACCGACACACCGTGTTGAGTAGACGGGCACACAGCGCAACCACCCCGCCGTGGTGATCTGTGCTCGTGGCACGCTGGACCGATGCACCTCGTCGACGACCTCGCCGAAGAGGTCCCGCTGCACCGCCCGCCACGGCGCGTCGCCTCGCTGGTCCCGTCGCTGACCGAAGCCATCGAGGCCACGGCGCCCGGCGTGCTGGTCGCTGCGACGACCTACTGCACCCACCCGGAGTCGCTGAACGTGACGCGCGTCGGTGGATCCAAGTACCCGCGCGTGGACGACGTGCGCGAGCTGCGCCCCGACCTGGTGTTGGCCAACTCCGAGGAGAACCGGCCAGACGACGTGGCGCGGCTGCGTGCCGACGGCATCCCGGTGTGGGTCACCGAAGCACCTGCCACGGTGCCCGCGGCGCTGGCCTCGCTGCGGCGTGTGCTGACCCAGGCGTTCGAGCTCGACGAGCCCGCCTGGCTGACCGAGGCGGAACGCGTCTGGGGTGAGGTGGCGCCGCGCCGGGCGACCGCGCTGGTCCCGGTGTGGCGCAAGCCGTGGGTGGTGCTCGGTCGTGACACCTTCGCAGGCGACGTGCTGCGCAGGCTCGGGGTCGACACCGTCTACTCCGATCACGCCGAGCGTTACCCGCGCCCGAAACTCGACGAGCTGCGCGCCCAGTTCACCAACGGTGCCGCCGATCTGCTGGTACTGCCGGACGAACCGTACGCCTTCACCGACACCGACGGCCCCGACTGGTTCCCCGGCGTGCGCTACGTGCTGGTCAACGGCCGCTATCTCACGTGGTATGGACCATCCCTTGTAGACGCCTACCGCGAGCTGTCGGCAGTCTTCGACACCGTCCTGCGGTAGCGCGGGGGTGCGAGCCCAAGGGACCCTCGGGTACATCATGTGTACCGAAGGAGTCCTTCGGCTCGCACCCCCGGCCGCCCTCACCGCGCCGCGAAGCGGTCCGTGGCATCGCGTAGCTCGGCGAGTATTCCGGGGTCCCAGAGCGAGTGGCCCGCGCCCTCCAGCAGTACTAGCTCCGAGCCGGGCCAGGCCCGGTGCAGCTCGTAGGCGGTGCGGGGAGGACACACCGCGTCGTAGCGCCCCTGCACCAGGATGCCGGGAATACCGGCGAGCGTGTCCGCATCCCTGATCAGCTGCCCCTCATCCAGCCACGCGCCGTGCTGGAAGTAGTGCACCGCGATCCGGGCGAACCGCACCGCCGTGTCCGGATCGGCGGCCTCGTCGCGCGCCATGGGCGATGGGATCAGCGAGCAGATCGAAGCCTCCCACCCAGCCCAGGCCAGCGCGGCACGCTCCGCCGTGTCCGGATCAGCGCCGAACACCAGTTTGCTGTAGGCCGCCAGCGGGTCGTCGTGTTCGGACTCCGGTACCGGCGCGAGAAAGCGCTCCCACTCTTCGGGAAACAGCTGCCCCGCGCCGCCGCGATACAGCCAGTCCAGCTCGCGGCGCCGGGCCGTGAACACCCCACGCAGCACCAGCTCGCTCACTCGCCGCGGGTGGGTCTGCGCGTACGCCAGCGCCAGCGCCGTCCCCCACGACCAGCCGAACAACTGCCAGCGCTCGACCTCCAGGTACTCGCGGAGGCGCTCCATATCGGACACCAGGTGCCATGTGGTGTTCGCCGCGAGTTCTGAGGAGCAGCCGGGCACCGTGCTCGCCCCGCAGCCGCGCTGGTCGAACTGCACGATCCGGTAGGTCTCGGGATCGAAGTGCCTGCGGCAGACCGGTAGGCTGCCCATGCCGGGCCCGCCGTGCAGCACCACGACCGGCTTGCCGCGTGGGTTCCCGCTGACCTCCCAGGCGATGCGGTGCCCGTCGCCGACCTCCAGCACGCCGCGCGCGTGCGGCCGTACCGGCGGGTACAGCTGCGTCCGCTCTGCCCGCTCCGCCCGCTCTGCCTGCTCTGCCCGCGTGGTGCTCGCCTCCTCCACCGGCGAGTGCGCTCCCGACAACGGACCGGCTAGTGGAAGGAGTGCTCGGCAGCCGGGAACTGGCCGGTGCGGACGTCCTCGGCGAAGGACGTGGCCGCATCGGAGAGCACGCCTGCGAGGTCGGCGTAGCGCTTCACGAAGCGCGGCACCTTGCCCCGGCGCATCCCGGCCATGTCCTGCCACACCAGCACCTGGGCGTCGCAGTGTGGCCCCGCACCGATCCCGATGGTGGGGATGTCCAGCTCGTGGGTGACGCGCTTGGCGACCTCGGCGGGCACCATCTCCATCACCACGGCGAAGGCTCCCGCATCCTGCAGGGCGAGCGCGTCGGCCACCATGGCGTCGCCGGACTCGCCGCGGCCCTGCACCCGGTACCCGCCGAGGTTGTGCTCGCTCTGCGGGGTGAAACCGATGTGGCCCATCACCGGGATCCCGGCGGTGGTCATGGCCTCGACGTGCGGCGCGAACGCGCGACCGCCTTCCAGCTTGACCGCGTGCGCGCGGCCCTCCTTCATGAACCGCACCGCGGTGCCCACCGCTTGGTCCACCGACTGCTGGTAGGAGCCGAACGGCAGGTCACCGACGACGAGGGCGCGGCTGGCCGAGCGGGTCACCGCGCGCACCAGCGGCAGCAGCTCGTCGACCTCCACAGGCAGCGAGCTCTCGTAGCCGAACACGGTGTTCGCCGCGGAGTCGCCGACCAGCAACACCGGGATTCCCGCCTCGTCGAACAGCTCGGCGGTGTAGGTGTCGTAGGCGGTCAGCATCGGCCACGGCTCGCCGCGCTGCTTGAACTCGCGCAGGTGATGGATGCGTACCTTCTTCGGCAGGTTCGTCGCCTGCGCTCCGGTGCCGTAGGGGGCGGGTGCCTCCCCCTCGGCGGGTGTCGCGTTATCCGCGGGCATGGCTGTCAACCGTCCTTTCCTCGAGGCCCACAGCGGGGTCCCCGGGCGTGGCGGATCGTGATACGTCAAGCCTGGCACCGGTGTCGCTACCGGCACAGGAAGATGCGACGGGCATCACATGCGCGTGGCCGTGCTCCCGGTTACCTGGCACAACGCCAACAAGGCGATCGCGATACACCCGTTCGGGTGAGGAGCGCAACGGCGTGGTGTGGCTGGGGCGGGTTACAGTTCGCGTGACGGACGCCCCCCGCACGATGGAGTGCCGCATGGTTGACGACGCGCGGACCGACGATGCCAGGACCGTGCTCCGTGACTGGCTCGGCGAGCTGCCCGCATTGGAGGCGCTCTCCGACGAGCAGGCGGAGGAGTTGCTGCACGCCATCCGCGTCGCAGGCCGTGGGCATCGCGAGAAGATGCGCGCGGCGCAGGAGCGGTCGCTCGGCCATATCCCCGCCTTGCTCCGGCCGGGCGTGCGCAAGGTTCTGGGGGTGTGAGGCGTGAGTCATGACCTCGCGACCCGCGCCGAGCTGGCCAAGCTCGCCCGCGTGCTGGACACCTCGCCCGAAGAGGTGGCGTTTCTGTCCTCACTGGACGCCACCGATATCCACGAGCTGCGCGAAGCGATCAGTGCCTCGCTGCACGACCGCTACCGTGAGGTGTACCGGCGGGTGGCCAGTGCCAGCAGGCTGTTGCCGTCGGGGCTGTGCGTGCAGATCGCCGAGCGCGCCTTCCCGCCCGCGATCACCTCGAAGGTCGCCGCCGAGATCGACACCGACCGTATCGGCGACTTCGCGAGCAAGCTGTCGGTGTCCTACATGGCCGACGTGTGCGTCGACATCGACCCGCGCAAGGTGCGCGAGCTCATCCGGCGGGTGCCGGTCGATCGTGCGGTGGCCGTCGCGCTGGAGCTCATCGAGCGGCAAGAGTACGTCACGCTTGGCCGGATGATCGACGCCGCCACCCCCGAGCTGGTTCGCGCGGCGGTCGAAGCCGTGGACTCCGACGACGCGCTGCTGTGGATCGCGTTCTACGCCGAATCCGTCCCGCACCTGACCAGCGCCGTGCGGGCACTGCCGGACGAACGGCTGCGTGGCGTGGTGCACACCGCGCTCGGCGGGCCCGAGGAGCGGCACGCGGCCGGGCTCGCGCTGATGGCCAGGGTCGACGACGCCGACCTGCGCCGGACGCTCGGTGACCACGCGGCCGATGCGCCGGACTCGGCGTTGAGTTACCTGGTGCGCACCGCGGTGCGTGAGGGATTCGAACCCGAGCTGCTCACCGTGGTGGCGGGCATGGACGAGGCAGCGGCGCGCCGCATGGCCTCCCTCGAGGTGCTGGCCGAGGAGGAGGTCCTGCTCGCGCTGGCCAGGGCGGCCGATGACGGTGGGCACCGCGAGCAGCTCCTGCCGCTTGTCGAGCACGCCACCACTGAGGTGCGCAGCGCCCTGGAACGCGCGGGGTTCGTTACCGACTAGCGCCGACTAGCCCCGACCAGCCCCGGCCAGCGCCGCGTCCCGGCGTCAGTGCAGCTCCCGCCAGGCGTTGGTGATCGGCAGCCTGCGGTCGCGACCGAAGGCCTTGAAGGTGATCTTGGTGCCTGGCGGGTACTGGCGGCGCTTGTACTCCGCGGCGTCGACCATCCGCACCACCCGGTCGATGGTGTCGGGATCGAACCCGGCGGCGCGGAGCTCGGCGAAGCCGCGGTCACCCTCCACGTAGTCGTCGAGGACGTCGTCCAGCAACGCGTAATCCGGCAGCGAGTCGGTGTCCAGCTGCCCGGGACGCAGCTCGGCCGACGGCGGCTTGGTGATCGAGTTCTCCGGGATGGGTGGTGTCTCGCCCCGCTTGTCGGCCTCGGCGTTACGCCACCGCGCCAGCTCCCACACGTGGGTCTTGAACACGTCCTTGATCGGGGCGAACGCGCCGACCGAATCACCGTACAGGGTGGAGTAGCCAACCGCGATCTCGGTTTTGTTCCCGGTAGCCAACACCAGATGACCCTCCGCATTGGACAGCGCCATCAGCATCATGCCCCGCACGCGTGCCTGGATGTTCTCCTCGGCCACCCCGGTCAGCCCCAGCTGTTCCACGTAGGTGCGCACCATCGCGTCGATCGGCTCGCTCCGGAACCCGCACCCCAACCGCCGGGCCAGCTCGGCGGCGTCTGCCTTGGAGTGTTCCGAGGAGTACCCAGACGGCATCGACACGCCGTGTACCGCGTCCGGCCCGAGCGCGTCGACCGCGAGGGCGGCGGTGACCGCGGAGTCGATCCCGCCGGAGAGTCCGAAGATGACCGAGTCGAAGCCGTTCTTGCGCACGTAGTCACCCAGCCCGAGCACCAGCGCGGACCACACCTCGGCATGGTCGGACAACGGCTCGCGGACCTCCGGCGCGCGCAGCGGCTCGTACGGCGCGACCGGCTGTCCTGACAGCTCCCTCCTGCGGACCTCCAGGCCACGGAAGGTCCCACCGGTGCCCCCCGTCGAGGGCAGCTCCAGGTCGGTGACCAGCAGGTGCTCGGTGAACTGGGGAGCGCGGGCGAGCACCGCGCCCGCGCCGTCGGTGACGAACGAGTCGCCGTCGAAAACCAGGTCGTCTTGGCCCCCGACCTGGTTGCAGTAAGCCACTGGCACCCCCGCCTCGCGGGCACGCTCGGCGATCAGTGGCAGCCGGATGTCGTCCTTGGCTCGTTCGTACGGCGACGCGTTCGGCGCCACGATGAGGTCCACCCCCGCGGCGGCCAGCGCGCTGACCGGTCCGCCGTCCTGCCAGAGGTCCTCGCAGATCACCATGCCGATGTCCACCCCGTGCAGCCGCAGCACGTCCAGGTTCCGGCCGGGCACGAAGTGCCTGCGCTCATCGAAGACGCCGTAGTTCGGCAGGTGGTGTTTGGCCTGGCGGCCAACCACCTCGCCCCGGTAGCAGGCCGCCACCGAGTTGCGCGGTCCCTGCTCGTCGGAGTCCAGGTACCCGACGACGATGAGGACCTCACCGCAGCCTGCCTGCTGTAGCCTGCCTGCCAGCTCGTCCACCGCCCGGCAGGACGCCTCGACGAATGCGGGCCGCAGCACCAGGTCCTCCACCGGGTAACCGGTCAGCGTCATCTCGCTGAACACGGCGACGTGCGCACCGGCATCGGCTGCGCGACGGGCCCACTCGACGATGCGGGTGGAGTTGCCCGCCAGGTCACCGACGGTCGGGTTCGTCTGCGCAAGTGCGGTGCGTAGCTGGGGCATGCCCGCATTCTGCCGTACGGGTGAGTCGGGCATTCATGCCCGAGCCCGCCGGAGACGCGTGCCTCACGGGACCGTCTCGCTTGGTTCAGCGTCGTTTCTTGCGCAGCGTTCCCCGGATCTTCTTCAACGCCTGCTCGGCATCGGAGCCGAACGGGTTGTCGTGCACCACGTAGGTCCAGGTGGAGGTGGGCCTGCGCACCCCGGCACCGGCCAGGTCCGGTCCGGAGTCGGTGACCGTGACCGCGGCCAACGTCTCGGCGGCCAGTCGCTCGGCCTCGGTCTTGATGGTGTGGAAGGCGGGGATCGCCGCGCGATGGAACTCGTCGATCGGCGTCTCCCTGCCCAGCGCTCGCAGGTGGATGCTCTCCCGCACATCGTTGAGGAAGGCCAGATGGTCCGACCACAACTGGTCGAGGTGGTACAGCAGCACCTCGCGGCAGACCCGGGCCAGCTGCTCGGTCTTCAGCTGCTCGGCGAGGTCGGCGTAGTGGTCCGGGCAGGACGCCTTGAGCACTTCAGCGGCGTGGTTGGTGCGCAGCAACTCCTCCCGGTAGGCGAGCAGGTCGTCACGTTGGCGCTCCATCAACCGGGTGTAGCGCCAGGTGTTGCGGTGGATCTCCAGGTTGGCGCCCTCGGTGACCCGCTGCGCGTGATCGAGGTGCCGCGCCGCCACCGGACTGATGACCTCGCCGTGCTCGTCGGCGGGCAGGTCCTCGGGAACGTCGGGCGCGCCCGCGAGCACCACCTCGTCGTTGAGGCTGGCGAAGAACACCGAACCACCCGGGTCACCCTGCCTGCCCGCGCGCCCGCGCAGCTGGTCGTCCAGCCTGCTGCTGCGGTAGCGCGCTGTGCCGATGACGTACAACCCGCCGAGTTCGACCACCCGCTGGTGGTCGGCGGCCGTGCCGTGGCTGCCGCCGAGTTTGATGTCGGTACCCCTACCCGCCATCTGGGTGGAGACCGTGATCGCCCCCTCGGTGCCCGCCTCGGCGATGATGCGGGCTTCCTCCTCGTCGTTGCGCGCGTTGAGCACCACGCATTCCATTCCCGCCTTGGCGAGCTTTCCCGCCAGCTCCTCGGACTCGGCCACGTCCTGCGTGCCGATCAGGATGGGCCGTCCGGTGGCGTGTACCCGCTCGACCTCGGCGAGGATGGCACGGATCTTGTCCGACTGGGTCAGGAATATGCGGTCGGGCTCGTCGACGCGGATGTTCGGTTCGTGCGGCGGGATCACCGCGATCTCCAGCTTGTAGAACTCGCGCAGTGTCTCGGCGACGGCGACCGCAGTACCGGTCATGCCAGCCACGGCGGGGTAGCGGGCCAGCAGTCCCTGCACGGTGATCGAGTCGAGGATCTCGCCCTTGTCCGATACCGGTACCCGCTCCTTGACCTCCACTGCGGCCTGTAGCCCGTCCGGCCAGCGTTGCAGCTCCGCAACCCTGCCCCGGGAGGAGTCGATCAGCTGCACCCTGCTGTTGCGGACCAGGTAGTCCACGTCCTTGGTCAGCAGCGCGTGTGCGTGCAACGCCACGTTGACCGCGGCGAGACGGTCGGCGTTGGCCTCGGCGTACAGGTCGATGCCGCCGAGTGCCTTCTCCACCATGGCCGCGCCGGCCGGCGTCAGCCAGACGTTGCGCCGGTCGGTGTCGACCTCGTAGTGCACCCCTTCCCTGAGCCGGGAGACGACCCTGGTCGAGGTGACATCCGGCGCGCCAGCGGCGGCCGAGCCCGCCATCACCAGCGGCACGCGGGCCTCGTCGACCAGCACCGAGTCCGCCTCGTCGATGATGGCGACATCGGGGGCGGGCTGCACCTGCTCGTCGGCCGAGGTGGCGAGCCGGTCGCGTAGCAGGTCGAACCCGATCTCGCTGACCGAACCGTAGGTGACGCCCGAGGCGTAGGCCTCCCGGCGCTCCTCCGCGGTGTGCCCCGGTTCCACCCAGCCGACGGACACTCCGAGCAACTCGAACAGCGGCCGCATCCAGTCCGCGTCGCGGCGGGCGAGGTAGTCGTTGACGGTGATCACGTGTACGTCCCGGCCGGTCAGGGCGTGTCCAGCGGCGGCGATCGCGCCGACGAGGGTCTTGCCCTCACCGGTGTCGAGCTGCGCGACGTGCCCGGTCAGCAGGCTCATGACACCGACCAGCTGCACGTCGAAGGCGCGCTCGCCGAGCGTGCGCCTGCCAGCCTCCCTGCCGAGCGCGCAGATTTCGACGAGCTGCGCCTCGGTGAGGCGGTCCCCGCCGACGTTGCCCGCCGCGGCCGTCAACTCGCTGTCGGACAGCTCGGCCAGCTCGGGCTCGCGCCGTACCGCGGCGGGCAGGAGCGCCTCGAACCGGGTCACATCCACGCTCGCCGGGCGGTCGACGAGCTTGCGAAGGCGCCTACCCGCCCTGGTGAACAACGATGCGCGCGGTGCTGTCATCTGGCCCTCTCTAACCGTCATCTCCTGGTGGGTGCGAGCGCGTCCCGCGGGTGACTCACGGGCATGGCACCATCGGCCTGTGAACCAAGTATCCCGCGTGTCGTCGGCCATTCTCCTGGCCGGTGTCCTGATCGCCGCTTGTAGCCCCGATGATCCCGATGACGGCGATGGTCTGCCCGTGACCGAAGCGCACGGTCCGGTCGGCGAGGTACCCGAAGGGCTGGAGGACTTCTACGGGCAACGCATCACCTGGGAAGATTGCGCTTCGTACGCCACATCGGAGACGGCCGAGATGCTGTTCGAGCAGCCGCGCGCGCAGTGCGCGCGCATCGACGTGCCGCTCGACTACGAGAACCCGGGCGGCGAGACCATCACGGTCGGTGTGTCGCGGATGCCCGCCTCGGATCCGGACGAGCGGATCGGTTCGCTGGTGACCAACCCCGGCGGTCCCGGGGTCACCGGGATGGACGCCGCGGTGCAGACGGCGAGGAACCTGGCGGGCACCGAGGTGGGCGAACGGTTCGACGTGGTGGGCTTCGACCCGCGTGGGGTCGGGGCGAGCGAACCGGCGATCGAGTGCCTGACCGACGAGGAGCGGGACGAGCTGCGGGCCGAGGATCACGAATTCGACGGATCCCCCGAAGCTGTCGAACAGGCGGAGGACAACGCGCGCGAGTTCGTGGACAACTGCGTCGAGCGCACCGAGCACGGCGAGGAGATGCTGGCCCACGTCGGCACCAGGGAGGTGGTGCGCGACATCGACGTGTTGCGGTCGGTGCTCGGCGACGAGCGGCTGACCTACCTCGGCTACTCATACGGAACCCGGATCGGCTATAGCTATGCCGAGACTTTCCCCGGCAACGTGCGTGCCCTGCTACTGGACGGCGCGCTCGATCCGGAACAGGAGCTGGTCGATTCGCTCGTGGCGCAGGGCGAGGGATTCGGTCAGGCCTTCGACGAGTTCACCGAATGGTGCGCGGCGCGACAGGACTGCCCGCTGGGTGACGACCCGGACGAGGCGACCGCCCGGTACCAGGATCTGGTGCAACCGTTGATGGACCGGCCGGTGAGCCTGGAGGACGGGCGCGTGCTGTCCTTCGGCGACGCCACCATCGCCACCGTGCAGGCGCTGTACAGCCCTGACCTGTGGGAGATGCTCAAGTCGGGGCTGGGGCAGCTGGAGCGGCAGCGGGGTGAGCAGCTCATGATGCTGGCCGACATGTACAACGAGCGGCAGTCCGACGGCAGCTACACCTCGACCCAGGACGCCTTCGTGGCGATCCGCTGCATGGACGATCCCGCCGTCACCGACAGGGACGAGATCGCCGATGCGCAGGAGCGTTACGCGGAGGTGGCGCCGTTCCTCGACAGCGGTCAGCCGCCCGCCGCGGCGCGCGACGAGTGCGCGTTCTGGCCGGTTCCGGCGACATCCGAGCCAGGGCTGCCTGACGTGGACGACGTGCCGCCGTCGCTGGTGATCTCCACGACGCAGGATCCAGCCACGCCGTACGACGCCGGGGTGCGGCTCGCCGAGGCGATGGACGGCGCGTTGCTGACCTTCGAAGGCACCCAGCACACGGTGTTCGCCCAGGGCAACGACTGCGTGGACGAGGCGGGCGTGGCCTACCTCGTCGACCTCGAGCTTCCCGAGGAAGGCGCGACCTGTGAGGCGGCCGACACGGAGTGAGCGTGCCCGGCTGCGGCCTCACCGCAGGGTGATGTCGGCCAGATCCAGCTCGAGCAGCACCGCTCCGGAGCCCTGTCGTTGAGGAGGCAGCTGGATCCAGAGTCGATGCACCGCCTGCGGCTCCTCCTGGCCGGTCTCGTCGAGAGCCGATACCCAGAACTTCACCGTGGCCTGCCCGGTGACTTCCGGCAGCAGCGTGGTCACCGCTTCCTCCGGCACCGTCGCAGCCACCCGGTAGGTGCGGTTGCCCGCGAGGTCCTCGACGCTCTCGGCCCGCAGGTCCTCGGCGTGTTCCAGCAGGTAGCCGAAACCGGTGTCCGCGTCGAACAGCCAGCCGGGTCTGGCGTTGCGGGGCGCGGGCTGCGATCGGCGCACTCCGTCCCCCCGGGTGACGTGGATGGTGCCGTTGGCGAGCATGAACTCGACGTCGTCGCGCTCGCCGTCTGGGTGGTACAGCCGCGCCTCGCCTTGGGCGGTGCCGTACTCCCCGCTGGTGCTCACCTCGCCGTCGAACTCGTGCACCGCCAGACCCGGCACGTAGCCGGTGGTGCGGAAGGTGACCGACGCGCTGTCCAGCTCGCCCAGCGAGGTGACCGCGGTGGCGGTGAGGTCTCGCTCCGCAGGCAGGGGCTCGGAGACCCCGGCAGGGGTGGCGCAGCCCGCAGGTATGGCGGCCGCGGCGGCCACGGCTGTCAGGGCGGCGAGCGCGGGCACCAGCCGCGCGGTCGCGGTACGCGGCGCACGCGGTGACGCGGGTGGCGACATATGCGTTGCGCTGCTGCGCGACCGGGGCGGCATGCGCACAAGGGTAACGAGTACACCGGTGTCCGTTCCGGCCGTGTCACGTGCTTCGGTGCGGTGGCGACGGGATAGTCTGCGGCCATGGATCGCCAGCAAGAGTTCGTGCTGCGAACGCTAGAGGAACGCGACATCCGGTTCGTCCGCCTCTGGTTCACCGATGTTCTTGGCTTCTTGAAGTCCGTCGCCATCGCGCCCGCCGAGCTGGAGGGTGCGTTCAACGAGGGGATCGGCTTCGACGGCTCGGCCATCGAAGGCTTCGCGCGCGCATACGAATCGGACATGGTCGCCAAGCCCGATCCCTCGACGTTCCAGGTGCTGCCGTGGGAGACGCCGGAAGGGGAGCACTACTCGGCGCGGATGTTCTGTGACATCACGATGCCCGACGGCTCGCCCTCCTGGGCCGACCCCCGGCACGTGCTCCGCAGACAGCTGTCCAAGGCGGCAGAGGCCGGGTTCACGTGCTATGTCCACCCCGAGATCGAGTTCTTCTTGCTGTCGCGCGTTCCGGAGGACGGGTCGGAGCCGGAGCCCGCGGACAACGGCGGCTACTTCGACCAGGCGAGCCACGCGGCGGCGACCCACTTCCGGCGGCACGCCATCGAGGCGCTCGAAGCGATGGGCATCTCGGTGGAGTTCAGCCACCACGAGGTCGCGCCGGGGCAGCAGGAGATCGACCTGCGGTACGCGGATGCGCTGACCATGGCCGACAACGTGATGACGTTCCGCTACGTGGTCAAGGAAGTGGCGTTGAAGCAGGGCGTGCGCGCCAGCTTCATGCCCAAACCGCTGACCGACCAGCCGGGCTCCGGCATGCACACCCATGTGAGCCTCTTCGAGGGCGATCAGAACGCGTTCTTCGACCCTGAGGACCCGGACGAGCTGTCGGCCACCGGCAAGGCCTTCGTCGCCGGGTTGCTCACCCACGCCAGGGAGATCTCCGCGGTGACCAACCAGTGGGTGAACTCCTACAAGCGGCTCACCAGCGGCGGTGAGGCGCCGACGACGGTGTCCTGGGGCAGGGCCAACCGCTCGGCTCTGGTGCGGGTGCCGATGTACTCGCCAGGCAAGGCGTCCTCGCGGCGCGTGGAGATCAGGACCCTGGACTCGGCCTGCAACCCGTACCTGGCGTATTCCGTGATCCTCGCTGCGGGACTGAAAGGCGTGGCCGAGGGCTACGAGCTACCGCCTGCCGCCGAGGACGACATCTGGGCACTGTCGGATGCCGAGCGTAAGGCCGCGGGGTATGTCGAGCTCCCGCAGAACCTGGGCGAGGCCTTGACCGAGATGGAGCGGTCCGAGCTGCTGCCCGAGGCGCTCGGCGAGCACGTGTACGACTTCTTCCTCCGCAACAAGCGCGTTGAGTGGGACAGCTACCGTCGCGAGGTCACGCCTTACGAGCTACGTACCTTGCTCCCCGTGGTCTGACCTGGAGTTTCGCGGTTAACCACCCCCCGGTTATCAGGCCATGGACCAGCCGTGTAATGTACTCATTTGTCGCCAGGAACGCCGGGCCGACAGGGAGAACCGCCAAGGGGACCCCGCGGAACGGCACCGGCGGCCAACCGGTAGAGTTGATCTTACTGGTTGGTACTGGCCCCCGGGTCGAGCAGGTCGACAGTGTAGTTGACAACGCGAATCGAACCGGGTAAAGTACTACTTCGGCCCTGTGGCCGAGCCACGTTCCCCTACGAGTTATCGCGAGCGATATCGCGGGGTTCGAGGCTTGTCTGCGGGTAACGCCAAGTGAGTTTCTTGGAAACCGGAATTCCGGGATACGAGAGATATCGCTGGTGTGTTGTTTGAGAACTCAACAGTGTGCTTTGTTTGTGAGCTTGTGTGTTTGCCCTGTTTTGGGTTTTTTTTGCTGGGATTGTTTTCTTTGTTGGAGAGTTTGATCCTGGCTCAGGACGAACGCTGGCGGCGTGCTTTACACATGCAAGTCGTACGCTGAAGCCCGCTTCGGTGGGTGGATGAGTGGCGAAC
>NZ_WBXM01000021.1:0-36143 GCF_033042135.1 Haloechinothrix sp. LS1_15 | reverse complement strand
CGCTTCATCGTCACGACGTGAGCCGTGGTGTACAGCGCGATCGCGATCATCCCCAGAGCCTTGACCGCCCCCATACGAGGCCGGTACTTCCGCGGAGGCTTGGCGGGAATGAACGCCGTCTCCACCCGCTGGCTTGGAGAATTACCATGCCGAACACAGACGCCGACATCGCCGCTGAACTGCGTCACGACCGCTGGCCGAACTCTCAACTGCCCCACAAGCTACCCCGCAACCAAGTCACTCAGATGGTCGGAACCAAGACCCATACCAGTGCATCTCAAACTATACTGCGTTCGCACCTGGATCCAAGGCAGCGCCGGGTGCATGAGTGCACTGCCAGACATCATGCGGCGAGAAGGGGGCCTGTGTGTCTTTCCACGTCAAAGAGCAGTACATACGCCAGTTCGGCCAGCGGCTGGAAGGGCTCGCCGAGGATGCGACGGCCGCGGAACCCTACGCGGACCGTCACCTCGACATCGGTCATGCCGACGCCCGGCTTTTCTTCAACATCGCGATGGCATGCTCCAACCTGCGCGATGCGCTCATTCCCAACTACAAAGTGCTTGCCCGCGTCGCTGACGCATCAGCCACCGAGCTCCGCGAGACCGCCGCGATGTACGAAACGACCGATGCGGACGCGGCGCGTCAGCTCGACGACACCTACTAGCAGTGCGACTGCACCGAACACCACGGAATGGATGCCATGACAACATCACCAGCCGCCAACCTCACGGAACCAACTCCGGAAGCGCTTCTGCCCGGAGCCGTCGAAGGAGTTCTCGGCTCCTCCCGGTACTACAGCGGAAGCTACTGGGCGAACTGGCTTCTCCAACAAGCGTCAAGGCCTGTCGTTCCAGGAGGAATCAACGCGCTGGAATGGGTAAGCGAGCAGTTCACCGGGAACTGGGAGGACGCGTCCAAAGTGGGAAGCGCGCTGACGAACCTCGCCGAATTCAACACCGACTGGGCTCTTGAAGCCAAGCGGGCCAAGGAAGACATGCTCCACGAATGGGGAGGGAACGCGGCCGACGCTGCCAATGAGTATTTCAGCGAACTGCACGAAAAAGTCAACGGTCAGGTGTCCGACCTGCAAGACGTCGCCCACGAGTTCCAGACGATGGCGCAGGGTGTTGCTTCCTCGGCGAGCGCCATTGAGGGTGGTATCGGTCGCGCCATCGACCTGGCTGTCGGTGGTGCCATTACGGCTGCGGCGGCCGCTGCGACCGCCAAGACGATTGTCGGTGGGATCGGTTTCGGTGCCGCTACAGCAGCGATCGTCGGAAAGATCGTCTACGTACTGTCTCAAGTCGTCATCCAGATGGGCAATGCCTGGCAACTCGCAGAGGCATTCTTCGGCGCAGCGGCCGGATTCCTCGGCGGGCTGGACGGCCTGGATACCCACGAACTGCCCTCGCAGGCGTACAACCACCCCGGAGTGAGCTGATGACCAACCCCGAGGACAAGCCCCTGCTCGACGTCACGCGGAACGATCCCGGCATGGACCGGTACCTCCGCGACTCGCTGCGCACCCTCAAGGACGCGACGGACAACCCGGAGTTCGCGCGGCTGATCGACGACGTTCTGCAGGGCAGGCGGTCACTGCGCGAAGTGGCCTTCACTCCGGAGTTCTCCCGGGAGCTCGATTCCGGGGTGCAGCAGTTCGCCGAGCAGTATGAGCAGCTGTCCGATGAGGAGCGTGACCAGCTGGCGCAGCAGGGCGAGCGGGAGCTGGCGAACAAGCGGGCCGAAGTCGAGCAGGAGCGGCGCCAGAGCTCAGTTCAGAACGATGAGGACGACGATCCGGACCTGCACGAGTGGCGGGACTTCCTGCGTTAAGCCTCATACGGCGGCACGGGGTGCCGTAGCCCTGGACACGGAGGGCTGCAGGCCGGGACATGGCGGGTCGGTTACGTTGGGCGCGCCCGTGCACGGCAGCGAAGGGACCCGAGAGCATGACCGACCGCCTCAGCCGCTACGAAGCCCGCACCACCGGCTTCATGCTCGCCCTCGCCCTGCTGTTCATCGTCGTCTATGGCGCGCCGGTCGTCTGGTCGGACATGCCGCCAGCGCTGCGCGGGAGCTTTGAGGCTGTCAACTGGGCCATCTGGGCGATCTTCGCGCTCGATCTCATCATCCGCACGGGCCTGTCCGAGCAGAAGCTGCGGTACCTGGCCAAGCACCCGATCGACGTGCTCGTCGTGCTGGTGCCCGCGCTACGCATGCTCCGGGTGCTGCGCGCGTTCACCGCTGCCCAGGTCCTCGTCACCCGGAGCGGGCAGCTCTCGCTGCTGAAGAGCACCCAGGCAATCGCGCTGGCCACCGGCTTGCTGATCCTCATCGGTGCGCTCGCCATCCTCGACGCCGAGCGCAGCGTTGCGGGCAGCACGATCGAGACGTTCGGGGACGCGCTGTGGTGGAGCCTGGTCACCACGACCACCGTCGGCTACGGCGACATGGTGCCCGAGTCCGGTGTCGGCCGGTTCGTGGCGGCCGGGTTGATGCTGGTCGGTATCTCGCTGCTCGGTGTGGTCACCGCGACGGTCGCCTCGTGGTTCCTCGGCAAGGCCCGGTCGGCGATGGAAGAGGACAGCGAGGCCGAGCAGCGGTCGACTGACCGGCTGGCGGAGAAGGTCGCCGAGCTGGAACAGCGGCTGGCCGAGATCCACACCCTGCTGGTAAGCGAGCGCGACTCAGCGAGCGAATCCTCCGGAGGCGCTGGCGGCGGCACTGGCCAGGCAGGGAGTTGACGCGGGCACGGGAGGTGCTGCGGCGGGCGGCACGAGTGTGTGCCACGGTGCCCAACATGGGGTGCCGGAGTGCCGGACACGGCGTGTTGACGTACTAGACACGGGGGTGGTTAGGGGCCGGTGTGTTCGCGTTTGGCCAGCTCGGCGTGCAGCTGACGCAGCAGGCCGTTCTCGCGGCTGCTGAGCCGGGCATCGGTACTGCCCGACGGCGTGTCGGCCGCCCGACGCTGTTCACCCGCCAGCGCGGTACGGAGCTCCCGCACGTCGGCGGTGCTGAGCTCGGCCGTGCTCTCGGTGGCGTGTTCCGCCGTGCCGAGCACGTGCGCTCCCGGCTCCCTACGGTGGGAGCGATCGCTCGGCAGGACGAACAGGTTGTCCGGGGGGTAATCCTCAGCTTGGGCCGTTGCCGCGACCTCCACCGTCGACGGGCGCGTCGGCGTGTCGGGAACCTCGGGCTCGGGTTCGGACGGCCACTCGGGTTCCTGCTCAGCGGGTAGCCACGGGGTGTGG
Organism: Haloechinothrix sp. LS1_15; assembly: GCF_033042135.1. Classification (NCBI taxonomy): domain Bacteria; kingdom Bacillati; phylum Actinomycetota; class Actinomycetes; order Pseudonocardiales; family Pseudonocardiaceae; genus Haloechinothrix; species Haloechinothrix sp. LS1_15. The sequence goes on along the minus strand of NZ_WBXM01000021.1, from coordinate 32,886 downwards.
CGCCACGGCGCGGGCGCGAGGGACGCGTCTGCGGCCGGGGGTCTGCTCGCGTGCCACACCGGCACCGCCGCGGCCAGTGCGTGCCGGTGGTAAGCGCACCACTCGGCGCCGGGACCGCTCACCTCAACGGCCGCATCAACACCGGCCCGCCGCAGCTCGCTCGCCATGCGGTACGCGGTTGCCGGCGGGCTGGCCTCGGATCCGACCTCGACCAGCACTACCCGCTGCGGCAGTGGCCCTGAAACGCTGCCCGCCCCGGTGAGCCGCCACACCGCGTGCACCGCCCGCACCTCGGGCAGCACCTGCAAGGCAGGTTCCAGCGCTCGGTCGACGCCCTGGCCCGGGTGGCGGTCGCCACTGAAGCGGTGCCCGGTCGTGTCGCCGGCGCTCTCGTCCACGGCCAGCAGTTCCGCCAGCGCGCCATCTGATCCGCACGAGCCGAGTAGCGCCGCAAGCTCGCGCTGCTCCGCGCTACGCACCGGCAAGCGCCCTGCTGTCAACGCGCCGGTGACCAGTTCGATTGCCTCATCCTGCCTGGCACGTGCCACCAGCTCCCTCGCGTGGCTGAGCCCGCTGTCATCCAGCCTGCCCGCGAACGCGAGCAGCATGTTGTGCAGCCGCAACGACACCGAAGCCGTGTCCCGACCATGCCCCTCGCGGACCTCCACCATGCGACTCTCTCCCTCCCGTCCACGGGTAGAGCCTGCCTTCTCAGGCCGCGGCGGCTCCGCCGCCCGTCTCCACCCCACCGATGCAAAGCAACGTGGATCGCGCCAGTGCCGTCCGGTGATACTCGCCAGCCTCGAAGTCCGGCGAGGCGACCTCGACACTGGGTACCTCATCACCGAGCACGCGCACCACACGTTGCAGTTCGGCGGTCAATCGTGGCAACCCGTCGAGCGCAGTGACCAGCAAGACCCGCTTGACATCGGGATCCTCACCGTCACTGCCGTACCGCCAACTCTGCCGTACCTCGCCGACATCCGGACGGCCACGCAACGTTGCGTGGATAACCGCGGCGACCGTGTCGACCCCGGTCATCCATTCGGGTGCGTTCTCAGAGAATGTGTACCTGGTCCGGGTGACCACGTCCACCCCGAGCGCCGCGCTCACCAAATCGCGGTCGGCGCCATGCGGGAGCAACGCCCCCGCCAGCAGCTCGTACTCGGCACCTTCCACGTCGATACCGTGCTTGAGCAGGGCTTTCGGCAGCGTGCGCGCGAGGACCGGCAGCGCTCCCTCTGCCAGCCAGTCCCGATACCGCCACAGCAGTTCGTCGGGCAATCTGCCTGCCAAGTGCAGTAACAGATCGTGACACCGTCGTGCGGTTTCCTGCTCCATCGTGTCACCTCCCCGTGGCGGCACAGCATGCCATAAGCACGAACGGGCACGACGGCGTCATGCCGGAACGGCCCCCGTAAGCTGGTGCCATGGCGATCAGGGTGCTGCTCGTCGACGACCACGAGGTGGTCCGGCGCGGGGTACGCGACATGCTCGACGACGAGCCGGACATCACTGTGATCGCCGAGGCGGGAGGGTCGAGCGAGGGCCTGGCCACGGCCGCCCACACGGCGGTCGACGTCGCCGTGGTGGACGTGCGACTCGGTGACGGCGACGGGGTCGCGCTGTGTCGCGAGCTGCGTTCCCGACCGAACCCGCCCGCGTGCCTGGTGCTCACCGCGTTCGACGACGACGATGCGCTGGTCGGAGCGATTATGGCCGGCGCGGCAGGCTACCTGCTCAAGCAGGTGCGGGGCCAGGACATCGTGCACGCCGTCCGCGAGGTGGCCGCGGGACGTTCGCTGCTCGACCCGGTCACAACGGGGCGGGTGCTGGATCGGATGCGCCATCCCAGCGAGGACGATCGGCTCGCCGAACTCACCGAGCGCGAGCGAGCGGTGCTGGAGCTGATCGGCGAGGGATTGTCGAACCGCGAGATCGCCCAGCGGCTGTTCGTCGCGGAGAAAACCGTGAAGAACTACGTTACGTCCCTGCTCGCCAAGCTCGGCATGCAGCGCCGCACCCAGGCTGCCGCGTGGGTAGCCGGGCGTGGGCAGGCCGGGAACCGGACGTGACGATCGCGCTCAGGAGACCGGGTCGACGTCGCGCTCGATGTCGAAGGTCGCGTCGCCGTCATCGACCGAGGTGATCAGAACCTCGACACCGTAGCGATCGCCGTCGATGGTGGCGGTACAGCGGGTGGTCTCGGCGAACCTGGCACGCAGGCCTCCTGGGCAGCTAACGTCGGTCACCGGTTCGTCCTCGGTGCGTTCCAGCGCCTGGCCGACACTACGCTCCAGGTGCTCGGCGTCGACGGTGTCCTCGTCGCCCCAGCCACAAGCGGTGACCACCAACGCCGCCAGGACCGGGGCCATCAGCCCCCGCACCGTGCGATCAGCCGTTCCAGGTCAGCTCGTACAGGATCTCGCTGCCGTCGACCTCGGTCACCGTGACAGTCAGTTCCCGGGTCTCGTCGTCGAAGTGCGCGGTGCAGTCCGTGGCGAAGTCGACCTCGCCCTCCAGGCCGTCCTCGCACTCCACCGACTCCACCGGCTCACCCTCGTTCTGCAGGTCGGAGGCCAGACCCTCTTCGAGGTCGCCCTGGCCCACCGTCACCGTGCAGCCCGCGAGCGCGAATGCCGCCAGTACGGGTGCGACCAGCAGTCCCCTAGTCCGACGCACGTTGCTACCTCGATTCGCCTGTGTCGTCTGCTTACCGTCGTCGGCTACTCACAGTGTCCCTGTGCCCCATACAGCCACGGGCGAGCTTATCGGCGAGCACCCGATCCAGTGACACCGGGATGGGTCTTCGCGAGTTACACACACTCAACGGAACCGACTCCCCGGCAGGTACGTCACACTAGTGATCGACACGACGCGCGAAGCACGAGGACGTACCACCGGGAAGGAATGGGTGTGGCTGGAGATCTGGAAGTTGATCCCGAAGCACTGACCAGCGCGGCAACCAGGATCAAGGAAACCGCGGGTGAGGCGTTGAACGTGGACCTGGCAGGGCTCGCCGAAGGCGACGAGGCCTTCGGACACAACGGTGTCCGCGACGCCGTCGGCACGTTCTGCGTGACCTGGCAACTCGCCACCGCGATGCTGGCACAACAGTCGAGCGCCCTCGGCGACGCCCTGACCGGGGCGGCGCAGGGCTACCGGCACCACGAGGAAGCCACCGCCGATGCCGTGGAACGTCAGCAACGCGGGCTTCCCCCGATCAGCGGCCCAGCACCGCACTGACCACTGGGAGGAAGGCATCATGTCCTCACTGCCCCGGGGTGCCGAGCTCGGCTCGACGACCGACCCCAAGGAACTGATCCGTGGCGACGCCGCGACCGTCGAGGACATCGCCCGGCAACTCCGCGAGCGGAGCTCGCGGCTGGAAGGCATCGCGGACCGGCTCGGCAGCGTGCAGATCGACGGCTGGCTCGGAAAGGCGAGCAACGCGTTCTGGGATTCGCTCAACGACGAGAAACCCCAGTGGTACCGGGCGGCCGACACGATAACCGACACCGCCGAGGCTCTCGTTCGGCACGCCGAAGCCATCCTCGCCGCACAGTCGCAGGCCGCCGAGGCGATCGAACTGTGGGAACGGGGCGAGGCGGCCACCCGGGAGGCCAGGGAGCGGTACGACAGCGCGGTCGCCGAAGCCAACCGGCGTGCCCAGGCCGGTGAACAACTCGGCCCGATGGAGCCGTTCCACGACCCGGGTGAGCGGCTCCGTGAGGAGGCCCGCGAGGTGCTGCGGCGCGCCAGGGAACAGCTCGAAGACTCGGGTTCGGGCTGCGCGGGCACAATCGGCAGGAACTGCGAGGCGGATTCCACCTCGCCCTCGTGGCTGACCAACGCGGCTGACATGGTCAGCTCCGCGATCGAACGGTCAGGGATCGGAGAGTTGAAAATCAGCCAGACGCTCGCCGAGTTCGGACTCGGTTCCGGCCCGCTGCCCGGCGGGGGCGGCCCCAAGTGGAACCTGGAGCTGGGGAGCTGGGAAACGGGCGTCAGCGTCTGGGGTGACAGCGTCGCCAGGGAAACCACGGTCGGCGACATCGACCTCGCCGGAACGGCCGCTGCCGACGTGCTCGGCGCGGGCGCCGACAGCAGGCTGTCCATCGGCAGCGATGGCCTCAAGGGGGAGCTGAACGCCGATGCGTACCTACTGAAGGCCGAAGCCGACGGCTCCGCGGAATGGGGGTACCTGGGGGCAGGTCTGCAAGGTGAGGCCTTCGTGGGTGCGGAAGCGGGCCTGGAGGGCTCGGTGAACACCTCAGGCGTCAAGCTCGGCGGCGAGGCCTTCGCCGGTGGTCGCGCGGAAGGAGGCGTGCACGGTGACGTCGGCGGCGTCGGCGCGGGTCTGACAGGCGAGGTATGGGCGGGAGCCGGTGCGGCTGCTGATCTCAACGTGGGTATGGACGACGGCAAGTTCACCGTCGGCGCCGAGGCCGGCGCGGCGTTGGGCTACGGCGGCAAGCTCGGCGGCGAGATCGTGATCGATCCGGAGAAGGTCACCGACACCGCGAACGATGTCGCCGACGCCGTCGGCAACCTCGACCGGTCCACCGTCGATACCGTCGGGGATGCCGCCAGATCCACCTGGGACAGGTTGACCAGCTGGTAGCAGAAGGCCGAACAACGCTTGGAGTGCCCATCATGTCAACGACGCTGCCGGTGCCGATGGAGTTCACGCTTCCGGAAGGTTGGCAATCGGTCCCACCCGACGAGGCTGGCTCCCCCGGGGTCGCGCTCGTCGCGATGCACCCCGCCTCCAGCGAAGGCTTCACCGCCAACATCACCGTGGCAGGGGAGCTCCGGCCGGACGAGGCGAGCATGGCCACCATCGCCGACGAGGCGATCGTGCGGCTGCGGCAGGGCGCGTCGGTTGAACTGCAGGATCGCACCGAGGTCGGCGACGAGGACGCCCCCGGGCTGACACAGCTCGTCCGGCTCGCCACCACCGTGAACGACCAACAGTTGGACCTGGTGCAATCGCACGTCTTCCTCGGGATCCTCGACAGCGAGGACCCGCGCAAGCGCGCCGTCATCCAGCTGACGCTGACCGCGACGCCCGGGCAGTTCGACACTGTGGTCGGTGACTTCCAGCAGTTCGTCCGCACCGCGAGGCCAGCGGGCTAAGCCACCCCGGCACGACGCGACCCTGGCTACCGCCGGACCCGGCACGGAATCGTGCTCGACCCCTGATCAGGTGATGCCCTGCCTGCGGCGCCGCGCGCACCGGGCAGCGCCGCCTACACCGTCGTATTCTGACGCCGACCGCGTCCGAGACCGACAACACCCGGGTGTGACACAGCAGGCTGTCCCCGCGCGGTGTCCCCGGGCCGACAGGGGGTCCACAGTGGCTGATTCACCGATCGATTCCACCGCGGCTGCGGCGTCCGCGGCGCCGTGGCACGGTCACGGCGCCGCGCTGCGACCCGCGGGAACCCGGGAGGTCCTGCTCCGAGTGCTGAGCATCGCCTTGGTGCTGGTCCGGCGACTGCCGGTAGCAGCCTGGCAGACACTGAGCTCGCGTATGCCGCTAGCCCGGCGGCACGTACGGCACGGTGACGACTGGCTGGTGAGCACCATCACCGAACTCGGGCCCGCCTTCATCAAGGTCGCGCAGATGCTGAGCACCCGCGCCGACCTGCTCCCGGAGCATCGCTGCCGCGAGCTCGCCGCGCTGTACGACACCGGACCACCCATCCCCCTTGCCGAGCTGGAAGCGGCGCTGGTCTCCAGCCTCGACGCCACCACGAGAACCGCCGTGCTGGCCAGCGCGGGTAAGCCGCTCGCCGCGGGCAGCATCGCGTGCGTGTACCGCGCGGTGCTGCCGGACGGCAGTGAGGTGGCAGTCAAGGTACGCAGGCCGGGGATCGAGCACAGCCTTCGCGTCGACATGACCATCATGCGGTGGGCAGCCCGCGGCCTCTCCCGGCTACCGTGGCTGCGCGGCGTGCCGTTCGCCGAGATCATCACGCAGCTCACGGCCGCGGTCTACGCTCAGCTCGACTTCGAGCAGGAACGCGTCAACCTTGCGCTGCTGCGCGACCACCTCGCGGGCCGAGACGGCATCCGCATCCCGGCGGTGCACGAGGAGCTGAGTTCCGGCAACGTCCTGGTCATGGAGTTCATCCCCGGCTTACGTCGTGACTCGGCCGCTGAGATGACCGAGGTCGACCGCGTCGGGGCCGTCACCGCGGCGCTGCGTGCCGTTTACCAGATGCTGTTCCTCGACGGCCTCGTCCATTGTGACCTCCACCCAGGCAACCTCTATCTCGGTCCCGGAGCCGGCGCGGTCATCGTGGACGCCGGATTCACCGTGCGGCTCAGCGTGCACGCGCAGGACAGGTTCAGCTCGTTCTTCTACTACATGAGCGTGGGGCGCGGCGAAGCGTGCGCCGATGTAGTGCTATCCACCGTCGAGCCCGGACCGGCCACCGATGTAGACGGCTTCCGCAACGAGATCCGCGCGCTCATCGACGCCAACACCGGCGTTCCCGCCGCCGAGTTCGACCTCGTCGGGTTCGCGACCCAGCTGTTCGCCATCCAACGCCGCTACGGCCTCTACGCCGACCCGCAGTTCGTCTTCCCGATCCTGTCCCTGCTGGTCATGGAGGGCACGATCCGGGACTACGCGCCCGGCATCGACTTCCAGGGCGAGGCCGTGCCGTTCCTGGCCAAGAACATGATCGCCAGGCGGCTGCAGATCGCCAAGGCCGAGCAGCACACCGCGTAGCGCTCCCACGCATGCTTTGGCCCGCGACACCCTCGGCAGGTGTCGCGGGCCAAAGCGGATCGGGTCGGGGCTAGGCGGGCTTACCCTCCGCCGACCACCCAGTCGAACGTCGGAAGCGTTGCGATCGGGGAGTCGCCGACAACTTGTCCGTCGGCTCCCATCGCGTACAAACCGACATCCTTGTTGGACTTGTACGGCGCGTCCTGCGGCGGGAAGTCCGCCAGCGGCTCGGCGGTGACCATGCAAATGGGATCGTCCGGCAGGGTGCGCAGCACCACCTCGTCGCCGTTGGCACCGCAGTGCTCCAGCGTGACCGTGATCGGCAGGAACACCGTCTGGTCGAACCCACCGGTCATCGGGTTGAACTCCAGCAGACCCTCCGGGGTCAGCTCGATCTCGTCGGCCATGCCGATGGTGATCCTGCCGAACGGGGTGTCCTCCGCGGTCACCGAATGCTGTTCGACCACGACTCCCCACTTGTTCGGATCGGGGGAGACATTGAGCCGCACCCCGACGTTACCGGCGCCCGAAAAGGGGAACGTGCCCTCAGAGGTGACCAGGTTGATGAGGTCACCGAAGCAGGGACACTCGATTCGCACACCATCGTCGAACTCCGGGACCGGGAACTGCGCGGAAGCCACCGCAGGCCGGAGGAACTGGCTCCCGGCCGCGGCCGCGGCGGCCCCGGCCACCGTGAAACCGGCGCGCTTCAGGAAGTCACGCCGCCCCTGCGAGGGAAGTTCCGGCTCAGCAGATTGATCATCGTTGCGCTCGGTCATGCTCACACTCCTTTGGCTCAGATACGCAGGCCGAGGTCAATGCCGAGAGAGGACAGCAGCGGCGGATCGCAGAGGCAGTCCTCCTCGGGGGCAGGGGCCGGAGCGGGCTCAGGTGCGGGCTCCGGCTCGGGCTCCGGGGCGGGCTCCGGTTCCGGCTCTGGGGCTGGTTCCGGGGCGGGCTCCGGCTCGGGCTCCGGGGCGGGCTCCGGTTCCGGCTCTGGGGCTGGTTCCGGGGCGGGCTCCGGTTCCGGCTCTGGGGCTGGTTCCGGGGCGGGCTCCGGCTCGGGCTCCGGGGCGGGCTCCGGTTCCGGCTCTGGGGCTGGTTCCGGGGCGGGCTCCGGGGCGGGCTCCGGCTCGGGCTCCGGGGCGGGCTCCGGCTCGGGCTCCGGGGCGGGCTCCGGCTCCGCTGGCGGACAATCGTCCTCTTCGGGGGCAGGGCTACCGAAGAGCAGCTGTTCCACGCCGTCCACTATCGTCGAGACCGCGCCAAGGTCGAGGTCGAGCAGACCGGTGCTGGGATCCGGCGCAGCCGGGTCATCGGCCTCCGGATCGCACGGGGACCCTGGTTCCGGCGGTGGCACCGGGTCGACATCCCCGCCGATCAAGCACTCGTCTTGACGCGCGAACCTGAAGTCGCACCCTGGAGCTCCGGCTCTGTACTGATCTCCACTGACTGTCTTGGGGAGAGCCGTTGAACTCAGTTCGCGTTGGCTGTCAGCGGCGTACGCTGGAGAAGCTCCAGCCGCGACACCGACTGCCAGGACAGCGACTGCTCCCCGACGTATCAATCTGGACACTGTGACACTCCCAACGCCTCGCAAGGCTCGTTCCGTACTGGCGTCTCAACCGGATAGTGATCACGGATCAGACGTTCTTCACCTTGATCCGTTGCTAGGCGAATCGCCAGACGAGAAACTCGGAAGCCACCCAGGGGGGCGATGCCGATCCCTCAATAGATACAATCTGCTGCGCATTTTAGGATTGGGAATGTCCCATACACTCAAGCCGTGATCTGCGAGTACACCGTTAGCTGTATACCTCATAGTAACAATAAAAACGATCTTGATCCGCTGCCACTAAACCGGATTCCGTCAAGATAATTGCGACTCGAATCCCCTCGGCCACCATGAAACCTCGCACGATCTGGTGAACTTCCCGGTCACCGTCCTCATGCGATCAGCGATCCGTGCCCTTTGGGAATAGAGTGCCCGAATGGGTTACCTCGTGATCAACAGTTCGGCGAGCCACACGCCACGGAGTACGGTCTCGCCGATCGCGGGAGTTGAGGTGGACTGATGGCGACAGCAGAGCGGATGCCGGCAGCCGCGACGGCCGAGCAGCCCCGCCCGCCGCGGCTGCTCAAGTTACCCGCGGGGCTTGCCAACTTCTCGCGCCGGGGTTTCCGGCTGGATCAGCCCGAGCAGCGGGAGTTGCTTGAAGGGCATGCGCGAAGCTTCCTCGCCGGTTTCAACCTGGCAGTACGGCACTGGCGTGACCCGCATCCCGCGCTGGCCACGATCGGCGAGGCCGAGCGTGGTTTCGCCTACGAAGGGGCGGCGATGCACGCCGCGTTGCGGGACCGCCTCACCGCCGGGCGCGCTCACGCGTTTCGTCGGTTGCTGGCCGGTTCCGGGGATGGCTACGTGCACCTGGTCCATGTCGGGTTCGGCTGGGCGGGGGCGTTGCCGTGGCTGCCGCTGCCTTCGGCGGTTCCTGGCACTCCGTTGTTGCGGTGGCTGGCGCTGGACGGTGCCGGGTTTGCCGAGGTCTATTTCGGTGGTCCGCGGTCGCTGCGGCGCGCCTGGCGTCACGACCCCGCACAGCGGCGGACGCAGGGGCGGGCGCAGCGGTGGGAGGCCAGGTTGGCCGGTTGCGGTCGCGCATTGTGGTTCGTGGAGTCGGCGAACGTGGCTGGAGCGGCGGAACGTATCGCGGCCGCTCCCGAGATCGCCCGCGGCCCGTTGTGGTCAGGCATCGGGCTGGCCTGCTGCTACGCCGGTGGCGCCGGGGCGGCGGGGGTGGCCGAGCTGGCCGAGCGCAGCGGCCGGTACTGGCCGCATCTCGGTCAGGGAGCGCTGTTCGGCCTCACAGCGCGAGCCAGGTCGGGTGTGGTGCCTGCGTACACGGCGATGGCCGGTCGTGAGCTGTTCGGGATCGAGGCCGCCGAGGCGCGCGAATGGACCGACCTCGCGGCCGAAGGGCTGACCGATTCCCTCGACGTCTCGGCCTATGACACCTGGAAATCCCGGTTGCGGGCGATGGTCAGCGCGTAACCGTGACCGCGTTACGGACCGACAGGCAGGGGCAGTACGCCGTACCGGCGGTGAGCGCCCCGTGAGAACTCAAGGAAGGCCGTGATGTCGTCAGTGTTGCGACGTGCCGTGCCCATCACGCTGGCGATCGCGTTGTGCGTGGTCACCGGCCTGTTCACGATCCGGCCCAGCCTGGGTGAGGCCGAGTCCGAGCGGCTGGCGGCCGATGTCGACTTCGAGGTGGTGCCGGTCAACTCGGCACCGGCGGATGCCCGGCAGCTGCGCGAGGTGCAGCCGGGGCTGGAGCGCATCGAGGCGTGGATCTCTGCTGTAGGAGCCGCCGCGGCGCTGACTGACCTGCGCGGGTTGGATCGCGCGGCCGATGCGTGCCTGGTGGACCCGAGGGACGACTCGGTGCGGGTGTTCCCGGTTCCCGGCGCCGGTGGACCGGGCTACGAGGAGTTCGGCCTGGTCCCGGAAGGGCTGCCCTACGACGAGGCGATGGCGCCGATGGGCTGCGTGCCTGCCGATTTCGACGAGGACGGCAGCATGGATTTCCTGGTCTACTACTGGGGCCGCTCACCGGTGCTATTCCTCAACGAGGCTGAGCCGGGCGATACCCCCCGTGCGGGGGACTTCCGCGCCCACGAGCTTGTCGAGCCGATGGAGGTGTGGAACACCTCGGCGCTCGGCCTGGCCGATGTGGATGGCAGCGGTCACCTGGACATCATTGCCGGTAACTACTTCCCCGACGGGGCTCGTGTGCTGGACACCGAGGCCGTGAGCGATGACCGCATGGCGATGCAGCACTCGATGGGCAAGGCGCGTAACGCAGGGGTGAACCGGTTGCTGCTGACTTCCCCGACCGGAGAACCGGGCGACAAGCCCGAGGTGCGCGACGCGAGTACCGCGCTGCCCGACGCGTCGGCCCGGTCCTGGACGCTGGCGTTCGGCTGGCAGGACCTGTCCGGCAACCAGCTGCCGGACCTGTATGTGGCCAACGACTTCGGGCCGGACAACCTGCTGGTCAACCACTCGGAGCCGGGGCGGGTGCGGTTCGACGAGGTCGTCGCAGGCAGGGACATGACCACGCCGGGTTCACAGGTGCTGGGCTACGGCTCGTTCAAGGGCATGGGCGTGACCTTCACCCACAACCCGGGCATGGAGCTGCCCATGATCATGGTCAGCAACATCACCAGCCCCTTCGCGCTGCACGAGAGCAACCTGGTGTTCACAGGGGACGGCGACGGCAGCAGGCTGCTGGACGGCGAGGTGCCCTACACCCAGCGTGCCGAGGAGCTCGGCCTCGCCCGCAGCGGCTGGGCCTGGGACGTCAAGTCGGGCGACTTCGATAACTCGGGAGTCGAGGAGATGTTGCAGGCCACCGGCTTCATCCAGGGGGAGAACAATCGCTGGCCCGAGCTGCACGAGCTGGCGATGGGCAATGACGACCTGTTGCACCACCCCGAGGCGTGGCCGAACTTCCGGCCAGGCGACGACCTGTCCGGGCGGGAACACAACCCGCTGTGGGCGCGGGCCGACGATGGCCGCTACTTCGATATCGCCGAGCACACTGGCATCGGCGCGCCGTGGGTCTCACGCGGCTTCGCCTTCGGCGACGTCGACGGCGACGGCACGCTGGACGTGCTGGTGGCCAACCAGTGGGAGGATTCCGTCCTGCTGCGCAACCGCACCCCCAACGAGGGCAAGGCCGCGTTCGTGCGGCTGGTGAAGCCCGGCGCGGCTGGCGGGCAGCGCGACGCCATCGGCGCGACGGTGGAGCATGCCATCGGTGGCGAGACGAAGCGCTCCCAGCTGTATCCCACCAACGGGCACGCGGGCGTCTCGGCAAGCCAGCTCCAGCTCACGCTACCGGACGGCGAGGCGACCGAAGCGACGATCACATGGCGCGACGGTGATCGGGTGCACCGCGATTCCTTCGAGGTCTCGCCAGGGCACCACACCGTGGTGCTTGGCACTGACGGAACGGCGGAGATGCGATGACCACCACGACATCCCCTGCAGGCAACGCCACCGCCATCAACGGGCAGGCGAGCACCGGCGAGCAGACCGAGCAGCAGGCCTCGAAGCCCAAGGTGGACGTCCGGGTCAAGGCGCTGCGCCGGTTCGCGGCGGCCATCACGCTGTTCACCATTGCGGGGCACCTCGTGCTCGGGTTCGAGCAGTCCCCGTTGACTCCGATCGTGTCGGTGCTTGTGGCCTACGCGGCGGCGCTGCTGATGGAGCGGGTCGACAGCTGGGCGCGCGGGGTCACCCCGGAATACGCGGGCGGGGCACACGCGATGGTGGTGTTCCTTCTTCCCCCGCACATCACGGCGCTGGCCTGCGCGATGCTGCTGTACGGCAACGCGTCGCTGTGGCCGTACATCTTCGCGGTCATGGTGGCTACGGCCACCAAGTACGTCATTCGCATCCGCGTGCGCGGTAGGCTCCGGCACATCTTGAACCCGTCCAATGTGGGTATCGCGGCGACACTGTTGCTGTTCCCGTGGGTGGGAATCGCCCCGCCGTATCACTTCACCAACGGGGTGACCGGTGCCCTCAACTGGTTCATCCCACTAGCCATCCTCACCGCGGGTACCGCGCTAAACGCCAAGCTCACCGGCAAACTGCCGCTGATCCTGGCATGGGTGGGCGGTTTCGTCGCCCAGGCCGTGCTTCGGTGGCTGTTCCTGGACCACTCGCTGGTCGCAGCACTGCTACCTATCACGGGAGTGGCGTTCATCCTCTACACGCTCTACATGATCACCGACCCGGCCACGTCCCCGTCGAAGACCCGCAACCAGGTGATTTTCGGTGTGACCACGGCCGCGATCTACGGCATCCTGGTCGTCTCGGGGATCGTGTTCGGGCTCTTCTTCGCTCTGGTGATCACCTGCGCGTTGCGCGGCCTGGTACTGCTGGCTGAAGCGAAGCTGGGGCACCTACGCCCAGTGATCCGCCAGCGGCTGCCGCTGCAGCGGGTGCCCGGCCGTGCCGCCTCCGCCCCGGCACCAGCGGGAGGTCACGGATGAGCGGTCAGCGTATCGCCATCGTCGGAATGGCCTGCCGGTATCCCGACGCGACCACGCCTGCCGAGCTGTGGCACACCGTCCTCGGCAGGCGGCGGGCGTTCCGCCGCATCCCGGAGGGCAGGCTGCCCGAGCCGTATCGCGGTAGCCGCACCGATGTGGATCGCAGTTACGCCAGCCATGCCGCCGTGCTGCGCGATTGGTCGTTCGATCGGGAACGGTTCGGCGTCGGCGGACCGCTGTTCCGTGCCGCCGACTCCACCCACTGGCTTGCGCTGGAAACCGCGGCAGCCGCACTGACCGATGCCGGGTTCGCAGGCGGCAACGGTCTCAACCGGGACACCGTCGGCGTGATCCTCGGCAACTCGCTGGCAGGTGAGTTCAGCAGGGCGGCCATGCTGCGGCTGCGGTGGCCGTTTCTCGCCGATGCCACCGCAACCGCCCTCGAGCAAGCAGGGGTGCCCGGCGAGGTGGCCGGTGACGTGCTCGGCAGGCTCGAAGAGCTCGTCAAGCAGCCGTTCCCGGCCCCAGGCGACGAGACGCTGGCCGGGTCGCTGTCCAACACCATCGCGGGCAGGATCTGCAACCACTTCGACTTCCACGGCACCGGCTACACCGTCGACGGGGCGTGCTCCTCCAGCCTGCTGGCGGTGATGACCGCCTGCCGCGCCCTGGCCAGCCGCGAGTGCGACTTCGTGCTCGCGGGCGGTGTCGACATGTCGCTCGACCCGCTGGAACTGGTCGGGTTCTCACGGCTGTCGGCGCTGGCCGAAGACGAAATGCGGGTCTACGACGCGCAACCGACCGGGTTCCTGCCCGGCGAAGGTTGCGGCGTGGTCGCGCTGATGCGCGCCGACGACGCTGACCTGCTTGGCCTGCGCCCCTACGCCTACGTGGCCGGCTGGGCCTCGTCATCGGACGGTTCCGGCGGGCTGACCAGGCCGGAGCGCGCCGGTCAGGCGCTCGCGTTGCACCGTGCCTACCAGCTGGCAGGCCTGCACCCGGCACAGGCCGGATTGATCGAGGGTCACGGCACCGGAACCACCACAGGGGACACCGTGGAGCTGGAGACGCTGCTCACGGTGCGGGGTGACGGCGCACCGCCTGCCGCGCTGGGGTCGATCAAGGCCAATATCGGGCACACCAAGGCCGCCGCAGGCGTCGCCGGGTTGATCAAGGCGACGCTGGCGGCCCACCACCGGGTGCTACCGCCTGCCACCGGGTGCCGCAACCCGCACCCGCTACTCGGCGATGCCAGCGGCGAGACGGTACCACTGCGGCTTCTACCCGAGGCCGAGCCGTGGACCGACGAGGTCCCGAGGGCCGGGGTCTCCTCGATGGGATTCGGCGGCATCAACGTCCACATCGTCCTGGAAGGCCGTGCGAGCGCGCGCACCCCCGCGCTGTCGGCGGCAACCCGCCGCTGGTCGGCGACCACCGGCGAGCAGGAGATCCTGGTACTCGGAGCGGGCACCCGGCAGGGCCTGGTCGACCGGCTGGCGCACCTAGCCGGGACGGCGCGCGAGCTCAGCGCCGCCGAGCTGCGCGATATCAGCGCCACCGCCTGGTACCACCAGGAAAGCACCCAGCCATGGCGCGCCGCGCTCGTCGCCGCCACCCCCGGCGAGCTCGCCGCCGCCGCGTCGGCGGCCGCGACGGTGGCCGCGTCCTGGGACGGCTCGCCCCGGTTCGATCCCGCCGCGGGCTACGCGCTCGGGTCGAGCACCACCCTGCGATTCGGCATGCTGTTCCCCGGCCAGGCAGCACCGGTGCGCCCCCAACTGCCGTGGTGGACACGGCACCTGGACGTGCCCGACCTGCCCAGCCGGCTACCCGACGCAGACGGTACCGGCGGAGACCACGCCGATGCGGGCGGCGCCGTCGACACCGAGCTCGCCCAGCCAGCCATCCTCGGTCAGTCGCTGGCCGCGCTCGCCTGGCTCGACGAGCTCGGCTGCACCGCCGTCGGCGCGGCTGGGCACAGCCTCGGCGAGCTCACCGCGCTGCACTGGGGTGGCTCCTGCTCGGCGGAGCAGGCGCTACACCTGGCAACGCTGCGCGGGCGGTTGATGTCCGAACACGGCGTTGCCGACACCACCATGGCAGCCATCGCCGGGCCTGCCGAGCGGGTGGAGCCGCTGCTGGACGGCACCGGCGTGGTCATCGCCTGCTACAACGCACCCGACCGGGTGGCTGTCGCGGGGCGGGCAGCGGCGGTGGCCACCGTGTGCGAGCGCGCAGGCGCAGCCGGGTTCGCCGCGTACCCGCTGCCGGTCTCCCACGCGTTTCACAGCGACGCGATGCGCCCGGTCGAGGCGCCGTGGCGCGAAACGCTGGACCGGGTCGAGCTGTCCCCACCCCGGCGAGGGCTGATATCGACCGTCACCGGCGAACCGCTGGAATGCTCCGGCGAGCAGCTGCGGGAGCTGCTGGTGCGGCAGCTCACCGAACCTGTGCTGTTCACCCGCGCGGTCGCCGAGCTCGCCGAACGCTGTGACCTGCTCATCGAGGCCGGACCGGGCACCACGCTCGCCGGGTTAGCCGCGGCCACCTGCCCCACGACACCCGTACTGAGCATCGACAGCGGCGGCCACCCGCGTCATCACGCCATGGTCACCGCCGTGCTCGGTGCCTGCGCGGGCGCCGACCTACACCCCTGGTTCGTCGACCGCGCCTACCGGCCGCTGCGGCTGGACGCCGAGCCGGTATTCGTCACCAGCCCGTGCGAGGACCGCAGCGGCTGGAGCTCCGGCCCGACCGCCACCGCGACCGCTATCCCGAGGACCACCGTCACCGAGCAGGAGGCGGCGAGCCCGCAGCAGGCGACCCCCCAGCCTGCCGCGGAGATCGCGGTCGCGGGCGCCGACCCGCTCACCGCGTTCACCGAACACCTGGCCGGGTTGCTCGAGCTGTCACCCGAGGCGATCAGCCCGGCCGCCTCGCTGCTCGGTGACCTGCACATGACCTCGCTGCAGGTCACCGACGCGGTCGGCGCCGTGGCCGCTGCGCTTGGCAAGCAACTACCCAGCGCCCCGTTGTCGCTGGCCAACGCGACCGTGGCCGATGCCGCCGACGTGCTGGCGGGGCTCGCCGATGCGGGCACGCCCGCCGGGCAGGCAGGCGAGGGCGAGGAAGCAGGCCCTGGCAGCGGGGTGTCGGGGATACGTGGCTGGGTTCGACAGCTGAGCAGCCACTGGATCCCGTTCACCCTGCCGGATCCACGCGACGCCGTGACGGGCTGGCAGGTACACGCCCCGCAGGGGCACTGGCTGCACGAGCTCGCCTCCGGCGACGGTCCGGAGCCACCCGGGATGGCGGTGGCGCTGACCGGCGAGACCTCTAGCCACGATGTCGCCGAGTTGCTCGGCGACATCGGCACCACTCAGCCCGCCCAGCTCCTCGTCATCCACAATGGCCATCCAGCGGCGGCGGGGCTGGGCCGCAGCGCCGCCGCTGAGCTGGATTCCTGCCGCGTCACCGTGGTCGATGTGGCCGATCCGGACGCTCCCCTCCCGGTCGCCGAACTCGCCGGGGGTAGCGAACGCTACCTCGAACTGCGACGCGACACGGACGGCTCCTTCGAGCGCAGCACCACCGTGGCGAGGCAGGCCACCGATCCGGACGGCGAGCAACACGACCCGTGCACGACGGCACTGCCCGCGGGGGTGTGGCTGGTCACCGGCGGGGTGCGGTCCATCGCCGCCTACACCGCGGCGGAGCTGGCCGAGCGCGCGGGCGCCACGCTGGTGTTCGCGGGCCGATCACCCGCCGACGACCCGGCGGTCGCCCCCGCACTGGCCGACCTCGACGCGCGGGTGCCCGCGCACTACGTGCGCTGCGACGTCACCGACCCCGGCGCGGTCGCCGAGCTGGTGGCCGCCGCCGAGCAGCACGGCCCGATCCGGGGGATCATCCACGGCGCAGGCGTCAACGAGCCACGCCGGATGAGCGAGGTCACCCCGGAGTCGCTGGAACGCACCCTGTCCCCCAAGGTGGACGGGCTACGCACGCTGCTGGCCGAAACCGGCGACGAGCTGCGGCTGCTGCTGGGTTTCGGGTCCATCATCGGCAGGCAGGGGTTGGCGGGCCAGGCAGAGTACTGCATCGCCAATGACTGGCTGCGCGCCGAGATCGAGGGGTGGGCGGCCCGGAACCCTGATTGCCGCGCGCACACCGTGGAGTGGTCGGTGTGGTCCGGCATCGGCATGGGAGTGCGGCTCGGGGTGCTGGACAACCTCCGCAGGCAGGGCGTCGAACCGATCGGCCCGGCCGACGGGGTGCGCGCAGTGCGCGAGCTGCTCGCCGACCCGAAGGCACCGGTGACGGTCACCATCACCTCCCGTTTCCCCGCCACGCCAACGTTGCACGTGACCGGTCCCCCCACCCCGCTGCTGCGCTTCGCCGAGCGGATCCACACCCGCGTTCCCGGCATCGAGGCCGTCGCCGACGCCACCCTCTCGGTGGGCTCCGACCCCTATCTCGACGACCACCGCATCGACGGGGTGGCCGTGCTGCCCGCGGTGCTGGCTACCGAGGCCATGGCGCAGGTAGCGGCGCTCGCCTGCGGCAGGAAAGCGGCGTGGTCGCTGTCCGATCTGGCTTTCCGCGCGCCCGTCATCCCTGGACCCTCCGGGGAACGCACGGTCCGGCTGGCCGCGTTGGCAGGCGCGGGCGGCATCGATGTCGCGTTGCGCGACAGCAGCGACGAGTTCGCCACCGACCGGTTCGCCGGCACGGTGCTGCCCGCCGCGGACCCGCCCGAACCGCGCGCGCCCGCGCAGGCACCCGAACCGGCTACCGGCGAGCCGCACGAGTTCTACGGAACGGTGTTCTTCCACGGCGGCCGGTTCCAGCGGGTGCACCGCTACGACGAGCTGTCCGCGTTCCGCGCCTGCGCGTGGCTGCACCCTCCGGCAGGTAGGCCGTGGTTCTCCGAGTTCCACAGCGACGAGCTGCTGCTCGGCGACCCCGGAACCCACGACGCCGCGCTGCACGCGCTGCTGGCTTGCGTGCCGCACCGGAAAGCGCTGCCGACCGGAGCCGAACGGTTCACCGCCTGGCGTGCCCCGTGCGGGCCGGTACGGGTCCACGCGGTCGAGCGCGACCACACAACCGACGAGTACACCTTCGACGTCGATCTCGTCGACCCGGCAGGCGAGATCGTTGCCCGGTGGGACGGGCTGCGGTTGCGCGCTATCTCCGGCCCCGCGCAGCTGGAGCACGTGCCGCTACCCCTGATCGGCCCGTGGCTGACACGCAGGCTCATCGAGTGCGACCTGGCCGACGTTGTGGAGCTGATGACCACCACCGGATCCCGCCAGGACGGCAGTGCCACCACGCTGGCTTCCCGCATCACCGGTTCACCGGCCACACACGACCCGGCGGGGGCACTGCGCGTCGACGGGCACCACGCCAGCGCGAGCTACACCGGCGGCGCGTTGCTGCTCGCCCTGGCACCGTCGCCGGTAGCGGTGGACTGGGAACGCGTGCCCGATCCGACGCAACCACCCGGCCCCGCGGCAGAGCTCGCCGGGCCTGCCGACCGGCGCGCGGCCGAGGCGCTGCGGGACAAGCTCGGTGAGGCCCCCGCACTCGCCACGATGCGCGTGTGGACCGCACGGGAAGCGCTGGTCAAGCTTGGCAACGAGTCGGTGGAGCCGCTGCGGATCGATCAGGTCACAGAGGACGGTCTGGCGGCCATGCGTTCCGGCGCAGCGCAGGTCGTCACCGCCAAGCTCCAGGCGAACCCCCCGGCGGACACCCCGATCGACCCCGCCGAGCAGGCCGAGGCACCGCAGGTCGTGATCGCCGTAGCGGGCCTGCTGGGAGGGTGACGATGCGCCGCTACCGGTATCGCCACGTCGTCACCCTCGACGAGACCAACGCCGTCGGCAACGTTTACTTCGCGCATTACCTGCACTGGCAGGGACACTGCCGGGAACGGTTCCTCGCCGACCACGCTCCCGGAGTGCTCGCCAGCCTCTGCCGCGGCGAGTTGGTCATGGTCACCGTGTCCTGCGCTATGACTTACTACGCGGAGAGCTTCCCGCTCGACGAGATCGAAGTCGCGATGACGCTGCGGCACGCCGACGGCAACCGCATCGTGATGGACTTCGACTTCCAGCGCGACGACCAGCTCATCGCCCAAGGCACCCAGACCGTGGCCTGCATGCTCCGCTCCGAACACGGAGTGACCCCCACCGAAATCCCCGAAGAGCTGGCCGACGCGCTAGCCGGATTCGCGTGAGGCACAGTCGCGTGCGGCAGTTCCGAGGACGTCCCGTGCCCACACATCCCCGTACCGTGCTCCCGGTGGGGTCGCAGAACAGCAGGTGCTGGCTGTTCCGGGTCGGCGTGCTGGCCGTGGTCTGCGGCACGCTGCTGCACCTACCGATGTTCGCCGCAGCCCGCGACATGGACTACCACATGGCCGGCATGGAAACCGGCACCACCATGACCGTGGCGATGCTGCTACTCGTGGCAGGCAGCGCGCTGACCCTGGCCGGGCTGCTGACCCCGCGACGGGGCGCCGCTGCCCCCGACGTCACCGTGGTCGACGGCGACACCGACACCGCACCGGCACGCCGAGCACGAAGCACCCTCATCGGCGCGATGATCCTAGCGGTGGCCATCGACGCGCAGAAACCGTTCACCTTCACCTTCATCATCCCAGCGGTCACCGATGAGTACGGGCTCTCAGCACCCGGCGTACCCGGCGCCTCGGCCGTACCGGTGGCGGTGCTGCCGCTCGCCGGGATCGCCGGAACCACGATCGGCTCGCTGGTATGGGGATACCTCGGCGACCGCATCGGACGGCAAGCTTCGATCGTCTACGCCGCCGTCCTCTTCGTGGGCACCTCGGTATGCGGAGCGATGCCCACCTTCACCGGCAACGTGATCATGTGCTTCGCCATGGGACTCGCTGCGGGCGGGATGCTCCCGGTGATCTTCACGCTGCTCGCCGAAACCATTCCCCGGCGGATACGAGGCAGGGTCATGGTGCTCGTCGGCGGGCTCGGTGCCGCGCTGGGATTCCTGCTCGCCAGCTGGAGCGCGACGGTACTGATGCCACTGCTCGGCTGGCGCGCCCTATGGCTGATCGGCGCACCGACCGGATTGCTCCTGCTCGCGGTGTGCCGGTTCGTCCCAGAATCCCCCCGATTCCTACTGCTGCACGGCAAGCACGAGCAGGCACTGTCCATCCTGCACCGGTTCGGCATGCGGCTCGCGCCCGCCACACACCCGGACCCCGGTGGCAGCGCCAGCACCCTGCTCCTCGCCCCGCGGTTACGCGCCGCGACCGCAGCCCTGCTCACCTGCGGGATCGCCTGGGGGCTGGCCAACTTCGGCTTCCTGGTCTGGCTACCGCAGGCGCTGACCACTTCCGGGGTGGCGATCGGCACCGTCACCACCACCCTCGCACAATCGGCCCTGGTGTCGTTGCCAGGCGTGATCGCG
Organism: Haloechinothrix sp. LS1_15; assembly: GCF_033042135.1. Classification (NCBI taxonomy): domain Bacteria; kingdom Bacillati; phylum Actinomycetota; class Actinomycetes; order Pseudonocardiales; family Pseudonocardiaceae; genus Haloechinothrix; species Haloechinothrix sp. LS1_15. Next base: position 12,623 of record NZ_WBXM01000021.1, on the reverse strand, counting down.
GTGGCCTGGCTCTACGCGCGGTGGGGCAACCACCGCACTGTGACCGCGGCCGCGGCCCTGACCGCGCTCACCCTGCTAGCCTTCGCCGCCCTCACCCCAGCCATCATCGGCTCAACGACCGTCCTGCTGATCAGCACGGTGCTACTACTCCTAGCGATCTACGCCCTCCACGCCGCGATCATCCCCTACTCCGCCGAGCTGTTCCCCACCGCCATCCGCGCCCGCGGCACCGCTCTAGTCGCCGGGGCCACCAAACTCGGCGGCATCGCCGCGCTCACCCTGACCACCGCCGGGATCACCCCACCCGGCATCACCGCATCAGCGCTACTAGCCGCCCTACCGATGCTGGCCGGGATGACGCTGCTGTGGACCGTGCCGGGACGGGTGGGGAGCTTACGGGCCCGTGGTGCGCGGCTCGGCGGGGACCAGAGCCGGTAGCACCTCGGCGACCGCACCGCGGAGCACCACCGTGGCGCAACCGTCGTAGGGCGTCGGATGCGCGTTGCACACCAACACGTCCGCACCCTCGGTCGCGGCGGTCGCTACCAAGCCCGCGACCGGCTGCACGGTCAGCGAGGTGCCTACGGCCAGCATCAGGTCGCAGTCGCGAACTTCCTGCCTCGCACGTTCCAGCACCTCCGGGTCGAGGGATTGACCGAAGGAGATGGTGGCGGACTTGAGGATTCCGCCACAGACCTCGCAGGGAGGATCGGTCTCTCCCGCACGCACGCGTTGCAGCACCTGCCGCATCTCGCGCCGGTCCGCGCAACTCAGGCAACTGGTCTGGAACATCGTGCCGTGTAGTTCGAGCACCCGCTCGTTGCTGGAACCGGCCTCCTGGTGCAGACCGTCGACATTCTGGGTGAGCACAGCCGACAGCGTGCCGAGCCGTTCGAGTTCAACGAAGGCGCGGTGCGCCGCGTTCGGCTCGGCCTGCCAGGCTGGGTGCTCGAGCCGCGCCTGCCAGCTCTGCTCCCGCACTTCCCTACTGCTGACATAGGCCTGCAGGTTCGACAGCCGCTCGGCGCCGGGGCGGGTGGTCCACAGGCCGTTGGGTCCGCGGAAATCCGGGATGCCGGAGTCCGTAGAGATACCCGCCCCGGTCAGCGCGACGATCCGGCATGCGGAAGAGACCAGCTCGCGAGCGCGGTGCAGATCCTCCGGTGCGTCCATGTGCCTATGGTGACCTCAGCTGCCGCTGTCCCGCACCAGGTAGCCGGCGAGGCGCTCCAGGCACTCGGCCCAGCCGTCATATACGTTCTCATCGCCCGGATGCCCTGCGATGCCGGACAGGTGGAAGGTCATCTCGGTGCCACTGCCCTGCTCGGCGAGGGTGACGGTGATCAGCGTTCCGTGATCGGGCTTGCCGGATTCGTCCACGCCGCCCCAGGTGAATACCAGCCGCTCGGGCTCGACGATCTCCCGGAACTCACCCCCGGTCTGCCACTCGGCGCCGTCGGACTCGGAGATCATGGTGGCTCGCCACTGCCCACCCGGCCGTGCGTCCACGCTGATCGTCGATTCCGGGGTGGTGTAGTGGTGTGGACCCCACCAGCGGGTCATCTGCTCCGGCTCGATCCACGCCCGGAACACCAGCTCGCGCGGGGCGTCGAAGGTGCGGGTGATGGTGAACTCGGGCACTGCCGCCTCCACCGGGTTCGATGTGCTCGCCGCGTTACTCATGATCCTTCCTTTCCTGCAGCTCGCGCTGCATCTGCTTGAGGTGCTCATCGAGACGGTCGAAGCTGCCTTCCCAGAACTCCCGGTACCGCTCGACCCAGGTCGCGGCCTCGCGAAGCGGCTCGGCGGACAACCGGCACGGGCGTTGCTGCGCCGCTCGTCCGCGCGTGATCAGGCCGGATCGCTCCAGAACCTTCAGGTGCTTGGAAATCGCGGGCAGGCTCATGTCGAACGGCTCGGCGAGCTCGCCCACCGTGGCTTCGCCCTCGGCGAGCCGCGCGAGGATCGCCCGGCGCGTCGGATCGGCCAGCGCCGCGAAGGTCCTGCTGAGATCGTCCGTCGTCATCGTTGATAACCACCTAGCTAATTAACCGATAGGTTAACTATATCCAATGCGACGGCGCTGTCAACCATGACCGTGGCAGGCTGTGAGGCATGTTCGATCTCCCCAAAGCCGAACTGCACGTGCACATCGAAGGCACCCTGGAGCCCGAGATGGTGTTCGAGTTCGCCAGCCGCAACGACGTCGCGCTCCCCTACAGCTCGGTGGACGAGCTGCGTTCCCGCTACGAGTTCACCGACCTGCAGTCATTCCTCGACATCTACTACGCCAACATGGCGGTGCTGTGCACACGGCAGGACTTCCACGAAATGGCCGCCGCCTACCTCCGCGCGTCTGCCAGGCAGGGGGTGCGGCACGCCGAGATCTTCTTCGACCCCCAGGCACACACCAAGCGCGGGGTGGAAATGGGCGCCATCATCGATGGGCTGTCCGGGGCGTTGGAGGAGGCGCGGAACGACGGGATCACCGGTGAGCTCATCCTGTGCTTCCTCCGCGACGACAGCGCCGAGTCCGCGATGGGCACGCTGCGGCAGGCCGAGCCCTACCTCGACCGCATCATCGGTGTCGGGCTGGACTCCGCCGAGGTGGGGCACCCGCCGTCGAAGTTCACCGACGTCTTCGCCAAGGCACGCGAACTGGGGCTACGGGCAGTGGCACACGCGGGCGAGGAAGGCCCGCCGGAGTACGTGGCCGAGGCCCTCGACCTGCTGGAGGTCGACCGCATCGACCACGGCATCCGGGCGCTGGACGATGCCGAGCTGGTCGAGCGGCTGCGCCGCGAGCAGGTGCCGCTGACAGTGTGCCCGCTGTCCAACGTCCGGCTGGGATCGTTCTCCCGGCTCTCGGAGCACACCCTGCCCCGGCTGCTGGACGAGGGACTGCTGGTAACCCTCAACTCCGATGATCCAGCCTACTTCGGCGGTTACGTGGCGGACAATTACAGCGCCGTACGCGACGAGCTGGGCATCAGCATCGAGCAGCTACGCCAGCTCGCCGCGAACTCGTTCCACGCGTCCTTTCTCGACAGTGACCATCGCCGGGAACTACTGACCGAGGTGGACGCATGGCAGGCTTGAGGGTGTGGGGGTGAGCCGAAGGGCCCCTTCGGTACATATCCGGTACCCGAGGAGTCCTTCGGCTCACCCCCGCAGGCGGCTACTCCACCAGCCAGATGAAGTAGGCCGCGACGACGAGGAACAGCACGTAGCCAATCGGGTGCACCTCGCGCCACCGGTTCTTGACCACCATCATCAGCGGGAACAGCAGCAGGCCGAGCGCGATGCCGTTGGCGATGGAGAAGGTCAGCGGCATCGCGAGCACCGTGACGAACGCCGGGATCGCGTATTCGAGCTTGCCCCACTCGATCTCGCCGAGCCCTCTCGCCATGAGCACCCCGACGATGATCAGGGCGGGCGCGGTGACTTCCGGCGTTACCACCGCCAGTAGCGGCGAGAAGAACAGCGCAAGCAGGAACAGCACCGAGGTCACCACCGAGGCGAATCCGGTACGCCCACCGGCGGCGATACCGGCGGAAGACTCGATGTACGAGGTGGTCGTCGAGGTGCCCAGCACCGCGCCGCCCATGGTGGCGATGGAGTCCGAGGCCAGCGCGCGGTTGGCACGCGGCAGCTTGCCGTCCTTGAGGAAACCCGCCTGGTTCGCGATGGCGATCAGCACACCCGAGGTGTCGAAGAAGTCGACGAACAACATCGTGAACACCACGACGATGAGCTGTGCTGTCAGCAACTCGGGCAGGTTCACGATGGCCTCGCCGAAGGTGGGCGCGAGGCTCGGCACCGACGACACGACCGCGGGCGGCGGATCGATCAGGCCGGTGATCACCCCGAGCGCACCGGTGAGGATCATGCCGTAGAACACCGCGCCCTTGAACCCGCGCAGCAGCAGCACCGCGGTGACCAGCACACCGAAGATGGCCAGCAGGGTCAGTGGCCTGCCGAGGTCGCCGAGGGTCACGTAGGTCGCCTCGTACGGCACGATGATCTCGGCGTTCTGCAGGCCGATGAAGGCGATGAACATCCCGATCCCCGCGCCGGTGGCCAGCTTGAGCTGGAACGGGATCGCGTTGATGATCGCCTCGCGTACCCCGCTCACCGCGAGGATGAAGAACAGCACGCCGGACACCAGGGTGCCGACCAGCGCGACCTGCCAGTCGATGCCCATGACGAGCACCACGGTGAACGCGAAGAACGCATTCAGGCCCATGCCGGGAGCGAGCGCTATCGGGTACCGCGCCCATAGGCCCATGATCATCGTGCCCATCGCGGCGGCCAGGCCGGTCGCGACGAACACCGCGTCGGTGTCCATCCCGGTCTCGCCGAGTATGGACGGATTGACGAACAGGATGTAGGCCATCGCCAGGAATGTCGTCATCCCGGCGACCGTCTCCCTACGAACGTTCGTCCCCAACGCGGTCATCCGGAAGTACCGGTCGATGGGCCCGCTATCCATGCCGCTGCGCTCCGATGTCTGTGACTGTTCGGGCGATTCTGCCTGAGAGGGCGTCTCTGGATTGTCCGTGGCCACTGCTCGCCTCCTTGAGCACGTGATCAATAGTGATCCGCATTGCCAGCCGATCGGGTCCGCTGGGGGCGTCGCGACCGTCGGTGCACCTCACCGAGGAACACATACGGCCCGAAACTTGCTGTGAATTGCATCACTGTGATAGAGCCGACGTCCATCGGCGATCGGCACAACAGCACAGCCACGTGTGCGCTGGGCAGTTGGAGGATCTGCCAGTGGTCGTCACCGTCCGCGAACGCCGCGATACAGCACCGGACCGCTATTCGAGGGGGACGTCGTCGACCTCGACGTCGAAGCGATCGCCCTCGACACCGGTGACGGTGACGGTGAGCCCGATGCGCTCACCACCGGCGATCAGCACGCAGCGAGTGGCGTCGTCCACCTCGGCACCGAGCCCACTGTCGCACTCCATCGCCTCAGGGCGTGCCCCGACCCGTTCTTCGAGAGCTTCTTGTGCCTCGGTCTCGACCTCGTCCTGCGACAGCCCCGGCGCGGGATCGGTCCCGGCACCGCAACCCGCCGATGCCGCTCCCGACATACCCACCAGGCCGATCAACGCCACCACGACCCGGAAACGCCTGTCTGCGCGCATCGTGCCCTCTTCTCATGCGATCTTTCGGTGAATACCCGGACGGTGAGCGCCGACGATCCTAGCGTTGCCGCCGTGGCAGCCAGCCGTTCGGCAGCTCCGGCATCCCGTCCACAGGTGAGATCCACACGTAGACCCAGCAGGCGGGCCCGCTCGGCAAGGTGATCAAGCGTCGCTGGTACTCGGGCCCTTCGTAGCGGTCGAGTTCCGGCCAGGCAGCGTCCGGGTCGTGCAGCCGCACACATTGAGCAGGCACGCCGGGGCCGCTGCCCTCGCAGTACGCCGGGTAGCCGCGCAGCGTGTCGTACAGCGTGCCAGGCAAGGTGCACTCGCCCTCGTGTACGGCGACCAGTGGTTCCAGGAAGCACCAGGCGGTAGCACCCCGCATCAGCGTGCCGTAGATCGCGAGACGATCCGTGGTGCCGTGTTCCGGGCCGGATGCCACGTTCGTGTCCTTTCTCGTGAGGATTTCGGCGACAGATGCAACCATTATTCGGGTGTTCCGCGTGCACAGGGTGATGAAAGCGATAGTGACAGGTTCACTGCTGGCCCTTGTCGCCGCCACTGGCTGCGGCGGCGAGGACGCAGGCGGTGCGAGCGGAAGCAGCGGAGCCGAGCAGCTCCCCAAGGATCGGGCATACGAGTCCACGGAGGTCACCCGAGACGGTGAACCTCATGAGCTGGTTCCCGGTACCAAGATCCAGCTGCGCTTCGACCACGGCGAGGTGGGCGCCCACGCCGGGTGCAACCAGCTCACCGGGCAAGCGGAGCTGCGTGACGACCGGCTGGTCATCCCGGACATCGGCGGAACCATGATGGCCTGCGAGGACGAGCTGATGGCCCAGGAGGAGTGGGTCAGCGAGTTCCTCACCAGCGAGCCCGTGATGTCCCTCGACGGTGAGACCCTCGTGCTGGAAGGCGACGACACCACCATCGAGTTCGTCGAATCCTCGAATGCCGAGGAGGACCGCCCGCTGGAGAGCACCCGGTGGATCGTCGACACCGTGATCCAGGGTGAGGTCGCCTCCTCGGTCCCGGAGGACGCCGAGGCGTACGTCATCTTCGACGGCGACGGCAACGCCTCCGGCAACGGCGGGTGCAACACCTTCGGGGCGCAGTACACCGCCACCGACAACCAGCTCGAGGTCACCGACTTGACAGCGACCATGATGTCCTGCGGCGAGGAGCGCGACCAGTTCGAGCGCACGGTGTTCGACGTGCTCGACGACAACCCCGGCTACGAGATCGAGGGCGAGGAGCTCACGCTGACCGCGGAGTCGGAGGACGCGCAGCTACAGCTGATCGCCGACTGACCGGTGGCGCGACCGGCACCGGTGGGGAGCCGAAGGACTCCTTCGGTACATATTCGGTACCCGAGGAGTCCTTCGGCTCGCGCACGGCCTGGCGAGCGACTTCCTGCATGGAACTCTTGCTCGAACTCAGCTCGCCGACGCAGAGCGTCGGCCTCGTCGTCGAACATTCGCAGAGTCATGGGCATAGCGAAACGGCATCATCACCGAGACCGCTCCACGTGCGTCGCCCACCCCGTTCCGGCACCGTCACTACGATGAACAGCACAGACCGTTTCGAGCGGCGCAGTCAGGGGTGACATGGGCAAGGCAGTACTCGCCACCGGCGTCTTCCTCGTGCTGCTAGCAGGCGCGCTGATCACGTTGGCGCTGCTCGTCGAGGACAACGACGCCACCGAGCGGCTCCCCGCGGCCGAGGATCCTGTGGACAACGCGGACGAGCCTGCCGAACCGGCGATCGAAACCGTGGCCGAGGGGTTCGACCAGCCGTGGGGGCTGGCGTTCCTGCCCGGAACGGAGCAGCTGGTGGTGACGCAGCTGCCGGGCGCCCTGTCGGTGGTCGACACCGCCAGCGGTGAGGTCCGTGACATCGGCGGGGTGCCCGACGTGGCGTTCGCGGGCCAGGGCGGCCTGCTGGACGTCGCCGTGCACCCGGACTTTCCCGAGCCGGACTGGCTGTACCTGACCTACGCGGCCGCCGACGAGGCAGGCGCCACCACGACCCACCTCGCCAGGGCCCGGCTCGACCTCGACGGGGAACGGCTCGACGATGTCGAGGTGCTGTTCACGGCCGAACCATTCCGCACAGGGGAGCAGCATTACGGCTCCCGGGTGGTCGTCGGCCCCGACAGCATGCTGTACGTCTCGGTCGGCGACCGGGGCGACAAGGACTTCGACGACCACCCGTCCCAGGACACCGCCACCACGCTCGGCTCCACCGTGCGGCTCGCGCCCGATGGCGCCATCCCCGACGACAACCCGTTCGTCGACGATCCGGCTGTCGCCGACGAGATCTACTCCTACGGGCACCGCAACGCCCAGGGCATGGCCGTCCATCCAGCCACGGGGCAGCTGTGGCAGAGCGAGCACGGAGAGGAGGACGGCGACGAGATCAACATCGTCGAGGCTGGCGGCAACTACGGATGGCCGGAGGCGCACACCGGCTGCGAGTACGGCACCGATACCCCCATCGGCGACCACCCCGCCGAACGCGACGACATCGTCGACCCCGTCCACTACTGGGAGTGCGGCACCGGCGGGTTCCCCCCTGCCGGGATCACCTTCTACGAGGGCGACCAGTTCCCCGACTGGCAGGGCGACCTGCTCGTCAGCGGACTTGTGGCAGGCGACGGGCTCGCCCGGTTCACCGTCGACGGCGCCGAGGCCGATCACGCCGAGACGCTGCTGACCGAACAGGACTGGCGCATCCGCGATGTCGAGTCGGGTCCGGACGGGGCGGTCTACATCGCGATCGACGACGAGGACACGCCGCTGGTGCGGCTGGTGGCGGCAGGCGAGTAACGCCAGCGCGCGGGTAATCGGCCCGATCGGGTCGGGAAACCCTGCCCGAACTACGAGCTGGCTGTACTAGGGTCGTATCCGAGGAACACCGGGGACCATCTGGCGGGAGTCAGAGGGGGAACGATCCATGCCGCAACCTCACCATGGGCACGTGCGGCCCGAACCACGAAGCGGGCACTGGGCCGCGCTCGCCATCGGTGCCGTCATCGCGGCTGCGGGTGTCGCCGCGGCGGCCGTGTTCGCTCCAGGGGGCGGGACGATCGCGGGCACCCCGCAGGTGCCGGGCTCCGACGGCCGGAGCGCCGACCACCTGGCCGCGCTGACGATGGAGCCGAACCCGCAGGCCGTTGAGGCTCCCGACGGCAGCGCACACATACCGGCGTGCCGGGTGGTCACACCGGGCGACGTACATGGCATGGGGCACCGGCTGCACGACTACGCGGGCACCCTCAACGAGGGCGAGCTGGGCATCGAACGCACCGTGTTCGACTACGTGGGCGAGGCCGATGTCGAGTCCGACCGCAGCCTGACGACCGCGGGGTCGGTTACCGCCACGTGCGAGTACACTTTCGACCTCGATGCCAGCGACGATGTACGTGGCGTGGACGTCGTGGTCGTACAGCCGTTCCTTGCGAACGAGGACACCATCGAGCGCGATCTCGACAACTACTACGAGCCAGCGGGCTCGTTCGAGGGGGTCGACCTCTACGAACGCGCCTCGGACGAGGTCGACTTCCTGACCCATGCGCTGGTCACCGACGAAGCGGTGGTGCTGCTGCGCACCTTCAACCTCGCCGAGGACGACCGCACCAGCGTGACCGAGGCCGCCGCCACCAACCTCATCGAGCTGCTCGCCGAGCCGGAAGGACCCGCCACCCCGCGGTACGAGGCAAGCCCGGTCGGCGACGAGTTCGTCCGCGCCTGCCCGCTGCTGGACAACACGGGGATCCGCGAGGTAACCGGGAACGACGCGGAGCCGATCGCCACCGAGACCATCCCCGTCATCTCGGCAACCACCGCCACCAGGCCGGAGCAGCGCGGGCACGAGTACATCTACAACGGGTGCCGCCGCAAGGACACCATCCCGTCGACCGGGGATGTCATCGAGGACATGGAACGCATCTTCGATCCGGTGGACTTCAGCCTGTCCACGCGCACCTTCGAGCGCGCCGAGGGAGCCGAAGCCTACTTCGACAGCGTCACTACCGGGTCGTCCAGCCCGTACCAGGAAGGAACCATCCTGAATGGTCTCGGTGATCAGGCTTTCGCCGGTAAGGGAGCCAGCGGATTCGGCGTCGTCGACCTGGTCGTGCGGCGCGGACCGGTCGTGTTCGACCTGAGTTACGACGTCGGCACCGAGCGTGACGTCGACGAGACGATCGACGTGCTCGGCCCGTTCGCCGAGCGGATCCTCGACCAGCTGGCGAGCGACGGGTACTGATCCCCGACCCGCCGGGCAGCCGGGACCGTGAGCAGGGTCGATACACTCGGCTGCGTGACTGAGGCGCGTGATGACTTCGTCGATGACCTGCCCGAGCAGATGCGGATCCGGCGCGAGAAGCTGGACCGGCTCCGCTCGGCGGGCATCGATCCCTACCCGGTGACCTATGACCGCAGCACCACGGTCGCGGCGGTCCGGGACCGCTACGAAGACCTGGAGCCCGACCACTTCACCGGGGATCGCGTCTCGATCGCGGGCCGCATCATGCTGTACCGCACCAGCGGCAAGCTGTGCTTCGCCACCATCAAGGACGCCACCGCCTCCATCCAGATCATGCTCTCGCTGGATCGGGTCGGCGCCGAGTCGCTAGAGACGTGGAAGACCGAGATCGACCTTGGCGACCACGTCGGCGTGACCGGGGAGGTCATCACCTCCAAGCGGGGCGAGCTGTCGGTGATGGCCGACTCGTGGACGCTGACGTCGAAGTGCCTGCGCCCGCTGCCGGAGAAGCACAAAGGGCTCACCGACCCGGAGGCTCGGGTACGGCAGCGCTATGTCGACCTCATCGTCAACCCCGAAGCGCGACAGATGGTGATCCAGCGCTCCCAGGCGGTTCAGGCGCTGCGCGATGGCCTGGTGCAGCGCGGGTTCGTCGAGGTCGAGACCCCGATGTTGCAGCAGATCCACGGCGGCGCCTCGGCCCGGCCGTTCGCCACCCACATCAACGCATACGACCTCGACCTGTACCTGAGGATCGCGCCGGAGCTGTTCCTGAAGCGCCTGGTCGTCGGCGGGATCGAGAAGGTTTTCGAGATCAACCGCAACTTCCGCAACGAGGGCGCGGACTCCAGCCACAACCCCGAGTTCACGATGCTGGAGTTCTACCAGGCCTACGGCGACTACCACACCGGCGCGGCGCTCACCCGCGCGCTGATCCAGGAGGTCACCACTGCGGTGTTCGGCAGCACCGTGGTGCCCACCAAGCGGGGCGAGCTCGACCTGTCGGGCGAGTGGCCTGCGATCACGCTGTACGGAGCGGTGTCCGAGGCGCTCGGTGAGGAGATCACGCCGCGCAGCCCGGTGGAGCTGCTGCGCAAGCACGCCGACGAGCGGGACATCTCCTGGCACCCGTCCTGGGGACAGGGCAAGCTCGCGGAGCACCTGTTCGAGGAGCTGGTGGAGGACGACCTGATCCAGCCGACGTTCGTGATGGACTACCCGAAGGAAACCAGCCCGCTCACCCGCGAGCACCGCGACGACCCGATGCTTGCCGAGAAGTGGGACCTGATCGGTTTCGGCATGGAGCTCGGCACCGGCTACTCGGAACTGGTCGACCCGGTCGAGCAGCGGCGCAGGCTCACCGAGCAGTCACTGCTGGCAGCAGGCGGCGACCCCGAGGCGATGCAACTCGACGAGGACTTCCTGCGTGCGCTGGAGTACGGCATGCCGCCCTCAGCCGGGGTCGGTGTGGGAATCGACAGGCTGCTGATGGGCTTCACCGGCAAGGGAATCCGGGAAACGATCCTGTTCCCGATGGTCAAGCCGACCTGAGGGAGATGCAGCGCGCGCTCACGTTGTGAGCCCGGATCCGCTCCCGGAAACCCGGAAATCGCCACCAGCGCCCGCACAACTTCAGGACATGTCCGTGCACGGGCACGCCGCACGATCTGCCATTCTCACTCCTTTCGCGACACTGTGGAATACCGGAACGGAGGAATGCGAAACCGTCCATGCTGTCGGGACAAGCCCTATGCTCAACACGCATGGACGATCGCGAACCGACGGTACGCAGTCGCGAACTCGGTGAGGGCTTGCGGCTTGTCATGCAGCGGGCGGGGTTCACCGGTAGCGAGATGGCCCGTCAACTCGACTGGTCGCAGAGCAAGATATCCCGGCTCCTGTCCGGCAAGCGCGGCGGCTCCGGGTACGACGTCTCCGCGTTCCTCGCCGTGTGCGGGGTCAAAGGCGCCGAACGGGACCGGCTCATGAGTCTGACCGTGGAACGTGACAGGAAGGGCTGGCTTCAGCAACACGGCCCCATGCTGCCCAAGCAGGTCCGCACGCTGATCGACCACGAGACCAACGCCGTGAGTATCGGGCACTTCCAATCGACATTGGTGCCGGGACTACTGCAAACCGGTGACTACGCACGCGCGGTCATCGAAGGATCAGGGGCTGTACCGGACAATGAGGTTGAAGATCGGGTCTCGGCACGTTTGGCCAGACAGAGCTTGCTGAGTCGACGGTACCCACCGCACTGCACGTTCTTCTTGCACGAGTTTGTGTTGCGGCTGCCTGCCGGAGGGCCGGTGGTCATGTCGGAACAGCTCCATCACCTACTCAGAATGTCGGTCCGGCCCAAGATCAGCCTTCGGGTCGTGCCAACCTCAGTCGGCGCTCATGCCGGAACTGCTGGCCCATTCACGCTTCTGGACGTAGCGGACTTCAAGCCCATCGTGTACCTCGACAGTCAGACCTCGTGCCTGTTCTTGGAGAGTCCGGTGGAGATTGATGCTTACCGGGACATACTTGCCAGGCTGGAAAGCACTGCCCTGGGTGAGGGAGAATCGAGGGAGTTAATCGCCACAGCAGCGACCGAACTCTACTCGGATGGAGACGACGATCATGACTGAGGCCGAGCTCAATCGTTCGAGCAATATCGCGTGGCGGACCAGCAGCTACAGCGCCAATGGGGGCGACTGCGTCGAGATCGGCTGGGACACCACCGACACCCTGGTGCGCGACTCGAAGGACCCGGATGGGGGGTTGCTTGCCCTCCCAGCACACGGCTGGCACGCGTTCCTCGCCACGCTGTAGTGCCGCAGCGCCTTCGTCCATGGCAACGGCGAACTGACAGCCGACGTACGTTGCCGGGCCAGGTTGCCGGGTCAGTACGTGACCTCGGGCGTGAGTGAGGCCGGTGAGTGCGTTTCGTCAGCAGGGCACCGGAGCTGGCGGCGTATCGAATCCGCCTCGCCTCCGCCCTCGGGGCAGTCCCGTCCGTCCGGCACAGCACCGGGTCACTAACATCGGTGACATGGGGCCATCCGGCGAGAAGGACGCACGGGCAACCCCCGTTACCGTTTTCGCGGCTCCTTGATCGAGGGGCTCCTGGTCTCCAGGCCCGGCATGACTGATGCCCCCAGTCGAGTGCATGATCCGGGGGGTGGTGTCACCGGGCTTGGTGCATCGCTGGAT
>NZ_WBXM01000020.1:0-38322 GCF_033042135.1 Haloechinothrix sp. LS1_15 | reverse complement strand
GCCAGATCCGCCTGGAGGACGTCGCGCAGCAGCGAGGGCAGGCTGGGATAGCCGTACTCGGCCAACGGCCCCCGATCAGCCATCTCGGCCAGGATCTCCCCCTGAATCGCCGCCGCCTGCCGTTGCAGCACCTCCAACGCGTGCAGCTGCTCGACCAGCTCACCCAGCTCGGCCCGCCACCACGCGGTGCCGGGCTCGGGAAGCGCAACCTCCACCCCTCCAGCCATCACCCCCCACAATAGAACGCATATTCGATACTCGCAAACACGTTCGAGAACGGTTGTGGTGGGATGTGCCCCGGGTGACCTAGTGCAGCATGAGAATGACCTGCAGCTCGCCGACGAGGCCGCCGATTACGGCCCCGACCATGATCAGCTTCCACTCGTCCTGGCGGAAGGCGGGGCGTAGCAGCGACTCGAACTCCAGCGGCCCAAGCTTGCGCATGCGCTCCACGATGGTGCTGCGGACGTCGAGCGCACCCACGGCATACTCCTCGGCGTGGCATATGGCTTGGGGGACACGCTCCATTGCCTTCCTCGTGGCCGTGCCCTTCATAGCGTGGAAGCGCTCGGATCCGACAGCGAAGGCGACGAACGGCTTCATCAGGCCTGCTTGCGCGTCGATGGTGCGGCGTACCTCGCGCTGGATCATCTCGAAGAGCCGGTCGGCCTTAGGTCCGTTCAGGACGGATTCGATGAGGTTGGGAACGGTGATGATCTGGCTGGCGATCACATCGCCGTAATCGGCGGCGACCCGGTGCCGCCGCCGTTGGAAGACCCCTTGCCACCGGAACATCCCGAGGAACGTCCTCGGCTCGCGCGGCAGGAAGATCATCTTCAGTGCGAGCCAGTCCGTGACCCAGCCAATGATGAACCCGGCCACCGGCATGACCAGTGGTTCCTTTGTGACGGCCCACACGAACGACTGGCCGATACCGAGCAGGAATCCGAAGTAGATGCCGGACCTGGCAATGAAGCGCATCTCCGGTCGGGAGATGTCCCGGATCAGCCTGTTCATCAGCTCTTTGTCGCGTGCCAGGCTGTTGACGGCCAGGTACTTCAGGTCCAGCACATCGTCGATGTCGTGCGCGACCTCGCGCATGATGTTGGCGATCGCCTTGGGTGCTTCCGCGCGAACCCGCATGAGCAGCACCCGCTTGGCGCGGGGCGGCAGCGTTTCCCACAGGTGGGGTTGGTACTGCTCCATCACCTCCCTTGTGATGTCGTCGACGGCGTCGAGCAGCGGCCCTTCGACCTCCTTGGCGACCTGATCGGGGTCGAGTCGCTGGAAGATCTCCTTGGGGGTCACCAGGTCCCTGGTCAGCGTCTCCGCTGCGATCCGTGCCATGCGTTCGGCGTTGGCCGGGATGACACCTTGCCAACCCAGGTATGGCCGGATACCGGTGAATCGCAGCGGGCGGAACATCATCTCGATGGCGACGCGCTTGGTGATGTATCCGATGAATGCCGCGATGAAGGGAATGGCCGCGTAGATCGGCCAGTTCTCGGCGATGTCGGCAAGGACGGCCTCGGTGTCCACTGCTCTCCTTCGCCGCTGGCCGGGGCTTATGGCGTGGATAGTAGTAGCGGTCTCGCGGCACCGATCCGGTGAGTGCCGGAGACCACCGCTGGGAGCTGCGACGCAGGGTAACCATCGCGCGCCCTGCCGTCGCCGCGAATCCCCCGTCCAGCGGTGTGGCCTCGCGCGGCCCCATGGGTAGCGTCATACGCATATGGCAATGACACGTTCACGCCGAGTTGTGGAGGACTTCATGGGCGGATGTGGATGCTGCAACAGTTGCTCAGGCCCCGGTTGCGGTTGCTGCGGTAGCTGCAAGTAACCGGTGTGCTGGAGGCCGAATACGGTCAGCAGCGGTAGCCACCGCGACCACCGGCCGTTCAGCAGGTATTCAGCGCGGCGCCGTCATCGCAGGTTGTGCGCGGGAGTTCCGGACGGGCCGCGCTGAATCTGTGTCCGGGTTTTTCCGGAGGCCGTTAACCGCTCAACGCCGCCCACAGCATCGCCGAGGCCAGCACGCCAAGCCCGTTGGTGGCCCAGTGCAGGCCGATCGGTGCCAGCACGCTCCCGCTGCGCCTGCGGAGCTCGCAGAACACCAGCCCCGCCACCGTGGTGAAAGCGACGGCGCCGGTGACCACCAGCAACTGGGCACCGGCACCGTGGCCGAGCGCCTGGCTCAGGGCTTGGTTCTGGTCGAGTAGTTGCAGCGACGGCGGGATGTGCCACAGCCCGAACAGGATGGAGGACACCCCGATCGCCCCTGCGGTACCCAGCGGCCGCCATAGCGCCCCGAGCAGGACCCCGCGGAAGGCGATCTCTTCCAGCAGCACGGTCTTGAGTGGGATGAGCACGAGCGCTGTCAGTAACGCGGTACCGATGGGGATGTCGTAGCGAACGTCGAGGAACCAGCTCCGGGTGGCTGGCAGGAGTACGCCCGCGAGATACACCACCGCCACCGCGAGGACGGCGCCACCGCCATAGATCGCGCCCGAGCGCCAGGTGCGCCGACTCAGCCCAACGTCGCCCCAGGTCAGGCCGCTCCAGCGGGCGAGGACGAGCAGCATCACTACCACGACGGGGCTGCCGATCCAGCCGATGTGATCCGGCCCGTGGATCGTCGCGACATGGACGGCGAAGGCAAGGGCGAGCGACAGCACGACCGTGACAGCGCGACGCGTGGCGGTGGCGCGGCCGGGCTGACTCAGGCACGTGCGGCCTGCCCTGGCGAGATCGTTGATACGCAAGGTCGGACCGTGGGGAAGGTGCGTTGTGGTGTGTTGGTACTGCCGCGCAACGGCAGCTGGGGGACGTGACGACTCCCGGACCCAGAGGCTGGCAGCCCGGGCGGTGGTTGGTCAAACGCAGCGCTTGACAGCCGTCGTAGCTGGGTAGTGAGATGCCGTGAGCGGTGACGGCCCTGGCCGGAGAACGGGAGAGGATGCCTGTGGCTGGTGGGGCACGGGCGATGGACGACCACGCCGCGAGAGCCTGCTCCTGGGAGGGGTTCTTCAACACCAGGGACCTCGGCGGTCTCCCGGTGCGTGGTGGCGGAACAACACGATTCGGCGCCTTCGTGCGCGCGGCCGACCTCCGGTTCGTCACCCGGTCCGGGTGGCAGCAAGCCTACGAAGCCGGGATCCGCACCGTGATGGACCTGCGTAACGAGGACGAGATCCGGCCGAGGCCGCGGCCTGCCACCGGGGAGGCGGGCTCGGGCCAGTTCGCCGCTGGGGAAGTGACCGCGCCCATCCCGCCCGGCATCGACCACACGGAGGTACCGCTGGATGGCATCGAGGACGTTGCGTTCTGGCGGGACATCAACCAGGCAGGCCTCAACGGGACCCCGCTGTACTACCCGGCGTTCCTCGAACGCCAGGCGAGCCGGTGCGCGGCGGTGATCTCGACGTTGGCCGGGGCGCCGCCCGACGGGGTGCTCTTCCACTGCGCGGCGGGCCGGGACCGCACCGGCCTGGTCGCGCTGTTGCTGCTCGCGTTCGCCGGTGCGGAACCGGAGGCCATCGCCACCGACTACGAGATGTCCCGCGCGGCGATGCCCGCGCTGTTCCATGCCCTCGGCAGGCAGGATGAGGGGCCGAAGGCCGACGCGATCCTCGCCCGGTACGGCACAACCGCGCGCGCGGCGGTGCTGGATGTGCTCGCGGACTTCGACGCCGAGCGCTACCTGCACTCCGCGGGGGTGCCCGCCGCCGACCTGGATGCGGTCCGCGCGCGGTTGTCGCCGTGACATCCGTCGCGGTGAGCTAGAACTGGTAGTACAGGAACGGCGTGAAGGTTCCCGCCGCGATCAGCACGGCGGCATAGGCCAGACCGACGGTCATCACGCTTGTCCTGATCAGCGATGCTGTCCGCTTCCGGGAGGACTCGATTAGCGGACCGGTGACGGGGTGCCCAGGAAGCACCATGGTGACCGCCGCCGCGAGCAGGATAACCAGCCGCTGGTTGGTCAGCGCGTCGGCCACGGCCGGGGTGAGCCCACCGAGGTCGGGCGTGAGCATGTGGCCGAGCATCACCAGCGCGGTCTGCAGCTCCTCGGCGCGGAAGAACACCCAGCCGACGATGACCAGGATCATGGTCGCCGCGCGGCGGGAGACGCGGGCGGAGGCCGCAGCAGGCGCGGTGTCCAGGCCGAACCGGCGCTCGGTGACGAGCAGCGCCCCGTGGTAGGCGCCCCACACCACGAACGTCCACGCCGCGCCGTGCCACAGCCCGGTGAGCAGGAAGACGATCCACAGGTTCCGGTAGGTTCGAAACGCCCCGTAACGGTTACCGCCGAGCGGGATGTAAACGTAGTCGCGGAACCAGCGGGATAGCGACATGTGCCATCGTCGCCAGAACTCGGTGATGGTGACAGAGGAGTACGGCCTGGCGAAGTTCTCCGGCAGCCGGAAACCCAGCATCCTGCCGAGCCCGATCGCCATGTCCGAGTAACCGGAGAAGTCGAAGTACAGCTGCAACGTGTAGGCGAGCGCGCCGGTCCAGGCGATGACGAAGGTCATCTCGTCGTGCGGGGTGGCGAACGCGGCGTCGGCTACCGGGGCGAGCGAATCGGCTACGATGACCTTCTTGCACAGTCCCAACGCGAAACGGGGAAAACCTGCCGCGATGTCGTCCAGCCGGTGCGTGCGCCGCTGCGGTAGCTGATCGGCGATTTCCCGGTAGCGCACGATCGGTCCCGCGATCAACTGAGGGAACATCGTGATGTAGGTGGCGAAGGTGATGAGGTTGCGGGCCGCCCTGCGTTCACCGCGGTAGACGTCCACCGCGTACGAGATGTTGTGGAAGGTGTAGAACGAGATCGCGATCGGTAGCGCGATATGCACCACGGGGAAGTCCCCACCGAGCAGCCGGGCGAACCCGGCCAGTGTCTCGGTGGCGAACCCGGCGTACTTCCAGATCGCCAGGATCCCCACGTTGAGGGTGATCACGCCGATGAGCAGCCGCTTGCGCCGCTCGGGCCGCAGATCCCACTCGTCCGGTTCCAGCGAGGGCCCGGCGAGGAAGTTGACGGTCAGCGCGGCCAGCAACAGCAGCGTGCTCGCACCCGCACCGGCAGCGTAGAAGATCAGGCTGCTGACCGTGATGACGGCGTTGCGCCAGCCACGGGGGCACACCAGTATCGCGAGGAGAACGGCCGGTACGAAGTACCACAGGAACAGTGGTGAAGCGAACGACATGCCGGGCCCCCTCAGTTCCGCAGCATGCCGAACCTACCGGAGCTCACGGGGACACCGACATGGAGGTCAGACCCGTCCCGGGTGCGGTCACGTGCGGCCGGCAGCACGCCTGCGCCGGGCGATCTCGGACAGCAACACGCCCGCGGCCACCGAGGCGTTCAGCGATTCCACGCCGGGGGCCATCGGGATCGTCACCGTCACGTCACAGGTCTGGCGCACCAGCCGGGACAGCCCTTTGCCCTCGGAGCCGAGCACGACCGCCACCGGCTCCGTCGCGATGTCCAGCGAGTCGGTCTCTACTGTGCCCTCGGCGTCCAGACCGACGATCATCAACCCGTCGTCCGCCCAGGAGCGCAGCTGCCTGTTCAGGTTGGGGGCCACCGCGACGGGGATGGTGGCCGCCGTTCCCGCGCTGGTCCGCCAGGTGACCGCGGTGATACCCGCGCTGCGGCGGCTGGGGAGCAGGACCCCGTGTGCGCCGAACGCCGCGGCCGACCGGATCACCGCGCCCAGGTTGCGCGGGTCCGTGACCCCGTCCAGCGCCACGAACAGCGGCGCGTCACCGGAATCTCGCGCCGCGCGCATGAGATCGGCTGGGGAGGCGTAGTCGTACGGCGGGACCGCGAGACCGATTCCCTGGTGCACCGCGCCACCGGTCTTCTTGTCGAGCTCGTGGCGTGGCACCTCCTGGA
Organism: Haloechinothrix sp. LS1_15; assembly: GCF_033042135.1. Classification (NCBI taxonomy): domain Bacteria; kingdom Bacillati; phylum Actinomycetota; class Actinomycetes; order Pseudonocardiales; family Pseudonocardiaceae; genus Haloechinothrix; species Haloechinothrix sp. LS1_15. The sequence continues at coordinate 32,417 of NZ_WBXM01000020.1, read as the reverse complement.
TCGCGATGCCCGCGTCCGCGGCCATCCGCACCGCGGTGGTGACCCGGTCGTCTGGTTCGGTGCCGTGCGCGACGTAGAGCGTCGTGCCAGGCACCCCGGCGCGGAGCGCTTCGGCTACCGGGTTGCGCCCTGCGATGAGATCCGGGCCCGTGCTCTTGGTGCTGCGTGACTTATCAGCCTGGGACTTGGCCTGCGCGCGACGCTGCGCCGGGTGGCCCGGCCGCATCTCCGCCTTCGGCGTTGGGCCCTTGCCGCGTAACCGCTTGGGCTTTTGCCCACCGGAACCGACGACCGGCCCCTTCTTCGTGCCCGGCTTGCGGACCGCCCCGCGGCGCTTGGAGTTCCCTGCCATCACTCGTCCCTTGCCGGTGTCTTGAGTGTCCATGTTGGCCCGTCGGCGGTGTCCTCGACAACGATGCCCGCCTCGGTCACGAGGTCGCGAAGCTGATCGGCGCGTGCGAAGTCCCGCTGTGCCCGTGCGTGCTCGCGCTCGCTCAGGATGCGGTCCACCAGTGTGGCCAGCGCTGAGCTTGCCTGGGTGTCACCGCCCGCAGCCGACGACCACGGTTCGGCGAGCGGGTCGACACCGAGAATGCCGGTCATCGCCCGCACTTCGGCCGCGTGCTCGGCTGCGGTGGCGTGCTCGCCCGCATCAAGGGCGGCGTTGCCGTCACGCACCGCGCCGTGGAGCACCGCGAATGCCTGCGGAGTGGCGAGGTCGTCGTCGAGGGCGGCGCCGAAGGCCTCCGGGACCGTGCCTGGCCGGACCGCCCCGGCGCGGTCCTTCACCCTGCGCAGGAACTGCTCGATCCTTCGGTAGCCCTGCGCGGCCTCGAACAGGGCGTCGTCGGAGTACTCCACCGTCGACCGATAGTGCGGCTGGATCAGGTAGTAACGCAGCTCCACCGCTCGGGCCTTCTCCAGCAGTGTCGGGATGGACAGCACGTTGCCCAGCGATTTCGACATCTTCTCGCCCGCGATCGTCACCCACGCGTTGTGCAGCCAGTAGCGGGCGAAGGCATCGCCTGCCGCGCGTGACTGCGCACGCTCGTTCTCGTGGTGCGGGAAGATCAGGTCGATGCCGCCGCCGTGGATGTCGAATTCGCTGCCGAGATAGGTCGTCGACATGGCCGAGCATTCCAGGTGCCACCCCGGCCTACCGCGCCCCCACGGGGTAGACCAGGCGGGCTCGTCCGGTTTGGCGCGCTTCCAGAGAGTGAAGTCGCGGTGGTCGCGCTTACCCTCAGCGGCGGTCTCCCCCTGCTGGACCTCCTCGGGGTGCTGGCCGGATAGCCTGCCGTAGTCCTCGAAGGTGGCCACGGCGAAGTAGACGTCACCGCCCGACTCGTAGGCGTGCCCTGCCTCGATGAGCCGTTCGATCAGCTCCACCATCTGCGTTATGTGCCCGGTGGCCCTGGGAGTCACCGACGGTGGTAGGCAGCCCAGGCTGTCGAAGGCCTGCTCGAACTGGCGTTCGTGGGTGGCCGCCCACTCCCACCACGGCCGTCCCGCCGCGGCGGCCTTGGTCAGGATCTTGTCGTCGATGTCGGTGACGTTGCGCACGAAGTACACATCCAGTCCGTTATGGATCAGCCAGCGGCGCAGCACGTCGTAGTTCAGCGCACCCCTTACATGCCCGATATGCGGGGTGTCTTGCACCGTGGCACCACACAGGTACATCGACGCGGTCCCGCTGCGGACGGGTCGGAACTCGCGAAGACTCCTGGTCGCGGTGTCGTAGAGGTGTAGGGCCACGAGGCGATGGTACGGGTCACGCACCGTCCAGTAGCAGGGCGGTGGCTATCGCGGCAAGCCCTTCACCTCGTCCGGTGATGCCGAGCCCGTCGGATGTGGTGCCAGCCACGCTCACCGGGGCGCCGAGCGCGCCGGACAGCGCCTGCTGCGCCTCTTCACGCCGCGTGCCGATCCGGGGAGCGTTGCCGATGACCTGCACGGTGGCATTGCCGACCCGCCAGCCCGCCGCGTGAACGCGTTCGGCGACCACGCTCAGCAGCTCCGTGCCGTGTGCCCCTTCCCAGCGGCCCTGGCCGGTGCCGAAAACCTCGCCGAGGTCACCGAGCCCGGCTGCCGACAGTACCGCGTCGCACAGCGCGTGGCAGGCTACGTCCCCGTCGGAGTGGCCTGCACAGCCGTTGGCCTCCGGCCAGTACAGTCCCGCCACCCAGCAGGGCCGCCCGGCGATGATGGGATGGATGTCGACCCCTTGGCCGACGCGCGGCGTCACGAGCCGTCCCCGTTCCCGGCAAGTGGGGCGAGGACGGCCTGGGCGATCGCGAGGTCGAACGGTGCGGTGATCTTCATAGCGTGGTGGTGTCCCGATACGGTGTGGACGGCTACGCCGAGCCGCTCCACCAGGCCCGCGTCGTCGGTCGCGGCGACCGGCTCCACTGTGCCGCTCGTGGTCGTTTCGGCGGTGGCGTAGGCGCGGCGGAGGACGTCCTCGCGGAATCCTTGCGGGGTCTGGATCGCGCGCAGCGACTGGCGCCGCAGGGTGGTGTCTATCACACCGTTGTCGTCGACGGTTTTCACGGTGTCGGTCACGGGAAGGGCGGGGACGACGGCTCGGGCTCCCGCGGCCAGTGCGTCAACCACCCGCTCGATGACCTCGCCGGGGGTGAAGGCCCGTGCGGCATCGTGCACCAGGATGGCGTCGCAGGATCCGGGCTCGATGGCGTCCAGCGCGCGGCGCACGGAGGTCGCTCGGTCCTGGCCACCCGCGACGACCCGACAGCCGGTTCCCTCGATTGCGGCGGCGAACGGCTCGATCTTCTCGGGTGGCGCGGCCACGATCACCGAACCGACACGCCCCCGTGAGGTCACCCCGCGTACGGCGTGCGCGAGCAGCGGCACCCCGCCCACCGGCACCAGCGCCTTGGGCGTGCGCAGGCCAAGGCGCGTGCCCTGCCCAGCGGCAGGGATGATCACGACGACGCGCATCACCGCGCCCGCGTCACGGCGTGCTGCCACGCTGCGACGTGCACTGCCATGAGGTCAGGCCAGAGCAGTGTCGAGCACCTCGTCGAGCAGCTTTTCGGCTTTGTCTTCGTCGGTACCTTCCGCGAGGGCGAGCTCGCTGACCAGCACTTGCCGTGCCTTGGCGAGCATACGCTTCTCCCCAGCGGACAGACCCCGATCTTTTTCGCGCCGCCAGAGGTCGCGCACCACTTCGGCCACCTTGTTCACGTCGCCGGAGGCGAGCTTCTCGAGGTTGGCCTTGTACCGGCGGGACCAGTTAGTCGGTTCCTCGGTATGGGGTGCTCGCAGCACATCGAAGACCCGGTTCAGATCATCATCGTTGACCACGTCCCTCACGCCGACGATCTCGGCGTTGTCGGCAGGAACGCGAACCGTGAGATCACCTTGCGCGACTTTCAGCACGAGGTACTGCTTCTCCTCGCCCTTGATCACGCGAGTCTCGATCGCTTCGATAAGTGCAGCACCGTGGTGCGGGTAGACGACAGTCTCTCCGACTTTGAAAACCATGTGTCCTCTGCCCCTTTCGCTGTGCCTATCCTAGCACGCTGTGTGGCGGCACCCATAGTGCCCCGCCCTTCGTCGTCGCAGGTCAGCGCTTTGGTTCTGGGGTGGACGGGGGTTGACAACATAGGCATGGCTATGCTTACCCAGCTCGCGGGACGTCCAGGGGTCGTCGGCCTGCTCAGCCTTGGACCAGCTCGCCTCCACTCGGATCAACGGTGTGATTCTCGCGGGGTCTGCAGCCGGGGTGCAAGAGGAACGGCGGTCGCTGCCCGCTACGCTCTCGGGTGAACGGGTTTGGTGGTACCGGCTCGTGGTCGCGGGTGGCCGCGCGGTCGCTCGTGGCTGCTGGTGCAGTCGGCGGGCGTGGTGGCCCGAAGCAGCCAGTGGCAGAGCCGCAGACGTAGGAAGGACACCGGAGCAGTGGGCCAGCACAACGAGCGCTTGTTCGGTTCGCAGACTCTCGTGCGCACCGGGCTTGCCTTCGGTTCCGCGCTACTCCTCGCCGGATGCGGTGCTGGGCAGATCACCCAGACCGACACCCAGCTCCCCGCGGTCGACGGCGGGGGTGTGCACACCGACTCGATCGTGATCAGCAACGCGACGCTGGCCTACCCGGAGGACACCGAGGACCACTTCTACCGGGGCGGCTCCGATGCGCCGGTGACCATGCACATCGCCAACCGGGCCGACGAGGCCGATGAGCTGCTCTCGGTCAGCTCGAACGTGGCGGACGAGGTGACCGTCGACGGTGAGACGACGGTGCTCGCGGGTAGGGCGATCTTCGTCGTCACACCGGACGAGCTCGATGGTGGGCCGGAGACGTTGCCCGCGACCGCGGTGGTGGATTCCGACGACGTCCGCGCCGCCTCGATCGTGCTGAACGATCTCGAGCACACCGTGCGCCCCGGGCAGAGCGTGACGCTCGAGCTGACCTTCCGTGAGGCGGGAACCATCGAGGTGCTCGCCCCGATCGCGGAGTCGCCGGACGAGCGCGTGCTCGAACTCGACGAGGACCAGTACCGCGAGGAGACCGACCGGCTCGGCTCCACCGAGGTCGAGGTCCAGGAGTGATCTCGCGATAGCGAGCAGCGGCGCCTCGGCGCCGCTTACCGAAGCTGCGACACCGAGCTCGGCGGCGTGGGTCGGCCCCATCGACTACGGTGTGCTTCCGTGGCGAAACGAGGCACGAATCATCGCTGTAGCGAGTGCGGCTACGAGGTCGCGAAGTGGGTCGGCCGGTGCCCCGAGTGCCAGGCGTGGGGCACCATCACCGAGCAGGCCGCCCCAGCCACCGGGAAGGTAGCGGCGGGAGCCCCTTCCGCGCCCGCCAAGCCCATCGCTGAGGTCGATCTGGAAGCGGCAAGAGCACGATCGACAGGGGTGCCGGAACTCGACCGGGTGCTCGGTGGCGGGCTGGTGCCGGGCGCGGTGATGTTGCTCGCAGGCGAACCCGGGGTCGGCAAGTCCACGCTGTTGCTCGAGGTGGCCTACCGCTGGGCCGCTTCGGGAGCGGGCGGCGCCTCGCTGTACGTCACGGGTGAGGAATCGGCGGGCCAGGTGCGGTTACGGGCGGAACGGACCGGCAACCTGCACGAGGCCATGTACCTGGCGGCGGAAAGCGAGCTGTCGGCGGTGATCGGCCATGTGGACGCCATCGAGCCGGGGCTGCTGATCGTCGACTCGGTGCAGACGATGTCCTCCCCGAAGGTCGACGGCGCCCCGGGTGGCGTCAGCCAGGTGAAAGACGTCACAGCCTCGCTCGTCGCGCTTGCCAAGGAACGAGGGCTGCCCGTGCTGCTCGTTGGGCACGTCACCAAGGAAGGTTCGGTCGCGGGACCGCGCGTGTTGGAGCACGTCGTCGACGTCGTGCTGCAGTTCGAGGGGGAGCGGCACTCCACGTTACGGATGGTGCGCGGGGTGAAGAATCGATTCGGCCCCGCCGACGAGGTCGGCTGCTTCGAGCTCGCCGACGAGGGCATCGTCGGGATCGTCGACCCGTCCGGGCTGTTCCTCAGCCCGCGCCGGGAGCCGGTGGCCGGTACCGCCGTCACGGTGACCATCGAGGGCAAGCGCCCGCTGCTGGCCGAGGTGCAGTCGCTGATGACGCAGTCCGCGCTCAGCCAGCCTCGCAGGGCGGTGAGCGGGCTGGATTCCGCGAGGGTCGCCATGGTGCTCGCGGTGCTGGAGGGGCGGCAGAACAAGGCGGTCGGCGGTAGGGACGTCTACGCGGCAACCGTCGGTGGCATGAAGGTGGTCGAGCCCGCCGCGGACCTGGCACTCGCGCTGGCCATGGCCTCGGCACACAGTGGGCGGCCGGTGCCTGCCAGCCTGATCGCCCTCGGCGAGGTGGGCCTGGCGGGTGAGGTGCGCCGGGTGCGCGGCGTGGCGCGGCGGCTGTCGGAGGCGGCCCGTATGGGATTCCGCACGGCGCTCGTCCCAGCGGGGTCGGAGGCGCCTCCCGACGGCATCCGCGCCGTCGAGGTCGGCGACCTCGCCGAGGCGCTGGCCATCGCCGGAGGAGCGATGAGTCCGGCCGACGACCGATGATTCCTGTCCGGTTCGCCGGTCCGTGTCGAGCAGCGGAGGTTGTCGGTGCCGCTGCGTACGCTCCGAGCGAGGGGCTGACGGAAGGACGGGAGGTCGACGATGGATGTATTGCTGGCGGTCGGGACCCGCAAGGGACTCTGGCTCGCGCGCAGCAGGGACCGGCGGCAGTGGGAGGTGACGGGGCCGATGTTGCCGCTGGCCGACGTGAAGGCGGTGGCGATCGATACGCGTTCCGGCGGTACTCGCCTGCTCGCGGCGGCGCTGGACAGCCACTTCGGGCCGTCGATGGTGATCAGCGATGACTTCGGAGCCACATGGAGCGAGCCGGATGACGCGCCGATCGCGTTCCCCGCGGACACCGGGGCCGCGCTCGAAGGGGTGTGGCAGCTGGCGCCGGGGCCAGAGAACCAACCGGGTGTAGTGTACGCGGGCGTCGAGCCGAGCGCGCTCTTCCGGTCGGATGACGGTGGGCGAAGCTTCGAGCTGGTGCGGGGCCTGTGGGAGCACCCCCACAGGGAGCAGTGGTTCCCGGGCGGTGGCGGGAAAGCGCTGCATACCGTGATCCCGCATCCGGTCGAGCGGGACCGAGTCATCGTGGCGATGTCCACCGGTGGCGTTTACCAGACGGCCGATGCCGGGACGAACTGGAAACCCACCAACACCGGGATCAGGGCCGATTTCCAACCGGAGGAGTATCCGGAGTTCGGTCAGTGCGTACACAAGGTCGCCATGGATCCAACCGAGCCGGACCGGCTGTTCCTACAGAACCACGGTGAGCTCTACCGCAGCGGGGACGGCGGTGCCGGATGGGAGCCGATCAGCGACGACCTTCCCGGCGACTTCGGCTTCCCGGTCGCGACCCACCCGCGTCGGCCGGGTGTGGTGTACAGCTTCCCGATCTCGTCAGGGACGCGGTTCCCGGAGGACGGGAGGTGCCGGGTGTACCGGAGCGAGGACTCGGGGACGACGTGGCAGGGCCTCGACAACGGGCTGCCGGAGGACGGTTACTGGTCCGCGGTGCTGCGCGATGCGCTGTGTTGCGACGACGCCGAACCGGCAGGGATCTATTTCGGATCTCGCAGTGGCGAGGTGTACGCCAGCGCGGACGAGGGCGACAGCTGGCGCTTGGTCGCGCGCAACCTGCCCGATGTGCTCTGTGTCCGTGCGGCAGTGGTCGGGTGATCGCGTTGGCGGTGACGGTGCGGCTGCCTTCGGTGCTGCGTGAGCTCGCCAACGGCGCGGGCTACCTCGATGCATCCGGATCCACCCTCGGTGAGGTGCTGGACGGAATCGGTGCGCGGTACCCGATGCTGGAGAGAAGGCTCCGGGATGAGCAGGGTGAGCTCAGGCGGTATGTGAACTTCTATGTGGATGGACAGGAATGTCGCGCGATCGGCGGTACCGCGGCGCCGGTAGAGGAGAACGCGGAAGTGATGGTTATCCCGTCGGTGGCGGGTGGATAACGAAATCCGTTCGAAACCTGGTCAGCGCCGCCGGGATGTGACACGGTTCCGGGTGCTCGGGCCGTTTCCGAGCACCCGAGCACTACTGTGACCATCCAGTGGAGGAGCGACCGATGGGGCGCACGCTCGTCTCGATCGACCGCGATAGCCGCGAGCCTGTCTACCAGCAGCTGCGCAAGGCCCTCGAGCACGCCATAGCCACGGGGGCGTTGGATCCGAATCGGGCGTTGCCCTCCTCACGGGAGCTCGCCAGGGAGCTCGGCATCTCGCGCAACACGGCCAATACCGCGTACCAGGAGTTGCTGGCCGAGGGGTTCATCGAGTCGCGGCCGAGGCGCGGCGTGTTCGTGAACCCGGAAATGGTGCCGCACATGCAGCGGCAGGAGGGGGGCGCACACGGTGGTCGGGACGTCGAGTGGTCGCGTCATTTCCGCGGCAGGCCGGACGCACGTATGCCCGAGATCGCGAAGGTTACCGACTGGCACACCTACCCGTACCCTTTCGTCGCGGGACAGGTGGATCCGGCTTCGTTCCCCCGGCTGGCGTGGACGCGCGCCCTGCGGGATGCGCTCGAACCCCCGCACGTGCACTACAGCCTCCGTGACGGTATCGACGAGGACGACCCGATGCTGCTTGAGGCACTGTGCCGGGAGGTGCTTCCCACAAGGGGAATCGAGGTCGAGCCGGATCACGTACTGGTCACTCTCGGCTCGCAACAGGGGCTGGATCTGCTGGCGTACACGCTGGTCACCGACGGTGACTCGATCGGTGTCGAGGATCCGGGATACCCGGACGCCAGACACATCTTCGTTCGCGCCGGGGCGCGTATCGTGCCCTACCCCGTCGACACATCCGGCCTGATCCCACAGTCGAGTATGGATGATCTAGCCATGCTGCACGTCACGCCGAGCCACCACAGCCCGACGAACGTCACACTGTCGATCGGTAGGCGCAAGCAGCTGCTGTCCATGGCAGATCGGGCGGAGCTGTTGCTCGTGGAGGACGACTATGACAGCGAGTTCCGGTACCAGGGAAGCCCTACGCCTGCGTTGAAGGCGTTGCCCGGCAGTGACCGTGTGGTCTATCTGGGGACGTTCTCCAAGTTTCTCGCTCCCGGCTTGCGTCTCGGCTACCTCGTCGCCGATCCCGAGCTGATCCGCGAGCTGCGTGGGCAGCGGCGTTACCGGGTGCGGCACCCATCCGGGCACACTCAGCGCGCGATGGCGCTGTTCATCGACGGTGGTCAGTACCAGCGAACCGTGCGCAGGCGGCGCACCCAGTTGCAACGCAAGTGGCGCGCGTTGCGGGAGGCGTTGCAGGAGCACCTGCCGTGGCAGGTGGCGCCACCGCCGGGCGGGGTGAGCATCTGGGTGGATGGCCCGGCGGAGCTGGACGGCGTGCGGCTCGCGGAGCGGGCGTTACGGCGCGGGGTGGTGATCGAGCGTGGCGACGTGTTCTTCGCCGAACCCGGCCAGCACCGCCACCATATCCGGCTCGGCTTCGCCGCGATCGGTGAACAGTCCATAGCTCCCGGTGTGGCGCGCCTCGGCGAGACGGTACGCGAGGTACTCGGTTGAGCGGTGTGCTCACGCCAGCAGGTGCACCAGCATGGCTGCCGTGCCGCCGATCAGCAGCGTCGAGCACAGCCCGAGCAACAGGGCACGGGGGCCGGTACGCAGCAGCGCGCGCAGCCGCACGCCGGTGCCGAGCCCGAACAGCGCTCCAGCCAGCAGCAGGGTGGTGGCGAGCTCGGCGGCATCGAGCACGGTGGGCGGTACCAAGCCGGTGGCCCGTATCCCCACCATGGCCACGAACCCGAGCACGAACAGCGGGACGATCGGAGGGCGGCGACCACCCGCGCCGGACGTGGCGCGCCGCTCGACGACGCTCATCGTCGCGACGAGTGGCGCGAGCAGCAGCACCCGGCTGAGCTTGACGACCACAGCCGCGGTCACGGCCGCCCCACCAGCCGGGGCGGCCGCGGCGACGACCTGCCCCACCTCGTGCACGCTCAGCCCCGCCCACGCTCCGAGGTCCGCACCGGTGAGACCGAATGCCGGACCGAGCAGCGGCACCGCCACGATCGCGAGGCTGCCGTACAGCGTGACCAGCGCGATGGCGGTGGCCACGTCCTCGTCCCTGCGCCGCACCACGCTGGCCATCGCCGCGACGGCGGAAGCGCCGCAGATGGCGAATCCGGTGGCGACCAGGACCGACAGGCCCCGTTCCACGCGCAGCAGCCTGCCGAGCCCGAGCGTGCCCGCGAAGGTGATCGCCACGGTGAGTACGAGCGCGAGGACCGTTCCCGCCCCGAGCTGGAGCAGCTGCTGCAGCGCCAGCTGCAGGCCGAGCAGGACGATCCCGCCGCGAAGCAGCCATCGGGTGGCCTGCTGCACGCCCGGCATACCGTGGCGTGGCAGTGCGGGCAGGTTCCCGGCCGCGATCCCGAGCACGATCGCGGCCGTCAGTATCCCGACCACGGGTATCGCGAGAGTGACCAGGTACGACACCCCGACGCCGAGACCGGTGACCAGCAATCCCAGCAGGACCGGTGACCGGGTCGTGCCGCAGGTGAGGCGCTCGCGCTGCGTGAGGCTCATGGCTCCACGGTGTCGATGTCGAGCGCCTCGGGGTAGCCGCGATCGCCGCATGATGTCATAGTCTCCGGTTATGACCCGGCTTCCCGACCTCGACTCGTTGCGGTTGCTCGTGACCATCGGCGAGTGGGGCAGCATCGGCAAGGCAGCCGCCGCGCTGGGCGTCAGCCAGCCGTCGGCGAGCAAGCGGCTGTCTACTCTGGAGCGGCGGCTCGGCCTCGTCCTGGTCGACCGCACAAGGCGAGGAACCGAGCTCACCCCGGCGGGTCGCGTGATGTGTGGCTGGGCACAGCGTGTGCTGCACGAGCTCGACGGGCTGGTTACCGGGGCCGAGGCGCTGCGTTCCAAGCGGGACGCCGAGCTGCGGGTGGCCGCGAGCATGACGCTGGCCGAGCACCTCGTTCCGGTGTGGATCGGGGAGGTGCGCAGGGCGGAGCCGTCGCTGTACATCGGGTTGCAGGTGACCAATTCGGAGACGGTCGCAGAGCTGGTCACCTCCGGCGAGGTGGACGTGGGGTTCGTCGAATCCCCGGCCGCACCTGCCGAGCTGTCCACCCGCAAGGTGGCCACCGACCGGCTCGTCGTGGTGGTCGCTGCCACGCACCCGTGGGCACGACGGCGCAAGCCGCTGCGTGCCAGCGAACTGGTATCAGTACCGCTTGCGGTGCGCGAGCGCGGATCCGGCACCCGCGAGACGTTGGACCGGGCGCTGGAACGTGCCGGGGCCGGGCCGGTGGAGCCGCTGGTCGAGCTCGGCTCGGCGACGGCGGTGCGCAGCGCGGTCATCGCCGGTGCGGCGCCTGCCGTACTCAGCGAGCTGGCGGTCGCGGGCGATCTCGTGGAAGGCAGGCTGGTGGAAGTCACCGTCGCAGACCTTGACCTGCGTCGCACCCTGCGAGCCGTCTGGCCATCGGGTCGCAAGTTGGTCGGTCCCGCAGCGGAACTACTCGCGGTCGCCACACGCGGCTGACCGCGAGCGCGAGCCATCTGGCACCCCCGAAATCGCAGCATTCTGGATCTGTTGCGGGTCCTGTTCCTGCCGCACAGTGGTTGCCATCACAGCTGCCAGCACGGCAGCCAGGCAGCGGATAGGACGGCGGCATGGAGGGATCCGGATGAACCGGCCAGGTATCAGAGAGAAGGCGCAGCGACACCTGTTCCCGCACTTCACCCGAGGCGCGGTGTGGCGATCCCCGGAGCTGCCCGTGATCACCGGGGCCGAGGGCTGCTACCTCTACGACGATCGTGGTCGCCGCTTCCTTGACGGGCTGTCCGGGCTGTTCTGCGTGAACCTCGGGCACGGCCGGACCGACATCGCGGCGGCGGCCACCAAGCAGATGGAGTCGCTTTCCTACTGGACGAACTGGTCGGCGGCCCATCCCGCCTCGGCCGAGGCCGCTGCGGTGATCGCCGAGCTGGCGCCGGGTGATCTCGACACCGTGTTCTTCGTGAACTCCGGTTCCGAGGCGGTGGAATCGGCCGTGAAGTTCGCCCGCCAGTACCACCGCAGCCAGGGCCAGCCACAACGAACCAAGATCATCGCCCGCGACATGGCCTATCACGGCACCACGCTCGGTGCCCTCGCTGTCACCGGCATCGACAAGTACAAGGAACCTTTCGGACCGCTCATGCCGGGTGTCCGGCATGTACCCAACACGCTCGGCGCGGTCACCGACGAGGGTGGCAGCGCCGCCGACCTGCCCTGTGTCGAGGCGATCGTCGCGGCGATCGAGGAGGAAGGGCCGGAGACCGTGGCGGCACTCGTGGCCGAGCCGGTGCAGAACGCCCGTGGTGCGCTCGTCCCGCCGGAGGGCTACTGGCGTCAGCTGCGCAGGATCTGTGACCGCTACGGCATCCTGCTGGTCGCCGACGAGGTGATCTGCGCGTACGGCAGGCTCGGCGCGTGGTTCGGTAGCGAGAAGTACGGGGTCGTGCCCGATCTGATCACCTTCGCCAAGGGCGCGACATCGGGCTACGCACCGCTGGGTGGGGTGCTGCTCCGTGGCGGGCTCGCCACGGCGTTGCTGGACTCGCCGCTGGCAGGGACCTTCACTCACGGGGCGACCTGGGGTGGGCACCCGGTGTCCACAGCGGTCGCGGTGGCGAACCTCAGCGCGGTACGCGACGAGGACGTCATCGGCAACGTGCGGCGGCTGGAACCGATGTTCCAGCAAGGGTTGACAGGTATCGCCGAAGCCCACGACTGCGTGGCGGAGTGGCGCGGCACCGGGTTCTTCTACGCCGTCGAGTTCACCGGAAGCCGGTCGACCGGCCGCCCGCTGACCGATGTGGAGTCGGCCGAGATCCTGCAGCGCGTCATCCCGCGGGCGATGACCGGCGCGGGCCTGATCACCAGGCCGGACGATCGCGGCGCCACGATGCTCATGCTCTCGCCGCCGCTCGTCGCCGACGCGGGCGTGATCGACGAGCTACTGCACCAGGTCGACACCGTGGCAGGCGCGGTCGACGACTACCTGCGCACACGCTGAGCGCAACCAACGAAAGCGCAAAGAGACGAGGTCACGAGATGCGGATTGGCATACCTCGCGAGGTGAAGAACCACGAGTACCGCGTGGCGATCACGCCGGCAGGCGTGCACGAGCTCACCGCGCAGGGCCACGAGGTGATCGTGGAGCGCGGTGCGGGCGAGGGCTCTGCCGTCGCCGACGACGACTACGCGGGCGCAGGCGCCAAGCTGGAGGAATCGGCCGACGAGCTGTGGGCGCGCTCCGAGATGGTGCTCAAGGTCAAGGAACCGGTGGCCGAGGAGTACCACCGCCTCCGCGAGGACCTGGTGTTGTTCACGTTCCTCCACCTGGCGGCTTCCAGGGAATGCACCGAAGCGCTGTTGTCGGCGGGGACCACGGCGATCGCGTACGAGACCGTGCAGTACCCGGACGGCAGGCTGCCGCTGCTCTACCCGATGAGCGAGGTCGCCGGGTGTCTCGCGCCGCAGGCGGGCGCTCACGCGCTGCGCAGGGCCGAGGGTGGCCGGGGACTGCTACTCGGCGGCGTGTCAGGGGTGCGGCCCGCGAGCGTGGTGGTGATCGGTGCCGGGGTCGCGGGAACCAACGCGATCGCCATGGCCACCGGAATGTGGGCGGACGTCACCGTACTGGACACCAATGTGGACAAAGTGCGGGCGCTGGATCGGAGGTACAACGGGAGGATCACTACCATCGCGGCGAACTCGCTAGAGGTCGAGCAGGCGGTGCTCGGTGCGGACCTGGTGATCGGCGCCGTGTTGCTGCCGGGCGCCAGGGCGCCCCGACTGGTCAGCAACGAGCTGGTCAGCAGGATGAAGCCGGGAAGCGTACTTGTCGACATATCGATCGACCAGGGCGGGTGCTTCGAGGACTCGCAGCCGACCACGCACGCGGAACCGACGTTCCGGGTTCACGACAGCCTCCTCTACTGCGTCACGAACATGCCGGGCGCCGTGCCCAACACGTCGACCTACGCGCTGACCAACGTGACCTTGCCGTACGTCACCGCGATCGCGAATCGCGGTTGGCGGGAGGCGTCGCGTACCGATCCGGCGCTCGCGGGCGGGCTCAACACCCACGACGGCAACCTCACCAGCGAACCGGTGGCCGATGCGCACGGGTTGCCGCACCTGCCCGTCGCGGACGCCATCAGCTAGTGCCCCGGAGCACGAGAAACCGACACGATCGAGGAGGAGCTTGTGACCATGACCGACAGCGGTGGAGCAGACGCCCGAAGCGGATACGGCCCGACCAAGATGACCTCGAGCGAGGCCTTTGTGGAGAGCCTGGTCGCTGAGGGTGTGACGAAGGTTCCGGGGATCGTGGGTTCGGCGTTCATGGACGCGCTGGACCTGTTCCCCGCCGCGGGGATCGATTTCGTATCGGTGGCCCACGAACAGAACGCGGTGCACATGGCCGATGGCTATGCCAGGGTGCGTAACGAGCCATCGCTGGTGATCTCGCAGAACGGTCCGGGCATCACCAACTTCGTCACCGGGGTCGCCGCGGCGTACTGGGCGCATACGCCGATGGTTGTGGTAACCCCGTCGGCGGGGAGTATGGGTGTGGGACTCGGCGGGTTCCAGGAGACCGAGCAGCTGCCGATCTTCTCGAAGATCACCAAGTGGCAGGTGCAGGTGAACCGTCCTGAGCGGATGGCCGAGCTGATGCGGCGGGCGTTCTACATCGCCAAAGCGGAGTCCGGTCCGGTGCAGGTCGATATCCCGCGCGACTACTTCTACGGCGACGCGGAGTACGAGATCTTCCCGTCGGCGACGGTCCGCCGGGGAGCGGGCACCGCGGAACAGGTCGCCGAGGCGGCCAGGTTGCTGTCCGAGGCCAGCAACCCGGTGATCGTCTCCGGTGGTGGGGTGGTGCAGGCCGACGGTGTTGCCGAGGTCGCCGAGCTCGCCGACTACCTGTCCGCTCCGGTGGCCAACTCCTACCTGCACAATGATTCTTTCCCGCACAGCCACGAGCTGGCGGTTGGGCCGCTGGGGTATCAGGGTTCGAAGGCGGCGATGCGGTTGATCAGCGAGGCCGATGTGGTGCTCGCGCTCGGCTGCAGGCTCGGCCCGTTCGGCACGCTGCCGCAGCACGGCATCGACTACTGGCCTGCGGGCGCCAAGATCATTCAGGTCGATGTGGACCACCGGGTGCTCGGGCTGAGCAAGAAGATCAGCATGGGTATCGCCGGGGACGCGAAGGCCACCGCGAGCGCCATGCTGGAGGCGCTGCGGGCCGAGCCAGGTCAACGTGGCAGGGACGAGCGGCGGATCGCGCGGATCGCCGAGGAGAAGGCGAGCTGGGCCGAGGAGCTGGCCTCGTGGTCGTCGGCTTCCGGCGAGCCGCTGTCGCCACGGCGGGCGTTGTCGCTGGTCCGGGATGCCATGCCTGCCGATGCCATCGTGTCCACCGACATCGGCAACATCTGCTCGGTATCCAACTCCTACCTGCACTTCAACAACCCGCGACGGTTCCTGGCCGCGATGAGCTTCGGCAACTGCGGCTACGCCTACCCGACAGCGCTCGGCGCGAAGCTGGCCGCGCCGGACACCCCGGTGATGGCCTATGTCGGCGATGGCGCGTGGGGCATGAGCATGGCCGAGGTGCTCACCGCTGCTCGGCACGGCATCCCGGTGGTGGCGGTGGTGTGGAACAACCGCCAGTGGGGCGCGGAGAAGAAGAACCAGATCGACTTCTACGACGACCGCTTCGTCGGGACCAATCTGGACAACCCGAACTTCGCCGAGGTCGCCAAGACCATGGGTGCCGAGGGCATCACCATCTCGGCCGAGAACGAGGTGCGGGCGGGTATCACCGAGGCGTTCTCGCTCGGCAAACCCGTGGTCGTCAACATCGACGTGGATTCGAGCGAGCTGGGCGAGCCCTTCCGCAGGGACGCGCTGCGTACCCCGGTGCGCTACCTACCCAAGTACCAGCACCTGAACGGATGAGCCGTGGTCACCGAGGCTGTGAACATCTCTCGCGGCGGGGCAGGCGCGTACTGGCTGGCTCGCTGGTGCGCCGGTCTCGCGGGACACGGCGTGCGGGTCGCCCTGGCCGATGGCCACGACCCGCGTGTGGCAGCCGCCGCGGCCTCGCTCGTCGAGGCAGGCATCACCCCGGTCGTGGTCGGCACACGGCGGGAGGTCGCCTCGGCGGCCCGGGCGGCCGGGGTCGCCACGCTCGTCGGCATCGAGACGGTCTCGCCCGCCGAACTGTCCGAGGGGGCGGCGGGCGCCGTACTCGACGATCGGCTGGCCACCGCCGATCGGGACAGGGCCGAGCAATGGCGCTCGGACCCACTGTTCCTGGCGGCGGCGATGGTGCCTGCGGGGCATGCCGACGCGTGCGTGGCAGGCAGCACCCGGCCGACAGCCGACGTGCTGCGTGCGGCGTTGCGGGTGGTGGGCACGGCGCCGGGGGCGACATGCGTGACCAGCAGCTTCCTGATGGTGCTTCCGGATGGCCGGGCGCTGGCGTACGCCGACTGCGCGGTCATCCCGGAACCGGACACCGAGCAGCTGGCCGAGATCGCGATCGCCACCGGCCGTACCTACACGACACTGACCGGGAATGACCCAGCGGTGGCGATGCTGTCGTTTTCCACCAAGGGCAGTGCCCGGCACGCGAGCGCCGAGCTGGTCCGCGCGGCGACGCAGCTGGTGCGCGAGCGGGAGCCTGGGCTGGTCATCGACGGCGAACTGCAGTTCGACGCCGCACTGATCTCGGAAATCGGGCAGGCGAAGGCAGGTGGCTCCGCGGTGGCGGGCCGCGCGAACGTCTTCGTCTTCCCCAACCTCGCGGCCGGAAACATCGGCTACAAGATCACCGAACGGCTCGGCGGGGCCATGGCCTACGGACCGATCCTGCAAGGCCTGGCCATGCCGGTGAACGATCTCTCCCGCGGCTGCGGTAGCGACGACATCGTCACTGTTGCCGCGATCAGCGCGTTACAGGCCCGTGCAGGCGTCGCCGCGCACGCGAGCCTTACCCAGTGCAGTATGGCAAGGGAACCGTGGGGTTCCCGAAGGCGAGGCACGTGATGGAACCACACACGTCACCCGGCAGCGAGGCCGGGGCAACGAAGACTGGGGTAGGCAGGACACAGCTGTCCAGGACGCTCAAGCCCAGCTGGGTCTGGGCCATCGCCCTGGGCTCGGCCGTGGGGTGGGGAGCTTTCGTGCTCCCCACCGACTGGATGGCCACAGCAGGGCCGCTCGGTGCGATCCTCGGATTCCTCATCGGTGGCGCGCTCATGCTCGTCATCGCCGTCAGCTACGGGTTTCTCATCAAGAGCTTCCCGGTGTGCGGCGGAGAGTTCGCCTACGCGCTCAACGGGTTCGGGAGGAAGCACGCGTTCCTGTGCGGTTGGTTCCTGACATTGGGATACATGTGCATCGTGGCGCTGAACGCCTCGGCGCTGGCGTTGCTGAGCCGCTTCGTGCTGCCACAGGTAGCCGAGCGCGGTCGGCTGTTCGAGATCGCGGGCTGGGACGTCTACCTCGGTGAGGTGCTCATCGCCAGCGCGGCGATCGTGATCTTCGCGCTGCTCAACATCCGGGGCGCGTCGCTGTCCGGGCGGTTGCAGTACATCTTCGTGCTCATCATGATCGCGGGCGTGGCACTGCTCGGGCTCGGCGTGCTGCTGCATTCCGAATCGCAGTGGTCCAACATCACCCCGACGTTCGCCCTCGAGGTTCCCGCGTGGACGGCGGTGCTGGCGATCGTGGCGATCGCCCCGTGGGCATACGTCGGGTTCGACAACGTGCCGCAGGCGGCGGAGGAGTACAACTTCTCCCCGGCGAAGGCTTTCCGGCTGATCGTCTTCGCGATCCTGGCTGCAGCGGTGATCTACTCGGTGATGATCCTGGCGACCGCGGCCGCCACGCCGTGGACCGAGCTGGCCGCTGGCGACCCCCGGTGGGGCACCGGTGACGCGATCGCTGGCCTGTTCGGCGGCGCTGGCGTGATGCTGCTCGCGCTGTCGGTGTCGATGGGTATCTGCACCGGGCTGAACGGGTTCACCGTCGCCGCCAGCCGGCTGCTGTTCGCGATGGGGCGCGCGCGGATGATCCCCGGCGGGTTCGCCAAGCTGCACCCGCGTTACGCCACGCCGTACGTGGGGATCGCCTTCACCGTGGCGCTGTGCCTGGTCGCACCCTGGTTCGGCCGCGAGGTACTGCTCTGGATCGTCGACATGTCGGCGATCGGTGTGACCATTGCCTACACCTACGCCTGCCTGGCCGCGTTCAAGCGGTTCAGGGGCGTCGACACCGCAGGCCAGCCCGTCGGTTCGACGGCCAAGCAGGCGACCAGTCTCGCAGGCGCCGTGATCGGCCTGACGTTCTTGGCGCTGCTGGTGACTCCCGGTTCGCCTGCGGCGTTCGGTCCGGAATCGGCGATCGCGCTGCTGATCTGGATCGTGCTCGGCGTGTTGTTCTACATCGGTCGGTTCAGGGAGAACACCGCACTGTCCGATGCGGAGCTCGATTACCTGGTGTTCGGCAACGGGGGTTCGCAGGGTGCGGCCCAGCGCACCTCGGAGGAACTGCAGGACAGCAGCCCATGAGCGCGTGAGGATCCTTGGGTGGTGCGGGGCACGGGCCGGTGCCCCGCACCACCGGTCATCCCTCCTTGGACAGCAGCGAGGCGCAGCGGATCAGGCCGAGATGCGAGTACGCCTGCGGGTGGTTGCCGAGCGAGCGTTCGGCGACGGGGTCGTACTGTTCGGACAGCAACCCAGTCGGCCCCGCCGCACCGGTGAGCTGCTCGAACAGCTCCTCGGCCTCGGTCCGGCGCCCGGTGAGCAGGTAGGCCTCGATCATCCACGCGGCGCAGAGGTGGAACCCCCCTTCCTCACCGGGCAGGCCGTCGTCCCTGCGGTAGCGGTAGACGGTGGAGCCGCTGCGTAGTTCCGACTCGATGGCGGTGACCGTGGACTGGAACCGCTCGTCGGTGGGGTCGATCAGACCGGAAAGGCCGACGAACAGAGAGGCGGCATCCAGGTCGGTGCCGTCGTAGGCGGTGGTGAACGCCCGCACCTCGGGGTTCCAGCCGTTCGTGAGCACGTCGGCCGCGATCTCGTCCCGCAACGTGTACCAGTTCTGCGGGATCTCCCGATCGTGCCGCACGCCGAGCTTGATGGCACGGTCGATCGTGGTCCAGCACATCACCCGCGAGTACACACGGTGCCGGGGCACGCTGCGTTCCTCCCACACCCCGTGGTCGGGTTCGGACCAGCGCCTGCTGACGGCCTCGGCCATCGCGCGAACCAGCTGCCAGTCCGTGTCGTGCAGCTCGCCGCGTAACTCGGCGAGATCGACGACGAGCTCCACGACCGGGCCGAACACGTCCAGCTGCACCTGATGGTTGGCGAGGTTGCCGACGCGGACCGGACGGGATCCGGCGTAGCCGGGAAGCGAGTCGATGACGGCCTCGGCGCCCGACTGCACACCGGCCAGCGTGTAGAGGGGGTGAAGGCGTTCCGGGCCGGGCAGGGTCGCCAGCACCCCGTGGAGCCAGCGCAGGTAGCCCTCGGCCTCCTCGACGGAACCGAGCGCCACGAGTTCGCGCACCGTCATGGCGGCGTCGCGGATCCAGCAGAACCGGTAGTCCCAGTTGCGGACGCCGCCGATCTCCTCCGGTAGCGACGTGGTCGCCGCGGCGAGCACCCCGCCGGTCTCGGTGTCGGTCAACCCGCGCAGGGTCAGGGCGGAGCGGGTCACCAGCTCGGGCTCCCTGGCGGGCAGCTTCAGGGTCGAGGCCCAGTTGCTCCAGTAGGCGCCCGCGCGCTGCCTGCGCTCGAACTCGGTCAGCTCGTGCGGCCCGAGGTCGGTGGTGCCGCAGCGCAGCTCCAGGATCACGGGCTCGTCGGGCATCGGGTGCACCACCGCGTGGGCCGTGTCATTGATCCCGTCCGAGGTGATCTCCCAGTCGACGCCGGGCGAGCGCAGCACGAACGGCTCGGAAGTGCCCAATACGCGCAGGCCGTCGGCCTCGGGCACGATCCGCACCGGAACACCGCCGAACTCGGGGCGCGGGCAGAAGACCACGTCGGCGGGGACCTCTCCGGAGATCACCCGCACGAGGTCGGTGCGGTGTGTGGCGCACTCGGGCTCCAGGTAGTCGGTGACCAGCAGGCGTGACCACCGCGTCTCCACGGTCATGGTGTTGGGGAGGTACCGCTGGCCGAGCGGGAGGCCGTTGCGCTCCGGTTTGATCGAGAAATGCCCGGCGCTCTGCCCGCCGAGGAGGTCGGCGAACACCGCGGGCGCGTCCGGACCGGGATGGCACAGCCAGGTGACCTTGGCGTCCGGGGTGAGCAGCGCGACGGAACGCTCATTGGCGAGCATGGTCAGCCGCTCGATCGGAGATGCCTGCTCGCCGTAGAGCCAGTTGCGCCGCTCCTCGACCAGGAAGGCGAGCACCGTGGCCACGTCGACGGTGTCAGCGACTTGGTAGTGGGCCAGCGACTCGTTCTCGCCCACCTTGATGCCGAGGTCGGGGCCGGACAGCCGTGCGAAGGCTTTCTCGTCGGTGACGTCGTCGCCGAGGAACACCGCAGCGGTGGCGCCGACCTGGTGGCGCAGGATGTCCAGCGCGTTGCCCTTGTCCGTCGGCACCACTGACAGCTCCACCACCGCCTTGCCGTCGGTTGCGGTGACGCCTTCCCAGGTGCAGGGGCCGTCGTGGACGGCGTCGAGCACGCGCTGCGCGTCGGCCTCGCTCGCCCCCCGCACGTGCACGGCAACGCTGGCCGGCTTGATCTCGAGCGTCACCCCGGGGATCTCGTCCGCGATGTGGGTGAGTTCCCGCTCCAACTTGCTGTGCAGCTCGCGGGCCGCCGGGTCGAGCTCGTGCACGAAGCCGATGTCGAACTCCGAGCCGTGGCTTCCCACCAGATGCACCTCGACCGGCAGCCGGGAGAGCGTGGCCAGATCGCGAAGCGCCCGCCCGGAGATCACCGCCGTGGTCGTCTCGTGCAGGCTCGCCAGAGACCGCAGCGCGCCGACGGATTCGTTGTGTGGCCGGGCCTGCTCGGGCTTGTCCACGATCGGCGCGAGGGTGCCGTCGTAGTCGCAGGCGATGAGCAGGCGCGGGGTCCGCGCGATGTTCATGATGGCTCGCCGCAGGTCGGCGGGCAGTGCCTCGGCGGTCAACGCGCCTCCAACAGGTGTCTCAACCAGTTGCCGGATGTCTATTCAATAGTCGGGTCGTTCCTCACGTGCAGCCGACCGTGCATGCACGGCCTGCCGACCGCCGGACTGTCACCCGCACTATCGCAGCGAAAGGTGGTGGCTGCCCGCATGCTGCGGGCAAGTCCTGCCGGCGGCTCTAGGAAACGCCCTGTGAGGCCCCGAGCGCGTCCAGGAACGAACGGGCCCACCGGTCGACGTCATGGGTGAGTACCTGACGTCGGAGGGCACGCATCCTGCGGCGGCTCTCGGCCTCGTCGAGCGTAATAGCCCTGTGCAGGGCGCTCTTCACCCCGTCCAGATCATGGGGATTGACGAGCAATGCGCTGGTCAGCTCGGCTGCGGCGCCTGCGAACTCGGAGAGTACCAGCGCCCCTCGCTGGTCGTGGCGGCAGGCGACGTACTCCTTGCACACCAGGTTCATGCCATCCCTCAGCGGGGTGACCACCATGACGTCCGCGGCGCGGAAGAAGGCGGCGAGCTCGCTACGGTTGACCGACTGGTGTAGGTAGTGCACCACCGGCCTGCCGACCCGGCCGAACTCGCCGTTGATCCGACTGACGATGCGCTCGATGTCCGCGCGCATCTGCTGGTAGTGCTCGACCCGCTCGCGGCTCGGGGTAGCAAGCTGCAGGAACGCCACGTCCTCCGGCGGCACGAGCCCTTCCTGCAGCAGCTCGTGCAATGCCTGCAGCCTGAGGTCGATGCCCTTGGTGTAATCCAGCCGGTCCACGCCGAGCAGGACTACCTTGGGGTTGCCGAGCGACTCCCGCACCTCGGTGGCTCGCCTGGCCACCTGGGGCTTGCGTGAGAGCGTGTCCAGCCCGGTGGAATCGATGGAGATCGGGAACGCACCGACCCGCACGACCCGATCCTCGACCTGTACCCAGCCGGGGCGGGAACGGACCCCGACCGCGGCTTTGGTCGGGTCGAGGTTGAGCAGCTGGCGCGCCAGCCAGAGGAAGTTCTGCGCACCACCTGGACGGTGGAATCCCACCAGGTCGGCACCGAGCAGCCCGCGGACGATGTCGGCACGCCACGGCATCTGCATGAATAGCTCGACCGGGGGAAACGGGATGTGAAGAAAGAATCCGATACGTAGATCGGGACGCATCTCGCGGAGCATGGAGGGCACCAGTTGCAGCTGGTAGTCCTGTACCCACACGGTGGCGCCCTGCCCGGCGACCTTCGCGCTTTCGTCGGCGAAACGCTGGTTCACCTGGACGTAAGTTTCCCACCAGGAACGGTCGAACACGGGGCGCTGCACCACGTCGTGGTAGAGCGGCCAGAGCGTTGCGTTGGCGAACCCCTCGTAGTACTCGCCGATCTCGTTCGCGCTCAGCGGCACCGGATGCAGCAGCAGTCCCTCGTCGGAGAACGGTTCGACCTCCACATCCGGTATTCCTGGCCAGCCGATCCACGCGCCCTTGCGTGCGCGCAGGTAGGGTTCCAGCGCCGAGACCAGACCGCCGGGACTCTGGGTCCAGCGCTGCGAACCATCGGCGCTTCTGACCAGATCTACCGGTAATCGGTTGGCCACGACGACGAAATCCGGGCCGCTCACAAGCGAACCTCCTCTCTTCTGTTGTTGTGACGCTGTTCCCAGCCTAGTCGTTTTCTCTGCAGGTTATGCACGATCGAGCACCCGCAAGCCATCGCAGGAGTGCCCCGATGGGCGGGAAGGCCGCTACTCGATCCGCCGCTTGGTTGGCCGGAGCGGTCCGGCGAGCCGAGGCCCGGCGAGCTTGCGTTCGAGCCTGCCGAGCTTGGTACGGACCGGCTGGGCGAGGTACTCGCCGAGCACCACCCCGGCGGCCAGCGACAGCCCGACCGCGATAGCACTCATGAGGGTGGTGATGTCCCCGGTCTGTAGTACGGCCAGCTCGTACAGCCCTCGGTAGGTCAGCAAACCGGGCAGCAGGGGCGTGATACCGGAAACGGCGACCACCAGCGGCGCGACTTTCAGCCGCCGCGCCATCAGCCCGCCGCAAAAGCCGAGTACGGTGGCGGCGACCGCGGTCGCCACGATCTGGTCGGCCTCGAACAGCCGCAACGTGTGGAACACGCCCGCGCCGACCGCCCCTGCCGCGGCGGCGACCAGCATCGGTCGTAGCCGCGAGTAGCTGGCCAGCGCGAAGAAACCCGCCGTGCTCGCACCCGCGACGGTCATCAGGGGCAGGCTTTCCGGAGTGGGGATCACCGACGGCGGCAGTGGGTGCCCGTCGAAGCCGAGTGCCACGGCTGCCTGGAACGCGATCACCACGCCGGTGAGCAGCCCGGCACTCATCATCGCCACCTCGGTGGCCCTGCCCGCGGCCGTGACGTGGTAGCCGGTGATCGCGTCCTGCACCGTGGACACAGTGGCCAGCCCGGACAGCAACACGGTGATCGCGGCCGCGGCCACGAACGAGGGGCGGTGGAACCAACCCACGTCGACGGTGATGGCACCCAACGCGATCAACGTGGCGATGAACGACCCGGCGACCTGCTGGAAGAACACCGGCAACGCGTACCGGTTGAGCAACCTGCCAACCCGGTCGATGGCGGCGCTGGTGAGAAAGGCCAGCAACGCGGTAGCAGCTCCGGCCCCGATCAGCACGGCGACGCTGGCCGCCATGCCACCCAGCGCGAGGGTAGCCAGCCAGCGGGGGTACGGGTGCGGGGCCGCCGCGATGCGGCGCAGCTCGGTGTAGGCCGCTTCCGCGCTGATCTGGCCCCGCGTGATCTGGCGGATGAGCTGCTCGACCGCGGTGAGCCTGCTGTAGTCGAGGCTGCGGAAGCGCACCACACGCAGCGCCGTCACCGGGGCCGTGTCGGTGCCTCGATGGCAGGTCACGCTGATAGAGGTGTAGATGACGTCCACCTCGCAGTGCGGCAGCCCGAGCGCGTCGGTGACCGCGAGGATCGTGGCCGTCACGTCGGAGGCGCCCGCCCCGGTCGACATCTGGATCTCGCCGATGCGCAGCGAGAGATCCAGCACGAAATGGACGGTGTTGTCATCGGGCAGCGACGGCCCCATGGCGGCTTCGGTCGGGGTGCTCGGCTGCTCACCGACCGGGGCTTCGAGGATGCTCCATGCGCGTCGGGGTTCGGATCCCGTCCTGGCCGTCCTGTCGCCGCCCTGACTGTCGGACGGCGGTTCGAGGATGTGCCACGCCCGCTTGCGGTACTTGGCGCCCCTGCGAGGGCTGATCTTCACGGTGTCACCTCCTTACGGGCGTGCCTTCCTGGGCGGACGGCCACGTGTCATTGTTCGCCACAGGGGCGCTGTTCGCAGTCCCGGTATCGACGTTCCCGCAGGGCATCGTGGTTATGCCAGCCACTGTTGCATGCGGCGAGTGTGTCGTCGATCACCCGAGGATCGCGGGTGAGCAGGAGGGCGTTCACGGGCGCGCCTGCGGCCCGGCTTACCATGGGTGACGCGCGCCGGATGGGCGCATGCCGCCTTAGCTCAGTTGGCAGAGCAACGGTCTTGTAAACCGTAGGTCAGGGGTTCGAGTCCCCTAGGCGGCTCAGGGTGTGACCGTGGGGGTAGGAGCCGCAAAAGCTCGACCGTCATACGTCATTGCCTAGGAAGTGTCTGCCGCGCTAGACAACTATCCATTTTCTCAGGCAGTTGTCTGCCAGCATAGACACATGGACTTGACGCGGCCCTACGCCGACGTCGTCGCGACCAACGCCATCCACGCCGCGATCGCGGCCGCGGACGCGATCTGCTGCAGCGCACTCAGAGAACGCTCGGCAACGCATTGGGTCGCTGCCTGGACCGCAAGACCCAAGCCGCCTACGAATCCCGCGACATCGCCACCACCGATGCAGTCGCCTGCGTACGATTCGCCACTCAACTCGTCGACGCCGCCCGCACACGAATTCAGCCAACCTAGACAGTTCTCGGCCTGCGCGCGACCCGTCACCCGCGAAACTGCGGAGAGCGACGCCTCCGCGGCGCAGGATGTGGCCCACCACCGCCTGACCCAGGACGCCGGACATCGGCTTGGCTCCAGTGACTCCAGAGGTCGCCTGCGTGACCAAAGTTGCTGGTAGAAGCCCTGGTCGCCGCTGTCGCACACACTTGTGAACCGCAGGTCAGGGGTTCGAGTCCCCTAGGCGCTCCAGCGATGACCTGCACCGGAGCAACCTCCGGGCTGGGCACGCCGTAGGCCGTGTGCAAACGCGTAGCAGATCAGCTCACGAGACTCCACTACCGGACACTCACGCCAGGCCCCGGATAGAGCACGACGCCCCCGCCGATACTTGAGCGGAGGCGTCGTGGTTGTTGGCCTTTACTGTTCGCGCACGCTCGCGGTGAACGCGCGCCACGCGGCGAACGGCACGCTCAACGTGCCGCCCTGGCGATCTTTGGTGTCGCGCACACGGGCGCGAGACGGGTCGAGAGCGAGCTCGACGCATGCTGTTTCGCGGGCGCTGTAGCTGGACTTGCGCCATCTTTCGTTGCCAGTGTGTAAGGTCACCGTGTCGTCTCCAATTCTCGAACGGCGGACGCGATGAGCTCGGCGGAGTCAGCCGGGCTCATCGCTGCCTCATCTCGGAGGGTATCCGCTGCCTTCCGGTAATCCTCGACGTCGTGGTCGTTGTACACGAAGGCGCTGCTCGCCCAGTGCTCCACGTGCACGATGGCGGGGGAGTGCTCGAACTCGTACAGGATGAATGGTCCGGCGAGACCGGGGTGCATGCCGTTGCCCATAGGTACCACTTGCACGGTAACGTTGCGCGGTACGTCCAACAGGTTCGACAGCTGGTGCGCCATCACCTCGCGGCCGCCGATGACCTGGCGTAACGCGGGCTCGCCGATGATCGCGTGAAACCGTACGGGGTCGCGCCGAGTGAGCACATCGCGCCGCGCCAGGCGCAGCGTGAGCAAGCCTTGATCAGGTCCGATGACTTCCCGTGCGTACTCGGTGGTCTGCAACAGCCCAGGGATCATCCACGGGATCCACTCGGTGATCGTGGTCGCGGTGCGCTCGCACTCCATGACGCCCTCGAGCTGCTGCGACGCGCCCGGAATGCCGACAGTGAGCCAGTCGGTCTTGCTGGCATCGCGGGAGAGTTCGAGGATCCGCTCGCGCTCCTCACCCGAGACGCCGACAGCGGCGAGGTAGCCGCCCACGTCCTCCGGTCGCGGAACGCGCCGACCGGTCTCCCAGTAGCTGATCGTCGAGTGTTGGATGTTGAGCCGTCGAGCCAGCTCGCGCACGCTGAGACTCGCTGTCTCGCGTGCCTGTCGCAGCGCGGCTGCGAGCGCCCGTGCCCTCGGGGTTCCTGTGGTCGCAGTCATGAACCACAGCCTACAAACTGTAGTCAATCCGTCACCACACGAACGGGGCATTGTGGTGCTGTTCTGCGAACACAGAGTCTGATCACAGCCAATGGTCAGCGACCACATGGCAATGTCGAAACCGCCGTACCGGATAGCGAGTGATCATGACCTGGTTCGCGTTTTACCTGCTGGGCATCTTCGCCCTGCCGCTCCTGGTTCTCGTGCCGTGGCAGCGCATCCGGGACGAGGTGATGCGCCGGAGATGGCGTCACGATCCGCGGCCGCGCATGGTGCGTTCCGGCCACGGTTACGAGCTGGATCGGGGATTGTGATGGTGCAGCTGCCGACCTATGGGTGGATGCCGCAGATCCCGGAGGATATCCGGCGCCTGCCCGCGCACTGGATCGCACCGGGCACGCCGAAGGAGCAGCTGCACCAGGGCCGGGGGTATCCGTCGGCCTGCGGTCAGGCGTACTGCCTGCCGATCTATGGGTGGGACCGCCTGTCCCGCATCTACGCGCACGAGGCCTGCGCCGACTGCGTCGCGCTGGCGCCCTACCCGCCCCGCACCCCCATCCGCCACGAACCCGGGAGCCTGCCATGAGCTGGTGGTACCGAGGCGACGGCACCATCGTCGTCCACGACGAAGCCTACGGCGAAGTCCACATCATCCGCCCCGACGACCCCGACCACCCCAACAACGCCGACAACCACGGGGAGGACGGGAACTAAGACCGGCCGGGCGCGGCCCTTCCCCTCCCGCAGCGCCCGGCCACCCCACCCCGGCGGGTACGTGGCCGCGCCCCGACCCCCACGTACCCGCCGGGTGCCACCCCATCAGCGGATTCCGATCGTGATATAGCCCTATCCATGACGAGCTATGGAACATGCTGTGCATGTTCCGGTTGCTTCGAAGCGGCGGGGTCATGTGAGGTCATGGCCAACCTGTCGGCCGGGCGGAAGCAGCGTCGGCGCGATCCAAGGTCCCGCGCTCCCCGTCCGAAAGACGTCCTACCGCCCCTGTCACAAGGGACCTTGGTGACTACCTGCGTGCGGCGCGGATGCGTAGCTTCGGCGCCGTGACGACCGCGATCTCAGTAGCCGGGCTGGCCAAGTCGTTCGGCCGGACGCGCGCCTTGGACGGGCTCGACCTCACCGTCGCCACCGGTGAGGTTCACGGCTTCCTCGGCCCCAACGGGGCAGGCAAGACGACCACGTTGCGGATCTTGCTCGGTTTGCTGCGGGCCGATGCCGGTACCGCGA
Source organism: Haloechinothrix sp. LS1_15 (assembly GCF_033042135.1). Lineage (NCBI taxonomy): Bacteria > Bacillati > Actinomycetota > Actinomycetes > Pseudonocardiales > Pseudonocardiaceae > Haloechinothrix > Haloechinothrix sp. LS1_15. Next base: position 5,081 of record NZ_WBXM01000020.1, on the reverse strand, counting down.
CGGTCCTCGGTGGGGACCCGTGGCGCGATGCGGTTGCGCTGCACCGCAGGCTGGCCTACGTTCCTGGCGATGTGGAGCTGTGGCCGAACCTCACCGGCGGCGAGATCATCGACCTGCTCGGCAGGCTCACCGGTGGCCTGGACCCGAGTCGCAGGGCGATGCTGCTGGAGCGGTTCGATCTGGACCCGACGAAGAAGGGCCGTACGTACTCCAAGGGCAACCGGCAGAAGGTCGCCCTTGTCGCGGCGCTGGCTTCGGATGCCGAGCTGCTGCTGCTCGACGAGCCCACCGCCGGGCTCGATCCGCTGATGGAAGCCGTCTTCCAGGACTGCATCCGCGAGTTCCGGGCGTCCGGCGGGACCGTGCTGCTCTCCAGCCATATCCTGGCGCAGGTCGAGGTACTCGCCGATCGGGTCTCGATCATCCGCCAGGGCGTGGTGGTCGAGAGCGGAACGCTTCGCGAGCTGCGCCACCTGACCCGTACCACCATCACCGCCGAGACGGCGCAGCCGTCTGCGAACCTGGCCGGGCTGGCGGGCGTGCACGACCTGGAGCTCACCGACGGCCAGGTCCGGTTCGACGTCGACGCTGACAGCTTGGACACGGTGGTGCGTCGATTGGGCGCACTCGGGGTGCGCATGCTGGTGGCGCATCCGCCCACCCTCGAACAGCTGCTGCTGCGTCACTACGGCGACGACCTCGCACGCGCAGGCGGCGAGAACACCGGGGACGGTCATGACAGCTGACGTCGTCGCCCGCGGCACCCGCTCACCGGCCGAGCCGCTCGCCGCGACCGGTGCGCTGATCCGCCTCATCCTGCGTCGGGACCGCATCCGGCTGGGCGTCTGGATCGGCGCGATCGCGGGGTTTACGGTGTTGTTCGCCGCAGCGCTGCCCGGGGTGTATGCCGACGAGAGCGAACGCCAGGCCCGTGCCGCGCTGATCGGCAACCCGGGAGTCCGGGCGTTCGCGGGCCCGGGGTACGGCCTCGACGACTACACCTTCGGCGCGATGCTGGCCCAGGAGTATCTCAGTTTCACCGCGATCTTCGTGGCCTTGATGGCCTTCCTGCTGGTGGCGCGCTACACGCGAGTCGAGGAGGAGACGGGCCGTGCCGAGCTGGTCCGCGCCGGAGTGGTCGGGCGCCACGCGCACGCCACGGCCGCGCTGGTGGTGGTCGGCGGTGCCGGCCTCACCGTCGGTGCCCTGATCGCGATCGGACTGGGGTCGCTCGGGATGGAGGGCGCGACCTGGCCGAGCTCGTGGCTGTTCGGTATGTCGCTGGCCTCGATCGGTCTGGTGTTCGCCGCGATCGCCGCGCTCACCGCGCAGCTCACCGAGCACGGTCGCGGTGCGGCTGGCCTGGCTGGTGCGTTGTTCGCCGGGGCCTACCTGGTACGGGCCGCCGGGGACATGGCCGAAGTCGGCGGGGGCTGGTTGTCGTGGTTCTCGCCGATCGGTTGGGCCCAGCAGACGCGGGTGTACGTCGCGGACCGGTGGTGGCCGCTGTTGCTGTCGGTCGCGCTGACGGTAATGCTGGCGGCGCTCGCGTACTGGCTGTCGACGAGGCGGGACCTCGCGGCCGCCCTCCGGCGCCCGCGTCCCGGGCCGGCCACGGCCTCCCGCTGGCTGTCCGGCCCGTTCCGGCTCGCCGCGCGTCTGCACCGTGCCAGCGTGCTGTGGTGGAGTGCCGGGGTCTTCCTGTTCGCGCTGGGATACGGCTCCCTCGCCGGTGAGGTCGAGCGCTTCATCACCGAGCTCGCCACCATCGATGAATGGATCGCGGGTATCGGTGGTCAGACGATGATCGAGTCGTTTCTCGGAGTCATCGTGTTGATGATCGCGGTGGCTGTTGCGGCGTTCGCGATCCTGACGGTGCAACGACCGGCAGGGGAGGAGGGCACCGGCCGGGTCGAGCCGGTGCTGGCTGCGGCGACCTCCCGTACCCGGTGGCTCGGTAGCCACGTCGCCGTTGCCCTCGCAGGCAGTGCCCTGCTCATGCTGCTTGGCGGACTCGGTCTGGGGCTCAGCGCATCGGCGGCCCTCGGTGACCCGGAGATCGTGCCGAAGCTGATCAGGGCCGGGTTGGTGTACCTGCCCGCGATCTGGCTCACCGTAGCGACAGCGGTCGCGCTGTTCGGTCTGTCCTCCCGTGCGGTCGGGTGGGCGTGGGTGATCGTGGCTTACTCCGGAGTGATCGTGATCTTCGGTGACCTGCTGGGCCTGCCGGACTGGGTGGTCCGCCTCTCTCCCTTCGGCCACACGCCGCTGCTCCCGGCCGAGGACCTTCGCTGGGCGCCGCTGGTATGGCTCACCGTGCTCGCCGCGGCGCTGCTCGCCGCGGGGTTGGTCGCGTTCCGCAGGCGCGACGTCGCGGCGACATGATGTAGGCGGACCTCGGGCGTGCTCGCACGCTGCGCCCGCTCGTGCGCGACGGCTCATCCCGTCGCGATGTCACCGGTGGGTGCGTGGGACTCACCGCGCGGGCGGCGCAGCACCAGGCGTGTCGCCTGAACCAGCTCGGCGATGCCGGACTCGATCTCGGTGCTCAACAGGGTGGTTTCCGGCGCGGTGCGGTAGTCCGCCGTGATCCCGAACGTGAGTCGGTCGTGGTAGCTCATCATCGCGACACCGATCCGCAGCCGCAGCGCGATCGGCGCGATCGGCCAGATCTCCACGATCGGCCTGCCGAACAGGGACAAGGGAACGTCGGGTCCACGCACGTTGGTCGCCAGGGTGACGATACTGCGCTGCGGCAGCCTGCCGATCAACCTGACCAGCCACGAGATCAGTGCTGACGGCGCACGTTCGGCGATGGTGATGATGGACGCACGGGCCTCGGACTCATGGCCGGACTTCACCGCGTTCAGCCGCGCGCGTACCTCGTTCAGCCGATGCACGGGGTCAGCGATCTCGACCGGTAGGTGGGCGGTCATGATGGACAGTCGGTTGTCGAGTACCCTTCCGGCGTCGCCTGGCCGCATGGATACCGGCACCATGGCGCGAACCGCGTCGGCGGGTGGATGTTCACCCCGGTTGATCAGCAGGGTCCGTAGCGCCCGCGTGACGGCGGCCAGCGCCACGTCGTTGACCGTGGCGCCGAATGCCGCGCCGATCTCGCGCGCGTCGTCGAGCGATACCCGCGCCACGCTGTAGCGGCGGGCGCGCCCGATCGGGCCGAGCAGTGACGTCGGTGTCGAGGGCCTCACCAAGCCGGTCACGAGCCGCTGAGCGCCGCTGATGACGTCGGGAAGGGATCGGATTACCCCGAGGGGTAGGTTCACCACACTGGTTACCGAGTCCACAATGTCATGTCGGAGCCCTCGTGCTCGGCACTGCGGCATGCTGATGACCGGTGCGGATTCCTGTACTTGACCCTGGTCCGCGAAGAAGTCGTACAGCCGCTGTCCCGCGATCCCATCGGCGAGGCAGTGATGCACTTTCATCACCACCGCCCAGTGGCCACCCGTCAGCCCCTCGACGATCCAGCATTCCCACAGTGGATGGTCACGATCCAGCCGCTGCTCCATGACTCGCGCGACGAAGCAGCACAAAGTTGCGTCATCACCGGGAGCGGGCAGCGCTGCGCGGCGGACGTGATAGCTCAGATCGAACTCCGGGTCATCCGCCCACGCGGGACGGATGACATCCAGCGGTGCACGGCGTACCCGCTGGCCGAACCGAGGCACCGCCGCCAGTCGCTCGCCGAGCGCGCTCAGGAGCTCGGCCTGACCGGGTGCGGGGCCGTCTAGCACCGTCACGGCCCCGATCGCGAGTGACACGTGTGGGTCCGCGTCCTCGACCTCGAGAAATGCCGCATCCAGCGCGCTCAGGTACTCCATGCCGTCTCGCATCAGTCACCGGTGCCGACGAACCGCCACCTTCGTTCCGGGATGAGCTTCCGTGAGGCTGCACCGGCACGGCAGCGGATGAACAGGGTCGGAAGATGTCGGGTAGACGGGACTAAGGCCCCGAAGCGTGCCGCGCCGGGATGGCCACGCCCTCACCGCGCCAGGCGCGGACCCGGCGACGGGAGCTCGACGGATGCCGCCAGGCGTCACACAGCGTCAGCGGATGCCGTCGCCTCGGCCGTCATGCCCCGTTGGCGACAGGTGTAGCGTCGCCGACGACGTGGTCGCGTGCCGCGGCGAGCACGTTGGTGATGACCTCGCCGAACCGTGCTGGTTCCGCGAGTAGCCATGAATGATTGCCCGGCACGGTGACACAATGAGGATCCCCGGCGGCCGCGGCCAATGACGCGGCGGACGTCGCGGGAATCACGTCGTCACGCGTACTCCACACGATCACGACGGGCAGCCGCCGCTTCTTCAACCGCTGCAGCTCGGCGGTCAGGTCCGCGGTACGGGCGATGCGCCCCATCCGCCACATTCTCGCGGGGTGACGCAGCACGTTCGGGACACCGTCGCGGAGTACGACCGGAAGCACTCGGGTGAGCTGCCGCATCGGCAACAGATCGGCCTGTAGGTGCAGCCCCAGTCCCACAGCGGCCGTTCCCGCATTGCCCGTAACACGCCGTTGTGTTCCGTCCACGCCGACCCGCCGATCGAGTTCACCAGCACCAGCCGCCCGACCAGCCCTTCATGATCGTGTGCGGCACGGATGGCCACACCGCCACCGAACGAGTGACCGACAAGCGCGACCGGCGGCGGCCCATCGACCGTGCGGACGAACTCGGCGACCCAGCGCCCATGACCGGCCAGGCTGAGCTCACCGGCCTGGTGCGGCGTGCTGTCGCCGAAGCCGGGCAGCGTGGGTGCGTACACCCGAAACCCACCGGCGACAAGGTGTGCGAGCGCGGTGCCGTACGTGCGGTTGGTCAGTCCCCAGCCGTGCAGGAACACTACACTCGGCCCACTACCACCGCACAGGTACCGTGTCGGGCTGCCGGCGACATCGACGGTACGCCACTGCAACCCGGGTATCGGTGCGTTTCCCCCCGTTACCGTTTTCGCGGCTCCTTGATCGAGGGGCTCCTGGTCTCCAGGCCCGGCATGACTGATGCCCCCAGTCGAGTGCATGATCCGGGGGGTGGTGTCACCGGGCTTGGTGCATCGCTGGAT
>NZ_WBXM01000019.1:0-40278 GCF_033042135.1 Haloechinothrix sp. LS1_15 | reverse complement strand
ATGGTGCCGTCGGCGCGGTGCCACCAGCTCATGGCAGGCTCCCGGGTTCGTGGCGGAGGGGGGTGCGGGGCGGGTACGGTGCCAGGGCGGCGCAGTCGGCGCAGGCCTGGTGCGCGTAGATGCGGGACAGGCGGTCCCACCCGTAGATCGGCAGGCAATAGGCCTGGCCACACGCGGACGGATAGCCTCGGCCTTGGGGTAGCCGCTCCTTCGGCGTGCCCGGGGCGACCCAGTGCGCGGGCAGGCGCCGGATGTCCTCGGGGATCTGCGGCATCCACCCGTAGGTCGGTAGCGCCACCATCACAACCCCCGATCCAGCTCGTAGCCGTCACCGCAACGCACCATGCGCGGCCGAGGATCGTACGGATCGTGCTGCCATCTCCGCCGCATCACACTGCCCGAAAGACGCTCCCACGGCAGCAGCGCCAAAAGCGGCAGGGCAAAGATTCCCAGCATGGAAAGCGCAAACCAGATCATGATCACTCGCTATCCGGTACGGTGGTTTCGACGTCACCATATGGTCACTGACCATTGGTTGCGATCAGACTCTGTGTTCGCGGAACAGCACCACAACCCCCCGTTCGTGTGGTAGTCACTTGACTACGGAATGTACGCTATGGTTCATGACCGCGACCACAGGAACCCCGAGGGCACGAGCGTTAGCGGCGGCACTGCGGCAGTCACGCGAGAGTTCCAAGCTCAGCGTGCGCGAGGTCGCTCGTCGGCTCAACATCCAACACTCGACGATCAGCTACTGGGAGACCGGTCGACGCGTTCCGCGACCGGAGGACGTGGGCGGCTACCTTGCCGCGGTGGGTGTGTCCGGCGACGAACGCGAGCGGATCCTCGAACTCTCTCGCGATGCCAGCAAGACCGACTGGCTCACTGTCGGCATTCCGGGCGCCTCACAGCAGCTCGAGGGCGTCATGGAGTGCGAGCGCACCGCAACCACCATGACCGAGTGGGTCCCGTGGATGGTTCCTGGCCTGCTCCAGACCACCGAGTACGCGCGGGAGGTCATCGGACCTGATCAGGGTTTGCTCACGCTGCGCCTGGCGCGGCGCGACGTGCTCACCCGGCGCGATCCCGTACAGTTTCACGCGATCATCGGCGAGCCCGCGTTACGGCAGGTCATCGGTGGCCGCGAGGTGATGGTGCACCAGCTGTCCAACCTGCTTGACGTGCCGCGCAACGTCACCGTGCAGGTTGTGCCCATGGGATCCGGCATGCACCCGGGTCTCGCCGGGCCGTTCATCCTCTACGAGTTCGAGCGCTCCCCCGCCATCGTGCATGTGGAGCACTGGGCGAGCAGCGCCTTCGTGTACAACGACCACGACGTCGAGGAGTACCGTAAGGCAGCGGATATCCTCCGAAGTGAGGTAGCGATGAGCCCCGAGGAGTCGGCCGAGCTCATCGCGTCCACTGTTCGAGAATTGGAGACGACACGGTGACCCCACACGCTGATACCGACATGTGGTGCAAGTCCAGCTACAGCGCCCGAGAAACTGCATGCGTCGAGCTCGCGCTCGACCCGTCTCGCGCCCGTGTGCGTGACACCAAGGACCGCCAGGGCGGCACCCTGGAGGTGCCGTTCAGCGCGTGGCGCGCGTTCACCGCACAGCTGCGCGAGCGGTAGACACCGCCATCCGCGGTGCCCCTGCCCAACATCGGGCGGGGGCACCCGTGCTTCTCCCGCGGGCCGCCCACACAGCGGCCGCGCACACCCGCTGTCCGGCGTCCGCCCCGTCGAGAACCGCTGGACAACCCGGCATCCCTAAACCGCCACCACGCCGGTGGTGGTCAGCAGCAGGCTCACCGCCGGGAAGAGGTTGTTCACCTGGTGCGCCACGACGGCCGCGACCAGGTTGCCGGTGAACAACCGGGCCAGCCCGATCGGTATGGCGATCACCAGCAGCAACGGGCTGCGCAGCAACTCGAAATGCGCGATCGAGAACGCCACGGTGGTCACCACCAGGATGACCCACCGGTTCCAGCCCCAGTGCTGCAACGAGCGCCACAACGCACCGCGGAACATGATCTCCTCGCACAGCGGCGCGACCAGCCACACCGCCAGGAAGACCGCGATCGCGGCGGACCATCCGAGCGTGCGGTCGGCGAAGACCTCACCGAGCGCCGAACTGGCCTCGTCGAGGCCGACGATGTGGGCCCACAGCAGCGCGGCTGGCATGGTCAGCGCCAGACCCGCGCCGCCGATCGCGGCCCCGATCCCCACATGCCGCCAGTTGCCGTGCCACGCCAGCTCGCGGCGCACCCTCCGGAGCCGGTCGCCGCCTCCGAACAGCGCGACACCAGCCAGCACGACCAGTGCCGCCAGCACCACCGGTACCGTCACGGCGACCACCAGAGCAGTACCCGGCAGCCGCCCGTCGTCGTCGATACCGAACCCCGCCACCGCGAACGGCAGCACCACCAGCACCGAGGCCAGAACGAAAACGACCTCCGCGCCGAGGAAGACCGCAAGCATCGTCCACCCGGCACGCCGCCCACGCGGCTCGGGCTCGTCGGCGGGAGCGAGCAGCGGCCCGCCCGCACGCGCGGCGGCCTCCGGTGGCCGGTACGGATCAAATCGCGGTGGCTGGGGTGTGCTCACTCATCACTCCTCGAGGCTCAGCGCCTGCACCGGGCAGATCTCCACGCCCTGCTCGGCGGCGGCTTCCTTGCCCGCAGGCACCGGCTTTCCCTGCCCGATGTCGCTGAACCCGTCCTCGTCGAGGGTGAACAGCTCGCTGTCCACAATGTTGCACTGACCGCGGGCATCGCAGATATCGGGATCGACGCTGACCTTCACCTGTCCGCACCTTTCCACGCGCGTAGCAGCCCCGCGCAGCGAGGCTATACGGGATCATCCGGCTCATTGGCGAACACCGGCGATCGCACCTGATCACCCTGCACCACCCAGTATCCGTACGCCCGCCAGGCCCCGACAACGTGCCGTCCACCTGTGTGTAGCTCGTATGCTCGTTGAGTGACCGATCAGCACCCGGAACAGGTGGCCACGGCGAACGTCGCGCCGATGGCTCAGCTCCTGCGGCTGCTCGACGAGCACGCCGAGCTGAACCACCGCTACCGCAAGCTCATCACCGAGTCGCTGCGGACGCTGGAGGCCGAACGCATCCGGCTCACCCAGGCGCGCGGCATCGCCAAGCGGCTGATCGTCCTGGTGCGCGCGGCGGGGCCGGAGCTGCGCTCCCGGCTGAACGAGCAGGAGTCACAGGTCGTTGACCGTGGCCTCGCGCAGGCCAACGAGCTCACCTACGAGGTCGACGCCCCGGCAGGGAACGCGGACGTTCGCCTCGATCCTGGCGACCGGTAGCCCGGTGCACAGCCGCATTCATCCGGTCAGGTGGGTGCAAAACCAGGCTGCCGCCCGCTCGGTGACCTCGTCGAGCGCGCCCGGCTCGGGGAACAGATGGGTCGCTCCCGGCACCACATGCAGCTCACTCACACCAGTGAGATCCGCCAGCACCGTGCGGTTGAGCTCCAGGACGTGCTCATCCCTGCCGCCGACGATCAGCAGCGTAGGCGCTCGCACCCGTCGCGCGGGCCTGCCCGCGAGGTCCGGCCTGCCGCCGCGCGAGACCACAGCAGCGATCAGCTCGGGACGTTCCGCGGCGACCCGGAGCGCGACGGCCGCACCGGTACTCGCGCCGAACAGGCCGACCGGCAGCTCCCTGGTGTGCTCGTACTCGGCGACCCGGTCGACGACGGTGCGCAGGCGGGTAGTGAGCAGCCCGACGTCGAACCGGTAGTGCCCGGTGTGCGCGTCAGCTCGTTCCTCCTCGGCGCTCAGCAGGTCGAACAGCAGCGTCGCCAGTCCGTGCTGCTGCAAACCGCGCGCCACCGCCGTGTTGCGGGGGCTGTGCCGGGAACTTCCCGAACCGTGCACGAAGGCCACGACGCCCACAGCGCCATCCGGCACGACCAGATCCCCGGCGAGCTGCGCATCCGGCGTACTGATCAACACTTCGGTCATCGCACCCACCTCCGCAGCGCCCGACGTCGGCGGTGGCCTGGGGCGAACCGCCCTCAGGGCCACCCAGCCCCTCGGCCGGTGAACAGCCCTGCTGACTTCGACCGGCTGAGTCCACGGAGGGTAGCGATGCGGCTGATGTCGCTCGGGGTGATGATTCCGACGAGACCACCGCCCTCGACGACCAGCCCTCGCCCATCCGTGCGGCCATCCTGCAACCGGGGCAGCACCTCGGCCAGCTCATCGTCGGGACCGACGGTCGGTACCGCGGTCATGGCATGAGCCACCGCGTCGAGCGGCGTGCTGGGCCAGCGTTCCCGGCGCACACTTCCTACACGATCGAGTGTCATCAACCCGAGTGGCCTTCCCGTCGGGTCCACCACCGGGTACGCCGAGTGCTTCCGCGTGGGCGCGAGGTCGTCGACGAAGGCCGCCAAGCTGGTCGCACCGTCGACCCGCTCCGGGTTCGGCGTCATCGCATCCCGCACCCGCAGCCCGGACAGCGCCGCGAACGTCCGCGCCTGGTGCTCCTCCACGCTGGCCACCAGCACGATGAACAGGCCGATCAGGATCCACCAGATGCCGTTGGCCCCCGCGGCCGCGAGCAGCCACACGCCGCCGAGCGCGATCAGCGCCAGCCCGAAGACCTTACCCGCCCGCGCGCTGGCCACCGCGGCGCGGTACCGGTCACCACGCCACGCCCACAACAGCGACCGCAGGATCCTGCCACCGTCCAACGGGGCGGCCGGTACCAGGTTGAACAGCGCGAGCACAACGTTGATCAGTGACAGGAACGCCAGCACCGCGAACACCAGCGGCGGAAGGGCGACCAGCACCGAGACCCACGCCAGCACGCCACACACCGCGGCGACCACCACGCTGGCCAGCGGGCCGACAGCCGCGATGCGAAACTCCGCGGCAGGGGTGGACGCCTCGCCGCGAAGCCGTGCCACACCACCGAGCAACCACAGCGTGATGCCATCGACCGGGATCCCGTGACGGCGTGCCACGAGAGCATGAGCCAGCTCATGCGCCAGCAGCGAAGCCAGGAACAGCGCGGCACCGGCGAGCGCGGCGACGACATACGCGGCGGTTGGCTGGCCGGGAATCGCGTCGGGCCAGCGCGCGATGCCGAGACCCGCGAGGATCGCCACGATACCGAGCACGCTCCAGTGCACACCGACGCGAATACCCGCGATTCGCCCTAACGTGACGGTGGCGGTCATCTCCACCCCCTAGCTCCGGCCCCGCCGCCCGGCGGGTGCACACCCGGCTCGAGTACGGCCTCACCTTCCTGAGTACCGCACATCACCCCCGGTCGACCACTCCCGCGGCCGTTCCCAGGACCACCGGTTTACCGGCGCCGCCTTACGGGTAATCCCGGCACCATGACCGACACCGAGATCACGACACGGAACAGGACGCACGTAGCGGGCCCGCGATCACGGTCGGTCGCCAAGGTGGCGATCACGGCCGCGGCGATCGGGGTGCTGGCTACCGGCTGCCCGGACGGCGTCGACGACGGGGACAACGGCGACCTGCCCGATTACGGCGCGGATCGGCCTGCCGCCACGGGCTCGGCCACCCCGGGTACGGCCTGAGAGCGGTGTCGGGGTGGCGGTTGATCCGGCGGGCCTGCCGTAGTACAGACGGGAGTGTGCAGCTCACCCGAGACGAGGGAGGAGCATCGCATGCGTGGCGACACGGTCGACCTTTCGCTGGAGCACCCGACACCGGATGCCGCCGTGATCACCGCGACCGGCGTACTCGACGCGGAAACCGTCCCGCGGCTGGCGGAGATGCTCACGCCTCGACTGTCGTGCGCGCTCGATCTCGTGGCACTCGACGTCTCCCGCACCCGGTTCGTCGGCGTCGCGGCGCTGCGGCTCGCGCTGGAGGCCGACCAGCGGATGCGGGCGCGTGGTGGCACGTTCTGCCTGGTCGGCGGGGCACGCTCGGTGGACAGGGCGCTGCGCGCCGCCGAACCCGCCTGCCAGCTGCGGCACTACCCGACCGTGCGAGAGGCCCTGCGGCGTGCCTGCTCGCGGGGCCGTCACTCGGCGGCGTCACCGGCTGCCACCGGTGACGCGGCAGGCGAACGGATGGTCAGTTCGTAGTCGGCAGGGTCGAAGCGCCTGGCACTGCGCCGGTAGCGCCACGTCCAGTCGGGCCACAGCGTGGGATTGCGGCCGGTGGCATCCAGATACCAGCTGGCGCACCCGGTCTGCCACACCGTTGCCACCATCGCCTCGTCGACCCACCTGTTGAAGGTGTCCTGTACCTGGCCACGCACCTCGATCGTGTGGGCACCGCGCCGGTGGATGGCTTCGAGCGCGGCCAGCACATGGTCGATCTGGGATTCGATCATGTACACCATCGAGCTGTGTCCCAGCCCGGTGTTCGGGCCGAGCAGCAGGAACAGGTTCGGGAAACCGGCAACGGTGGTGCCGAGATAGGCGCGCGGCCCGCCACGGAATGCCGCGTCGAGGCGCATACCGTGCCTGCCGTACAGCCGTCGTGCCGCGGGCATGTCGGTGACGTGGAAACCGGTACCGAAGATGATCGTGTCCACCGCGCGTTCCGTGCCATCGCCGGTCACGATCGAGCGCGGCCGGATCTCGGCGACCGGATCGGTGACCAACTCCACGTTCGGGCGCTGCAGCGTGGGGTACCAGTCATTCGATGGCAGGATCCGCTTGCATCCGATCGTGTAGTCGGGCGTGGCCTTACGGCGCAGCTCAGGGTCGCGCAGCTGGCGGCGCATGTGGTGCGAAGCCACCCACTCGAGCGCGTGCATCAGGCGTGGTTCCTTCACGAAGCCGGGAACGAGAGCTTCACGCCCGATATAGACCCCAGCTCTCACGAGGCGTTGCAGCAGCGGGATGTTCCGGAACACTCGCTGCTCGAACCCGTTGATCCGGCGGTCGGTGTGCGGCACGACCCACGGCGCGGTGCGCTGGAAGACGTACAGTTGATCGACCTCTGGCGCGATCGCGGGTACGTACTGGATCGCGGACGCACCGGTGCCGATCGAGGCCACCTGCTCGCCGCGCAGGTCGTGCTCGTGGTTCCAGCGGGCGGAATGGAAGATGGTGCCACGGAACCGGTCCAGGCCGGGTATAGACGGGTACCGTGGCTCGCTCAGCGGCCCCATTCCCGCGATCAGTACCCGCGCCACCACCGTCCCGCTGCCGGTGACCACGCGCCACGCGCCGCGCCTGTCATCCCAGGACGCCGAGTGCACCTCGCAGCCGAACCGGATGTGGTCGACGATGCCGAACCGCTCGGCACACGCCGCCAGGTACCGCCGGATCTCGGGCTGGCCGGAATAGGTGCGGCTCCAGTCCGGTTTCGGCGCGAACGAGAACGAATACAGATGGGATGGGACATCACAACCGCAGTTGGGGTAGGTGTTGTCGTGCCAGGTACCGCCCAGGCCGGGGTTGCGTTCCAGCACCACGAAGTCCGACCAGCCCGCGCGCTTCAGTCGGATAGCCGTACCGAGCCCGGAGAAGCCACTGCCGATCACCACGATGTCGGTGTGCGCGGGCAACGCACCGCCGTCGTCGTCCCACGTACCCACCATGTCACTGGGCTCCATTCCCACCGCGCGGTCGCTGCTCCGTCTCCCGTAGGCCTTCCCGAAGCCATGCCAGTGACCGGCCGAGCAACCGCGATACGTGCATCTGGGACAGGCCGACGCGCTCGGCGATCTGGGTCTGCGTCAGGTTGTCGACGAAACGTAGCCCCAAGATGCGGCGCTCACGCACCGGCAACTGCCGGAGCAACGGCTGAAGGGCTTGCTGGTGTTCGACACTGTCGATCCCGCCGTCCTCGTCACCGACCGCTTCGGCCAGCGTCCTGTCACCATCCGCACCGGAAGGCGGCTCGTCGAGGGAGATCGGGTGATTCGCGCGTGCCACATCCAACGCCCGGCATACCTCTTCCCTGCTGAGGTCGAGGTGACGGGCGATCTCGGTCGGGGTGGGCGCCCTGCCGATCCGCTGGGCGAGCGTGCTGCCCGCCTCTGCCACGTCACGATGCAGCTCTTTCAACCGCCTCGGCACCCGCAGCGACCAGCTGCTATCCCGGAAATACCTGCGCACCTCACCCATCACGGTCGGTACGGCATAGGAAAGGAAGTCCGCGCCCCTCGCCGGATCGAACCGGTCGATCGCATTGATCAACCCGACGGTGGCGACCTGTTGGAGGTCCTCCCGCGAGCTACCCCGCCCGGAGAACCGCTGCGCGACGTGTTCGGCGACCGGAAGGTAGCCGGTGACCAGCCGCTTCCGGATCTCCGCACGCCGGGGATCGTCGGCGGCCAGCCCGACAAGCTCGTCGAACAGCGGCGCGAGATGGTCGTATTCGTGCGCGTGGTGCCGGTTCGTGGTGACCACCGGAACGTTCACCCCATTGTCAGAGACCTCCGTTTGGATAGCTGGATACGCATCAGATGCTCGGAGACGCCCGTAGCGTCCGCGGTGTGCCGGTCACCCGGCTCCACCACGGTGGTGACGCTGTCCGCGAGCGTGTTCAGCACCCGCCATCCCACCGACGAGGCTTCCGGTGGGGCGGGATCGGCCGTGGGCACGGTGACGGCGACGGCGATCTCGTCGGCTCCGACGGCGAACCGGCACACCAGCTCCGCGCCCGGAGTCGCGCGATCCGTCAGCGTCGCGCACGCCTCGTCGAGGGCCATCTCCAGATCCGAGATCGCGTCCAGGTCGAAATCGACACGCATCGCGATGTTCGTCGCCACAGCCCGCACCAACGGCAGGTGCTCCGGCCGCGCCCCGACCCGCAGCTCGATGTCGTCGCGCGAGCCGACCGTGGCGTCCCGGAGATTGTCACTCACCGTCACAACCCACCATGCTCTGTCTCGCGTCGTTGCCGGTTCCGGCTCACCCCGACCAGCGGGGCCACACCACCACACTCCCTGCGTCACGGTCCGCTGTTCAACCGACCGCTACTCGAGGCCTTCCATCGGCGAGTACGAAGCACGTATCTTGCGCAACCCTCGCAGACCGCCTGCACCGAGCAGGAACCCTGCCAGGGCGGTCAGCGCGTACAACACGACGTTGGCCCAGCCGATGTTGAGGATGTCGCCCTCGTTCTGCGTGATCACCGAAGCGGCACCGTAGGCGGTCAACCCGGTGAAGATGATGAACAGTACCCACCCGTAGAACTGGGCATCGACCGGTGGCGCGACGGCGGCGGCGATACCGAAGGCGACCACGCCCCCGTATAAGAAGTTCAGCCCCGCACTCGCGGTGAACACGCCTACCGTGGCGTCCGGGTTCCACCCGCCGAGCGTGCCGTCAGCGGCGAACAGGCCGGCGAGCAGCAGGGCAAGGTACACCAGGCAAATCAACCACAGCGCGAGCTGCCTGCCCGTGTGCCACGGGTGTCCGGTGTGCTGGGCGCGACTGTCGGTACGGCTGGCCATCTGCACCACCTCACTCTCATTGTGGGTGGTGGCGCGCTCGTTGAGTAGTCCTGAAGACGGATCGATTCGAGACGAGTGCCGCACACCCCCGGTTCGTCACCCGGTGGAGCGACAAGGCCGTGCCAGCGGCGGGGGATCCTTAGCCCGCGCGAAAAGGATGCGGCAGCACCAGCTCGGTGTTGCGGTCGATGTCCGCGCCGATGCCGGTGTCGAAGCCCTTCTGGGGGTCGTTGGCCATCAACTCGCGCGCAAACGAGGCCACCTCGTCATCGGCGTGGTCGACAAGCGTGGTGAACAGTGAGACCGTACCGTCGCGGTTGTCGAGCACGTCGATCAACCGCGCTTGCGAAGGCCAGTCGATGTGCGCCGCGGTACCGATGTCCCAGAACGGGCCCTCACGCGAGGTGATGATGTTGTCGTGCGTGTGTCCGTTGACCCAAGCGATCACGCTGGGATGCGCCGCGACCACATCGAGCACCGCGTCGGCATTGTGACGCGGCAGGTCGTTGCCCTCGGGGCCGAGGAACGGATCGGGAGTCTGCACCGGGTTATCCAGCGAGCGCGGCCCGTGATGGCTGAACAGCATCACCATGACCTCCTGCCGGTCGGCTTCGCTGAGCCGCTCGTCGAGCCAGGCGAGCTGCCGCCTGCCGATCGACCCGGTCGCCAGCCCGCCCGGGTTGACGGTGTCCAGCACGATCCAGCGCACCCCGCCCACATTGCGCGCGTAGTAGGCGGTGTTGCTCGCGATGTTCTCCTCGGTGAACCCGTGCCCGCGCGGCGCGCCAGGGGACTCCAGATGCGCCCGGATCCACTCGAGCTTGCTCACGTACTGCCGCTGCGCATCGGCGGTGACCCGCATCGCGGGCGCTCCCGGCACGGTGAGCTGGTCCAGCGCGGCCGACGGTTCGGTGAAGCTGTTACAGGTCGCGTGCAGCGGCGTGCCGACCACCTTGAGCCCCCGCTCGGCGACCACCCGGTACGGCGGCAGCACCGGCGAGTTGCCTTGTGCCAGCCCGTCGTGATTGCCGTAACAGGAGAACCACGGCATGCCCGCTCCTGTTGCGGCGAACGGTGCGACCGCTTTCTCCAGCCAGCCGGGCGCGTCGGGAAAGCCGAACAGCTCCTTGTACTGATCCGGCGCCGCGGTCACGTCGGGGTCGGGGTGCCAGTAACCCCGATCGCCGGAGGCCTGCACGCCCTCGTACCGGTCGGCGTCACCGGACTGCACGGCGATCTTGCGCCCGGTCAGGTCGGTCCCGTCCATCAGGTCGAGAAAGATCCCCAGCTCGTTTCCCTGCTGGTTGTCGGTGTTGTCCCCGGTACAAATCGCTGCCTGCAACGGTGTGCCCGTCACCGGCGAGACCCCGATCTCCCGGACCCTGCGCAGCATGGCCTCGGCGATGCGCCCGCATGCCGCTTCCTGTGGCCGGTGAGCCGAGGAGAACGGGAACACCTCTCCGCACTCCCCGTCGGCATAGCGGTCGAGGAACTCGACCCGTGTCGTCGACTGCACGTCGATCACGTGCTGGTCGGTGAGGTGGACGAAGGACAACAAGCCCCGCCGCCTGCCGTGCCTGCCCGGATGCGGATCGGCCAACTCCGCGCGCACCAGGTGCGGCTCACCGTCCCGGGTGGTGATCTCGCGGTAGTCGGCGATCCTGCCGGGGCGGACCACGCTGCCGGGGCCGAGGGTCCGTGCCAGTGTGGTGAGCGCGGCCGCCGACCTGGCGGCCGCGTGCCCGCCACGTCCGGTGTTCGCGGACGCGACACCGGGCAGGCTTGTCGCGGCGACCGCCGCTGTCATGACTCCCAGGAAGTCTCGCCGCCGTACGCTCACGGCAGGAGATGCTAGTTCCCCCTTGAGGGTGAGTCCATGGAAATCACCGGCGCGTAGCCAGGATGTTGGCTGCGCGTTACAGCCGTGCCAGGCTCGGTCAGCGCGGCACGCACGAGTTCGATGAGACTGTCGACCGTGGTGTCCGGATCGATCAACCGCCGGACGGCCACCCCGATGGCCACGTCGACCACCGACGTGGCCATCGCGCGTGACCAGGCTCCTGCCGGATCCGCCCCCGGCACTTGGGCGGCCAGCGCGTCGGCGATGAGCTCGACGGCCGAGCGCTGCCGCTGCGCCTCCGCCGTGATCAGCCGTGCGTCGGCCCTGGCCTCCAGCGCGAACTCGAGCTCGAATCGGGGCCACCCCGAGTTCATCGCGCGCTCGGCCCACCCGCGCAGCGCGTCGAGTTTGGCTTCGAGCAGGCGGTCGCCGTCAAGCAGGACCGCGAGCTCGTCGAGCCGCTCGGCCTGTATCCGGCGCAGCACCAACAAGGCCAGCTCGGCTTTGCTGCCGAAATTGGAGTAGACCACCCCCGTAGAGAAACCGGCATCCGCTGCCACCGTGGCGATGGAGGTATTCAGGTACCCGTCCCGCAGGAAGCGCTCGCGCGCGGCAGCGAGCAGCAGCCCGCGGTTGCGGGCGCGCTGCTCGTACCTGGTCATGCGGGGCATAGCGGAAATTTTAACATTGACATTATCCAAATATCGCTGGTACTCAAATAGCATCGGTACTGCTTCGGGTGCCGGACCGCCCGCAGGACGAGGCGAAGGAGGAGGCGATGGCCGGCCTCGCACGCGCCCTCGCGCATGCCCCGAGGAACCGCACCGTGGCCCGGCTGGCGCGCTCGCGGGCGGCGGCATGGCTGGTGAACCCGCATGCCGACGTCACGGCAGCCGAGCTGCGCGCCGCGGTCGCAGGCAAGACGGTCCTGGTCACCGGTGCCTCGTACGGTCTGGGCGCGGCGACCGCGCGCAGGCTCGGCGCCGCGGGAGCCACCGTGGTGCTGCTCGCGCGCACCGAGCACGCGTTGGAAGAGACCGCGCGCGCCGTGCGCGAAGCAGGGGGCTTCGCCCATCCCTACCCCGTCGACCTGTCGGATCCGGCCGCCGTGGAACCCGTCGCCGCCGACATCATCGACCGGCACGGGCCGGTCGACGTGCTGGTGAACAACGCGGGAAAGTCCATAAGGCGCTCGATCGCGGACTCGACCGGACGCTTCGGCGACTTCGAGCGCACCATCGGGGTGAACTACCTCGGCCCGGTCCGGCTCATGCTCGCGCTGCTGCCCGCGATGCGCGAACGCGGTAGCGGGCACCTGGTGAACATCTCCACCATCGGCGTCCGCATCCCACCCGGCCCGCGTTGGGCCGCCTACCAGGCATCGAAGAGCGCCTTCGACGTGTTCTTCCGCAGCACGGCCGCCGAAGCCGCGGCCGACGGCGTCACGGCTTCCTCGGTCTACATGGCACTGATCCGCACCCGGATGAGCGCCCCGACGGCGATATTCGACAACCTCCCCGGCCTGTCGGCCGACGAGGCAGCCGGGATCGTGTGCCGTGCGATCGTCAGCAGGCCCGCCAAGATCAGTCCCTGGTGGGCGGACGCAGCGGAGGTGGTCTTCAGCGCCGCGCGTCACCCATGGGAGCGCATCGTCGCAGGCATGTACCGGGACAGTCACGGGGCTACGACCACACAGGACACCAGGGAGATCCGGCCATGAACGCGGCACGCGACACCGCATCCCTGCTCTGGCACGGCGCGCGGGTGCTGGCGGGATCGGGACTGGCAGGTCAGGCCCGACCGGCCGCGCTGCCCCGGATGGCGCGGGCGCTTCGCGAGGCCGGGACCTCGCCCGCGACCCTCGTGGCGGTCGCAGCCGCCCACCGGCCGGAGACCACCGCCGTCATCGACGACAGGGGAAGCCTCGATTACGCCGGGATCGACGAGGCGGGAGCCCGTCTCGCGACCGGTATGGCGGGCCACTTCGGGGAGTCCCGAATACGCAGCGTCGGCGTGATGTGCCGCAATCATCGCGGGTTCGTCATCGCCACGCTCGCCGCGGGCAGGTTGGGCGCCGGGTTGCTCTACCTCAACACGGACTTCTCGGCCCCGCAGCTCGCCCAGGTCTGCGAGCGCATGCGCGCCGACGTGATCGTGGCCGACGAGGAGTTCCTCCCTCGCCTGGAAGGTCTCGGCGTTGGCGTGATCGTCGCCTGGCAGGACAGCGCGGACAACGACCTGCCGAGCGTCGACGAGCTCGTCGCGTCGAACCCCCGGTACCGCCCGGCACGCCGGGTGTCGTCCCGCCCGATCACACTACTGACCTCCGGAACCACCGGCGCGCCCAAGGGCGCACCACGGAAACCGAACCCCCTTGCCACCCTCGGGCCGGTGGCCACCCTGCTACAGCGCAGCAGGCTGCGCGCGGGCGATCCCGTCCTCATCGGACCTCCGCTGTTTCACGGTTTCGGGATCGCGCTCTGGGCGCTGGCGGCCTTCCTGCGCTCACCCGTAGTGCTCCGCCGCAGGTTCGACCCGGAGACCGTGCTGGCCGACACGCAGGCGCACCGCGTTGCCTGCATCGCCGCGGTGCCCGCGATGCTGCAGCGCATCCTCGGCCTCGACGAGGCGACCATGGCGCGTTACGACAGCACCAGCCTGCACACCGTACTGTCCGGCGCGGCTCCCCTGCCGCCCGCGCTGGCCACCCGATTCATGGACGCCTTCGGCGAGGTGCTCTACAACGGCTACGGCTCCAGTGAGGTCGGCATCGCCACCATCGCCACGCCCGCCGAGCTGCGCGCCGCGCCCGGCACCGTCGGCACGCCGAGCATCGGCACGCCGGTCCGCGTACTCGATGCCGAAGGCAGGCCGGTACCGCAGGGCGGTTCGGGAACCATCTTCGTGGGCGGCCCCCTGGTGTTCTCCGGCTACGCGGGCGGGGGCGGCAAGGAGATGGTCGACGGGCTGATGACCACCGGTGATGTCGGGTACTTCGACGCCGCGGGCAGGCTCCACGTGCAGGGCCGGACCGACGACATGATCATTTCGGGTGGGGAGAACGTCTACCCGCAGGAGGTGGAGGACGTGCTCACCCGGCACTCCGCGATCGTCGACGCCGCGGTCATCGGCGTCGACGACGAGGAGTTCGGTCAACGGCTGGTGGCATACGTGGTGCCGCACCGGCAGTGGCCAGGGGCGGCGGAACTGGCAGCCTACGTCAAGGACAACCTGGCGCGTTACAAGGTGCCACGCGAGTTCGTCGAGGTCGACGAACTACCGCGCAACCCCACGGGAAAGGTACTCCGCACGCGGCTGCGCGATAGTGGATCCGGCTGACCATTAAGGACAGATGGCCACCGGGCCGGTTCAGGCCGGTTCGAGTGTCTTGTTCGCGTCCTTGGGCGAGGGTGGGACCTCTTCGGCGTGCCCGCCGCGCCCCGCCCACAGGAACACGGCCGCGCCACGCTCGGCGCCTGCCGTGGCGATGGGGGCCTGACCGATCACCGTCCCGCTGGTGGGGGCGGGAGCGTACTCTGGCCCGTACGGCACCAACCCTGCCGCGCGCACGATCGCGCACGCTTCCTCGGCATCGAGTCCGACGACGTCGGGCACCTCGGTGATCTCGGGAAGCTGCCCACTCATGTCCTTGACAGTAAGCCACCTCAGGGCCGAGCGCAGCGTCTCGCGGCGATTCGCCCGGCTTCCGGCGACTGCCGTCCCGTGCGCTCGGGCCAACAACCCGACGGGAAGGTTGACATACTTACCGTTACGATCTAATAATTTTACATAAGACCCACTAATGTAAATCAAGCCGGGGGGCTGGCGGGGGACGGCCGGGACGTGCAAGGAGGATACCGATGAGCCGGACCGGATTCAGCTCGCTGCGCGAAGGCGGGATGAACTGGGACTCGTTCCCGCTTCGCCTGTTCACCAAGGGAAACCGGAAGTTCTGGGATCCCGCGGACCTGGATTTCAGCGCCGATGCCGAGCACTGGCGGCAGCTGTCCGATGCGCAGCGCCATGCGGCGACCATGCTCTGCGCGCAGTTCATCGCTGGCGAGGAGGCGGTGACCGAGGACATCCAGCCGTTCATGGCGGCGATGGCGGCCGAGGGGCGGCTCGCCGACGAGATGTACCTGGCCCAGTTCTGCTTCGAGGAAGCCAAGCACGTCCAGGTCTTCCGGATGTGGATGGACGCCGTCGGCCTGACCTCGGATCTCCACTCCTATGTCGAGGA
Source organism: Haloechinothrix sp. LS1_15 (assembly GCF_033042135.1). Taxonomy (NCBI): domain Bacteria; kingdom Bacillati; phylum Actinomycetota; class Actinomycetes; order Pseudonocardiales; family Pseudonocardiaceae; genus Haloechinothrix; species Haloechinothrix sp. LS1_15. The sequence goes on along the minus strand of NZ_WBXM01000019.1, from coordinate 24,758 downwards.
CAATCCCGGCTACCGCACGCTGTTCTACGAGGTACTGCCGGACTCGCTGCGGGCACTGCACTCCGACCCGAGCCCCGCGAACCAAGTAAGGGCGTCCGTGGTGTACAACCACCTCATCGAAGGCACGCTGGCGTTGACCGGTTACCACGCCTGGAACACGGTATGCACGAAACTCGGTGTCCTGCCGGGAATGCGGCAGTTGATCAAGCTCATCGGTGACGACGAGCGCAGGCACATGGCGTGGGGAACGTTCACCTGCCGCCGCCATGTGGCCGCGGACGAGCGCAACTGGACGCTGGTTGAGGAGGTCATGTCCGAGTTGACCCCTCACGCGCTGACACAGATCCAGTGGGCGCTGGAACGTATCGACACCGATGCCGTCCACATCGATCCGGACGAGCTCGTCAACTACGCCACCGACCATGCGTCGAGGCGCCTCGGAGCGATCTCCTCGGCGGTCGGCCGCCCCCTGAGCGAGATCGACGTGGATTACACTCCCGAACGGCTCGAGGATCAGTTCGGCGCCGAGGACGAGGCCGCTCTTGCCGAGGCGGCAGCGCCGCACCGCTGACGCCCGCGGCGCGGGGCTCAGGTCACCGGCACGATCCCGGACTGCTCTAGCTCGCCGCCAGCGATGTCGAGCAGGCCGATCGTGCCGTGCGGTTGCCGCCTGCGGTCGGTCGGTGAGCCCGGGTTGAAGATCCGCAGGCCGTCCTCGGCATGATCCATCGGGATGTGCGAGTGCCCGAACACGACCAGGTCGGCGTTCGGGAACCGGCGGCGCAGCCGCGCGGCCCGCCCGCGGGAAGCACCGCTGTCGTGGATCATCCCGATGGTCAACCCTTCGAGGACGAGCTCCAGCGTGTGCGGCGCACCCCACTGCGCCACATCACGGCCGTCGTTGTTGCCGAGCACGGCATGCAACGGCGCGTAAGCCGCCAGCTCATCGAGCACATCGGCGGTGCACACATCACCCGCGTGCAGGATCAGGTCGGCCTGCCGCAGATACGGGGCCACCCGCTCCGGGCACGCGCGCCACTTCCGTGGCGCGTGGGTATCCGAGAGCACGGCGATCCTCACACTCCCCATGATGCCGCACAGCCAGCGTCACCCGAACAGGGGATCAGTGTGCCGGTGCGTAACACAACCAAGATCATCGCGACACTCAGGGTGATGGAGAGCCACACCGGGTCGTTCGACACGCAGGGGAGCAGACACAGCGTGAAGGTGTATCGGATCACCGCCGGTATCAGTGCCCTACTGGTCGCAGCCGTAGGGCTTGTGGTGGTGTTCATCAGCGAACCGGGGCCGTACGGCACGCTCGGCCACGGGCAGCTCGCCGGGATCACGATGGTGAGTATCGGGCTCGCGGCAGCTGTGATCTCCGCGTTGCTGTGTGCCTCGCATCTGTTCGACCGCGAGTACGACGAGTTCACGACCTCCGGCCAGACGAGCGCGCAACGCAACTGACCCGACCTGACCGGCTTCGGCGCCCCACGGAAGGGAGCCGGACGCGTCGATGACCTTCTGGTGGCCGGGTGGTCTACCGCAACGAACCGGCAACCACCCATCACGCCACGGAGGTCATGTCATGGACAAGATCACCCCCTTCCTGTGGTTCGACAGCGAAGCCGTCGAAGCCGCGGAGTTCTACACCGGCATCTTCGCCAACTCCCGGATCACCGACACCACCTACGCAGGCGAGGGCGGGATGCTGCCAGCGGGATCGGTGCTGACCGTGACCTTCGAGCTGGACGGCCGGTCGTTCGTGGCGCTGAACGGCGGCCCGCATCACACCTTCAACGACGCGATCTCCTTCCACGTGGGCGGCGAGGACCAGGCCGAGGTCGACCGGCTCTGGGAAGCGCTCACCGACGGTGGGAAAGAGGTCGAGTGCGGCTGGTTGAAAGACCGCTACGGGGTGTCGTGGCAGGTCGTGCCGAGCGTGCTGCACGAGATGCTCGGTGACGACGATCCGAACAAGGTGCAGGCGGTCACCACGGCCATGCTGGGCATGGTCAAGATCGATATCGCCACGCTGCGCGAGGCCTACGACGGCGCCTGAACGCCGTGTGGGGGCGAGCCGAAGGACTCCTCGGGTACACGGATAGGCACCGGAGGGGCCCTTCGGCTCGATCCCGGCGTTACCGGTCCTCGTCGCGTGCCGCGACCGCCGTGTCCGGGTGGTCGGTGAACATCCCGTCGATACCGGTGTCGAGGAAGGCCTCGTACTCGTCGAGGGCGTGCCCGTAGCGCGCGTCGTCGTCCGAGGTCCGCAAGCCCTCCGGGAGGAAGGCGTTCTCGTTGCGGAACGTCCACGGGTGCACCACGAGGCCCTCGGCGTGCGCGTCGGCCACCAGGGATGTCGGTTGGTCGAGGTAGCCGTCGGCATCACGCGGGATCACCCGGTCCTTCGCGGGGCCGATACCGTCGGCGTAGCCCGCGATCTCCTCGAGCCCCTCAGGGGTAACAAGATCGTCGTAGGTGCGCGCCTCACCCGATTCGATGAAGTCGTACGGCGCTCCCTCGGCGGCGATCAGCTGCACCAGCGGCACGCGGACGTGCTCGCTCAGCTTCCTGAGGCTGCCGACCTCGAACGACTGGACGTACACCGGAGCCGAGGGCCGGTTGAGGCCGTTGCGTTCCAGCACCCGGACCAGCTCCGGTTCCAGCGGCAGGCCGATCGAGTCGAAGTAGCTCGGGTGCTTGGTTTCCGGGTAGGTACCGATCGGGCGGTTCAGCTCACGGGACAGCTCCGCGGCCAGGTCGATGATCTCCTGGTACGTCGGCACCTCGTAGCGGCCGTCATAGATCGTGTTGTTCTCCCGCAGATCGGGCAGCCGCGTCGTGGCTCGCAGCGTCTTGAGCTCGGCGAGCGTGAAGTCCTCGGTGAACCAGCCGGTCACCTTCTCGCCCTCGACGATCTTGGTGGTCTCGCGGTCAGCGAACTCGGGGCGTTCGGCGACGTCGGTGGTCTGGCCGATCTCGTTCTCGTGGCGCGCGACAAGCACACCGTCCGCGGTGGCCACCAGGTCCGGCTCCAGGTAGTCGGCGCCCATCCTGGCGGCCAGCTCGTAGGCCTCCAGCGTGTGCTCGGGACGATAGCCGGATGCTCCCCTGTGCGCGATCACCGCCTGCCCGCTGCCTGCGACCTGCGTCGCGGCGGGTTCGAACCGTGGCTGTCCCTCGGGCGGCGCGCTGACCAACCCTGCCGTCAACATCAGCACCGTGACCACCACGGCGAGCACGAGCGATCCGGACCTGCGCATGACACTCCTCCATCGGGCAGCCGGGCAACCGCCGACACCGCCCACTCGGTACATCGACTCATATCAACAACGGTCACAAAGGATGGTTCCGGAGCGGGGAACCGGAGGCGAACGCGAGACGAAAGCCTCCGTAGCGGGACGTGACGGGGCGAGGGTGTCGGGAGGCACGCGCCCGCGATGGCCCGCTGGGTGACCTACCGATCCACAGCCATCTCGCCGAGCAGCGACCAGTCGTCCTGCGGCACGGTGGTGTTGACGACCCTCGGCGTCTCGGCCAGGTAGGGCGGCAATGTCCGCTGTGCCTGCTTGAAGTGCTCGGACTGCACGTGCGCCGCACCCGCGTCTTCGTCCCGGAACGCCTCGACGAGCACGTACTCCGTGGGATCCTCGACACTGCGCGCCCAGTCGAACCACAAGCAACCCGGTTCCTCCCGCGTCGCGCGGGTGAACTCACCGGCGATCTCCGGCCAACGGTCGGCATGGTCGGGCAGCACGCGGAACTTCGCGGTAATAAAGATCATTCGTACTCCTCGGTACGGGTCACCCGGTCAAGATGATCAATACTCATCGTGGCATCGCAGCGCGGCAGCGACACCGGCGGACCACCCGGACGACCCTCACCCGGTAGGAGGGCGCTGGCTTGACGGTTTCCAGGGGAAGTACTGCACTGACGGTATGCCCCTTGATGGCGTATCGGAACGGTACCGGTTGCGCCAGGCGGGGCTACGGGTCACCGGCCCCCGCCTGGCGATACTGGAGTGGCTTGCCGAGCACCCACACGCCACCGCCGACGAAATCGGCAACGGCGTGCGGGATCACCTCAGGTCGGTATCGACCCAGGCGGTCTACGACGTGCTCAGCGCGTGTTCGGACGCCGGGCTGGTTCGCCGGATCGAGCCGGCAGGCCATCCGGCCCGTTTCGAATGCCGTACCGGCGACAACCACCACCACCTGGTGTGCCGGGGCTGCGGTCGCATCAGCGACGTCGACTGCATCCGCGGCAACGCACCCTGCATCTTCCCGGACGACACCCAGGGATACGAGATCGACGAGGCCGAGCTGGTCTTCTGGGGCCGCTGCTTCCACTGCTCGAATCCCACCGCCGCCGGGGCGGAGGACACGTCACCGATCAGCGGAACTTCCCACCACGAGGAGGCACGGCGATGACAGGAACGGGACGGAAGCCGACGACCACCGACGCAGGCATTCCCGTCGTCAGCGATGAGCACTCGCTCACCGTCGGACCGGACGGGCCGATCCTGCTCCAGGACAACTATCTGATCGAGCAGATGGCGAACTTCAACCGGGAGCGCATCACCGAGCGTCAACCGCACGCCAAGGGCGGCGGCGCGTTCGGCAAGTTCGTCGTCACGCAGGACGTGAGCGCCTATACCAAGGCGAGTGTCTTCCAGCCGAGGACCGAAACCGACATGCTGATCCGGTTCTCCTCGGTGGCAGGCGAACGCGGCAGCCCGGACACGTGGCGCGACCCGCGCGGCTTCGCGGTGAAGTTCTACACGGAACAGGGGAACTACGACATGGTCGGTAACAACACACCGATCTTCTTCGTGCGGGATCCGATGAAGTTCCAGCACTTCATCCGCTCCCAGAAACGCCGCGCCGACAACAATCTGCGCGACCACGACATGCAGTGGGACTTCTGGACGCTGTCGCCGGAATCGGCGCACCAGGTCACCTGGCTGATGGGCGACAGGGGGATTCCGAGGACATGGCGGCACATGAACGGCTACTCCAGCCACACGTACATGTGGGTCAACGCCGATGGTGAGAAGTTCTGGGTGAAGTACCACTTCAAGACCGACCAGGGCATCGACTTCCTCACCCAAGAGGAAGCCGACCGGCTCGCCGGTACCGACGTCGATTACCACACCCGCGACCTGTACCAGGCGATCGAGCGCGGTGACTATCCGAGCTGGACGCTGTACGTGCAGATCATGCCCTTCGCCGAGGCGGAGACCTACCGGTTCAACCCCTTCGATCTCACCAAGGTGTGGCCGCACGGCGACTACCCGCTACACGAGGTCGGCCGGATGACACTGTACGAAAACCCGACCGACTACCACACCGAGATCGAGCAGGCGGCGTTCGAGCCGAATAACCTCATCCCGGGAATCGGGCCGAGCCCGGACAAGATGCTACTCGCCAGGCTGTTCTCCTATGCCGACGCGCACCGCGCTCGCCTCGGCGTGAACTACAAACAGATCCCGGTCAACGAGGCGAAGGTTCCGGTGCACAGCTACAGCAAGGACGGCGTGATGCGGGTCCGCAACGTCTCCGATCCGGTGTACGCGCCGAACTCCAAGGGTGGCCCGCAGGCGAACACGGCGCGCTCCGGACAGCCCGCGGGGTGGTACACCAGCGGTGACATGATCCACGCCGCCTACACCCCGCGCAGGGACGATGACGACTTCGTCCAGGCGGGCACGCTCGTGCGCGAGGTGATGGACGACGCCGCCAGGGAACGGCTGGTGTCCAATGTCGCCGGTCACCTCAGCAAGGGGGTCACCGAGCCCGTGCTGCAGCGGGCTTTCGAGTACTGGCGCAACATCGACTCCGACATTGGCGACCGGATCGAGAAAGCCGTCAAGAGCGCGGGCTGAGCGCCGGTAGGTCCCCGCAGCCGGGCGATGCCGCGCGAGCGAGGCGGTTGATCAGTCCCGCTCCGGCCCGGTCACTTCGCGGCCCGTCTCCGGCCGGTACGGGGCGGGGAGCTGCCTGGCCGTGCCCACGTGCCCGCCGCCTCACCCGAGGCGATGGCACTTCCCCGTGCTGTCAACGTGGCGGGGACCCGGGCACCCGGTGCTCCCTGCGCGGCGCCCACGATCAACCCGTCGTGCACCAGCCGGTGCGCTGCTCCCTGGTCACAGAAGCACAACCCGTCGATGAACAGGTCGGGTTCCGCGCTGCAGGTCAGTTCGGCTCGCCCGGCCCGGACCGCGAGCAGGATGGCGCGATCGCGGCTCGTCAGCGCGGCTGCTTCCGGATGCTCGGCGGACACGGTTGACCACTCCCGTCCTGGCTGCGTCGTAGGTGACGTGCCGGTGAGACGGGTGGATCGCGACGGCATGACGGCGCGCGGCAGCGCGAGCGACCACGATCGGGTGAGTTCGCGGGATCACCCCGTTCGTTGTGGCACCGGCAGCCGAACCGTGAGGTCGGTCAGCTGCATGCCACCCGGCGTCCGGCTGCCGTGCAGCGCGAACATGTCCGACACCGGGCTCACGGTCAGGAACAGCGACTCACCTTCCGGCACCCGCACGGCCACCGAGGGGAGCTCGATACTCCGCTGCGCGCCGAGGTTGAGGCTTTCCTCCCGGTGCGGGAGCATGTTGTTCTGGATCACCCGGGCGTCGGCCGGTGTGGTGCCGACGCTCAGCGCGAGAAACGCCCTGCTGTCCAACCCCAGCGCGGTCACGACGCCGTCCAGGTACGGGGTACCCGCGATCGTGAGCGGGCCCTCGGCGATCGGCACGGCACGCGGCACGCCCGCTGCCGTGGTGGTAGTGATGTCGGGCAACGTGTAGTCCTCGGTTGGCGCGACCGAATCGACCGTCAGGCAATCGCCATGGGCGGTCATGAGGTGGTACTGCCCGCGCCCGTCCAGCTCGGGAGGCGCACCCTGCAGGTGTTCGGCGAAGAACCGCAGCTCCAGCTCCTGGTAGCTACCGGCGAGCCGCTCGGAGCAGGCGTCGCCTGCCACGGCGTCCCCGGCAGGCAGCGCGTTCGGCAATGCGTGGCCACCGTTGTAGCCGACGAGGAGGCTGTCGCGCCGCGCCTTGCCGGTGAGCGCCCGGTCGAAGTTCTTGATCGCCTGGTCCAGCGCGAACAGGTTGTCGCTGGTCCCCTGCCGCAGCAGCACCGGGATGTCCAGCTTCCTGCCTTGCTCGACGTGGAACTCGGGGCCGTTCTCTCGGAAGAACTCGTCCATCGTGGCTGGCCAGTCGCCTGTGGCCACTCCTTCGGCGAAACCGGCGTGCACGGTCGAGGTGTGCGCGCCCGCGCCCGCGGCGTAGAGCAGGCTGGTCCAGCTGCTGCGTACCACCTCCTGCGGTGCGAGGCTCTCTGGCAGCGAGTGCCAGGTGATCTGCGGGGCGAGCGCGTCGAAGCGGGTGTCCCCGGTCCGCGCGATCTCGGTGAACGCCCCGGCGAGCTGGAAGCCGCCGCCGTAGGAGCCACCGATCGCGCCGAGGACCGGATCGTCCGGCCCCTTGCGCTCGACCCAGTCCAACCCGGCGATGTAGTCGATGACGGCGATGACGTCCTGCCCCTCGAACTCCGGATCCTGCACGTGCGCCTTACCGCCGCTGTCCCCAAAGCCACGCTGGTCGAAGCTGACGACGCCGAACCCCGCGTCGAGGTAGCGCTGGAACGAGCCGGGTGAGGACGTGCGACTGCCGCCCCAGCCGTGGCTGTGCAGCAGCACCGGAACCCGGTTGTTCCCCGCCGCATCCGCCGGTTGGAACACGCTCATGCAGATCTCCACCGGGCCCGCATCGAGCGGGTCGGTCTCGGGAACGCCAGGGATGCACACGTCGTCGGGCTCGTGGGCACCCGCGCTCGCAGCCGCCGTACCGGCGGTGACAGCGGTCAGCACGAGCGCCGTGACCAGGCTGAGCAAGCTGAAACGGCTGAACACGCTGAGCATCGGCGGATCTCCTTATCACCTCGCTACCGTGGCCTTCTCAACGAGCGCGATGTGAAGAAGATTCGGATCATCGGGTACCGGCACCGCGCTCACCCCGCAGGCTCACCGCCCGAGCAGCGTGCTCAGCTGCGACAGCAGCTCGGCGCGGCTGGTGCACCCGAGACGCTGGCGCATCCTGGCCACGTGATGCTCGACGGTCTTGGCCGAGATGAACAGCCGGGCACCGACCTGCTTGTACGTCATGCCCGCAACGACCAGCTCGGCCACCTCTCGTTCCCTGGCACTCAACGCACCGGCGCCAGCAGGGGCTGCCGCGCCTGCGCCGTCGGCAGGCGGCCCCGTCCCGCCGTGCTCGTGCCACGCCCTGGCACGGTTGAGCAACCGCCGCATGTCCGCGCGGTCGGCTACGCGGATCGCCGCCTGCCCGGCCAGCCGCGACGCTTCCCACCGCAACCCGGCACCCGCCAGCCCGTCCGCTGCATTCTCGACGGCGGCGACGTCGATATCGCCGGTCATCGTGCCGAGCCAGCAGCGCGCAGCCACACCGAGCGGCGCGAGCCGCGGCTCCCGTTCGGCGCAGGTGGCCAGCGCTGCCGCGCACGCGGATGCCCGGCCGCTGTCGTCGGTCACCAGTGCGGCGTGCAGCCGGGACCAGTGCAGCTGGCCGGACCACAGCGGCGGCTCACCGAGCTCGCGCAGCAGCTCGAGCGAACGCCGCAGCGGACCGCCGACCCGCTCGGGCTCGCCCAGCCTGGCCGCAGCCACCACGAGCTCGCCGAGCGGCAGCAGCGTGAACAGGTCCGAGGGAAGCCGGATCACGGTGGTACTCGCACGGGTCCAGGCCTCGCTCAACGCCCCGCGGTCCCGTTCCCTGCGCGCGATGCCGACGTCGAGCGCGACCGCGAACAACTCGTCCCTCGGTGCCAGCGGGCGCGCCACGGCTGCCTTGCGCTCCGCGGCGACCCCCGTGTCCCCGCGCAGCAGCGCTGCCCACGCGTGGAGCAGGTGTTGCCTGGGGCGCAGGGTGGCACCTCCGGCGCCCGTGGCGAGAGCGCGCTCCAACACGGTCTCGGCGAGGTCGAGGTCTGCGGTGTGCATCGCGGCGATCGCGGCCAACGCGGCTGGGCTATCCGCCAGCAGCATGTCACGCCCAGCCGGCTCCAGCTCATCGGCAGCAGTGACCAGTGTGGACAGCACACTGTCCGCGGGGCGGCTCACCGAATCCACGATCCCCCGCGCAAGCGAGGCAGCAGCGCCGAGCCGCAGCGTGGGGGCCTGCGCCCTCCCGTTGGCGCCGTGCAGCTCCCGTTCGGCATCGGCGAGCCCTCCGGTCGCGGTGTCGGCGATGGCCGCCCACACCGCCGCGTAGCCCGTGCCTGCCCAGCGGGCGACCTCGGCGCTGCGTGCCAGCTGGCCCCGGTGCGCGTGGGCGATCGCCGCGATCTGGGCACCTTCATCCCTGGCGTGCGCCTGTTCGGAGGCGATCGCGTGGTCGGCGAGCCGCAGCGCGGTGTCCATCTCACCGGAACGGGCGGCGGCCTCCGCCCACCGGCTCGCGACCGACGGCAGCGGGCGCCCAGCACGCACGGCGGCATCGAAAAGCCTGGCCGCGAGCGCGGGGTCCTGCCCCATCACCTCCTCGGCCGCGGTGGTGAACGCCGGGGCGAAGCCGCTCCCGGTGTGCCCGCTGTCCATCCAGGGCAGCACCGTCGGCAGCACCGGCTGCCTGTCCCGCATCCGCAGCTCGACGATCCGCTGCCGCATGGCGTCCCTGCGTTCGGCGGGCACGAAGGAACGCAGCGCGTGGGCACCGACCTGCAGCAGCGCACCGTCGGCGTCGAACAGGCCTGTCGCTCGGGCGGTTTCGAGCACCGCCGCGACATCGTCCTGCCCGGTATCGAGCAGCTCGGCGAGCAGCTCCAGATCCAGGCTGGCCCCGGCTTCGGCGGCGAGCAGCACGGTCATCGTATCCGCGCGGGCCTGCTGCAGCTCGTGGTACACCGGTGCCACGCACGCCGCACACGCGTCCCCGTCAGCGGGCTGCGCCGGGTGTCCGGAAGCGTCCCCGGATGTCGCGCGGGCGATCTCGGCCACGAACCCGGGAACACCGCCGGTGCACCGCTGGACAGTGCGCGCCAGCTCGCGCGATACTGCGGTGGCGCCAGCGGCACGCAGGCACGAGTGGACTTGCCCTACGTCGAAGGGTCGCAACACGATCTGCCCGCGTAGCCTGCCGAGCAACGCGTCTAGCCCGTCGGGCCGTGGCATCGGGCGCGCGGCGAGCACGATCCCCACGCGCGCGTCCGCGGCCAGCCGGGACAGCGTGGCCAGTTCGGCGGGATCCAGCTCGTGCGCATCGTCGACGAGCACCAGCAACTCCCGCTCGGCGAGCAGGTCGGCGGGAGGTGGCGCGTACGGCTGGTAGCGCGCCACCGTCATGCCGTTGCCCGCGCAAGCGCGTTCCAGGTGGTCGAGCAGCGCGGTCTTGCCGTACTGGCCGGGGGCGACAACGGCCAGCTTGACCGGCGCGAGGGCGCCGTCCGCGATGCCCGCGCACAGCCGTTCCGTCGGTCCGTCCAGGATGGGCGCGTCGAGCGTCGCGCTGGCAGGCTCCGGCACCGGCGGTGTCATGCGCGTTCCTCCTCGCGCTCGCGCTGCCACCGTTTCGGCCGGGGCAGTGGCAACGACATGCGCCGCCGCGATCGTGGTGGTTCGAGCGGGGTGATGCTGACGGGCGGGCGCGGTGGCGGCGACTCACGCCACTCACCCTCGTCGCTACCGCCGGGCGCTGCGATCCGCCCGTTGCCTGCCTGGCCGAAGGGTCCGGCGGCGGGCGGGGAACCGGTGACCAGCTCCGCCCGCTCACCGTCCGGTTCGCTGTCCGGCTCACCGGCGCGACCCGGCCGGGCGGCCACGGCCGCGCCGAGCGCCGCCGCCCTTGCCGGATCTCCTGGGGTGACCACGGGCCAGGTCAGCGTCGCAGGGGCCAGCTCGACGGCCAGCGGCATCCTGGCGGTGCCGCCCGCGAGGAGGACGGTTCCCCGATGCTCGTCCGGCACCGGCGCCAGCACGTCGCGCGCGGCCCGCAGCGCCGTCGCGACGACCGGCCTGGCGAGCCGATCCAGCTCCGCCCGGCTGACGCTCACCCGTTCCAGGCCGCCCCGCATCGGAACGGGCACCTCGGCGTGCTGCTCGGTCGCGAGGTCTTCCTTGGCCTGCCTGCATCCGGCGCGCAATCGGTCCATCGCGCCTGCCGGTGCGGCACCGTTCGCGTTCCCTGTCGCTGATCCCGCGCGGGCGAGGGCGTGGTCGGCGAGCAGGTCGTCGATCCGCCTTCCCGGCCTGCCGTCCGGCACGGTGCCGTAGGCGAGGACGTCGAAACCGGACCGCTCGCGCCGCACGACCGCCGCGCAGGCACGCGCGCCGCCGAGGAGGCACACCCCGAGCGTGGCCCCCGCAGCGGCCCCTTCCCGCGCGCCGTAAGCTTCCGCGACAGCGGCGACGCCGGGCAGCAGCAGCGTGTCACCGAGACCAGCGCCGTGCAGGGCTTCCCGCAGGACACGACACCGGTAAGGCCCCCACGAGCTCGGGTGGGTCACGGCGATCCGTTCCGGAGGCTCGCCCTCGCGTTCCGTGGCACGCTCGGCGATCCATGCGGCGAAACTCGCCACCAGCCCGGCCGCTGGCCAGGGGCCGCTCGGCAGCAGCAGCGGAACCGGATCGCCCACCCTGTCCAGAACGTCCCGAACAGACCGGGCGGGCTCGGCGCTCGCGTGCGATCGGGCGCGGCTGCCCGCCAGCACCGTGCCGTCTCCGGTGACGAACAGCGTGGATTCGACCGTTTCGTCCGTCCCTTCCAGAGAGAGCGGTTCCGGGGCCGCCCACGCCCCGCCCCGCAGCCGCGACACCGCCGCACGCGCGCTGCTGTTGCCGATGTCCATTCCCAGGGCATAAGGCATCCGTGCCGTTTCCCTCCGAGTCCGTCGCCGTGCCACGACGCTCGCGTGCCGTCACCTGCCCCCGTGCAGGACAACCTTAGATCCCCTAGTCCCCCTATCGGATCCCCTACTGTCACCTATCCGGACGAGATGAACAACAGGGAGTGAGCCCCGATGTGTTGGTTTCTCCTGATTCATAGCCTGAACGTGTCTATTTGGGGATTACTGGCAAGGAGATACTCACACTGATGCAAGATCTGACCCTGCGCGATTTCGTGCTCAACCTGCTCACCGACGAAGGGGCGCGCGCCTCGTTCAGCGCCGACCCGGCGGCCGCGCTGAGCAGCGCGGGCCTGCAGGACGTCACCGCCACGGACGTCCAGGAGGTCATCCCGCTCGTCCTCGACGAGGGGCCCGGCCTCGCAGCCGTCGACCCGGCCACGCTGCCGTCGGCCGACGCGATCGAGCAGCTGCAGGCGGTCGCCCACGTGGCAAGCACCGCGGACACCGGAACCACCGGCTTCGCCGGAGGCGAGTCGCCGCTCGGCTCGGTCACCGGCGGCGGGGGCGTGTTCCAGCCCGGCGCCAGTGAGGCCGCCTACGGCAGCGCCGCCATCGACGGCGCCCAGTTCTCGGGAGTGGCCTCTGCGGGCTTGGCACCGCAGGAAGCTGGCGGCGGGTTCGCCGCCGACTCCCCGTTCGGCCCGGTTTCCGGCAGTGCATCCGGCTCGCTGAGCGGGACCTCGCTGGAGGGGGGCTACGACGGCACCGCCCACTGGAGCGGCGGCTTCAACGGCGGCGCCGACGGGTTCTCGGCATCGACCACCAGCGGTTCCCCCCTCGACAGCGTCAACACCGGCTTCGGGGGTGACGCGTCGGGTCTCAACGGCACGTTCTCCGCCGAGTTCGCCGGTGGCGGGTTGGACGCGGGTGGCGACGCCAACGGCGCAGCCGCTGCCAGCGGCCTCGCCGGTTACCTCTCGACCGGCGGTGACGCCTTCAGCGACGCGCTGAGCTCCGGCGCGGACACGCTGCCCGGCGATCCCTACGACTCCCCGGCCCCGACCGGCGGTGCCCCGGTCGGCGACCCGACCTCCGGCCTACCGTCCAGTGGCGACCCGCTCGACGGGCAGATACCGCCCGCCGACACCGCGATGCCCGCGGGCCCGGACGTGCTCGACGGCGTCCCTGCCGACCCGCTCGCAGGCGTTGCTGGCGAGCTGCCGTTCGACCTGCCGGGAGCGGGCGCCGGCCGGATCGACGACCCGATGGCCGGGGAGCTGCCAGGGGAGCTTCCGGAGGACGTACCGAGCGACGTTCCCTCCGACCTTCCGGTGGCCAACCCGCTGCCCGAACAGGACGGCGGCTCCGGCGGGGCGGAGGCGAGCGGGAGCGCCCGCGCCGAGGGCTCCGCGAACGGTGACACCTCAGGGGAGCCGGGCCAGGTGTCCTCCTCCGGGGATCTCGTCAGCGACAGCCCGGTCGGCGACCTCACCGGGACGCCGCAGGACTCGCTATCCGAGCCCAGCGGCACCCTCGACGGCCTGGCAGGCGGCTGACAACTGCCAGACGCGCGGGAGCGTCGTGCGCGTGCCCGGCGCTCCCGCGCCGGTTCCGGGTTGTCGTGCTCAACGGCCCGCTTCCCTTGCCGATCTTCACCTGAAAGGGCTAGCAAGGCACACTGGGATCCATGCACAGGTCGGGTCATGCGGGGCGGGCAGCGGCACGGGCGCCTGCGGCGGTACGGGTGGCGGTCCATAGCCGCCCACCGCACCCCCTTTCCGACCGTCATCCCGGCGGGCAGCGTCGTGTGCCGCACCCGTCGGACCCGCCGCTCCGCCGGTGCGTGCCTGACCGTCCGGACGGCTGATGACGGCGTCGTGGTTGAGCCTGCTCGATGAGGCCATCAAGGAATGCACCGCCCGTGACCGCCCCGACCTCGGCTGGCGATTGCGGCACCGGCGGCACCAGCTCGGCAGGGGGAAGCTGCGCGTCGTCGTGCTCGGCGAGCGAGGCCAGGGCAAGAGCCAGCTGGTCAACGCGCTGCTCAACGCGCCGGTGTGCGCCGTCGGTGACGAGCTGACGACCAGGGCGCCCGCCGTGATCGAGCACAACGCCACCCCGGCAGCGGAGATCGTCAGCGCGGGCGGGCACGCTCACGCGCTGGAAAGCGCCAACCGGGCAGCCGAGCGCACCGAGACCCCCGTCGAGTCGGCGACGGCGCGCGCCAACTCCGTGGCGCGCGGCGATTCCGGACCCGTCCGCGCGCAGATCGGGCTGCCTGCCCCGCTGCTGGCCGACGGGCTGACCCTGGTCGACACCCCTGGGATCGCCGGGCCCGACTCGCCGAGCACGGCAGCCGCGCTGTCCGAAGTGTTCGCCGCCGATGCCGTGCTCATCGCTTCCGACGCCACCGCCGAACTGTCGGAGACCGAACTGGACCTGCTGACCCGCATCAGCACGATGTGCGCGGCGGTGATGATCGCCTTCACCAAGATCGACATCGTGCCGCGGTGGCGCGACGTCCTTTCGGCCGACCGTGCCCGGCTCGCGCAGCTGGGTATCCCGGCCACGGTGGTACCGGTCTCGGCTGCGGTGCGGATGGCCGCCGCACGCTCCGGCGACACCGTTCTCAACGGCGACTCCGGCTTCGAGACGCTGCTCGCCCGGCTGCGCAGCGACTGGATCAACCACGCGGAACAGCTGAACCGCCGGTCGGCGGCGACGCTGACCGGCATGGCACTGGAACAGCTCAGCACCCCGCTGCGGGAGGAGCTCACCGCCACCCGGCAAGCCGACTCCGGGCCCGCGGTGGCCAGGTGGCGCGCCCTCGGCCGTGAGCTGGAGGAGGTGCAGCGGCGCTCGGCCCGGGTACAGACCGTGCTCGCCGACGAGGTCGCCGACCTGACCTCCGATGTGGAGTACGACCTTCGCGACCGCACCCGGCAGATCCTGCAGCGGGCGGACGAGTACTTCGACGAGGCCGACCCGGAGAAGAGCTGGCACGAGTTCGAAGCGTGGCTGACCGACAACCTGGCCGCCGCTGCCGACGCCAACATCACCTGGCTGTGGGAACGGTTCGACGGGGTCGCGGGCAAGGTCGCGCACATGCTATCTCCGGCAGACGCCGAACTGCTCGCCACGTTGCCCGCGACCGAACCGCTGCCCGAGCCGGACACCCGGGTACGCATGCCCGCTTTCGAGCGGTTCGGCGCGGCCGCGAAACTGTTCGTCGGGATCCGTGGCTCCTACGGTGGGCTGCTCATGGTCGGGCTGGCGAGCACGCTGGTCGACATGCCGCTGATCAACCCGCTGTCGATCGCCGCAGGCGCGGCGTTCGGCATCAAGGCCGTGTTCGAGGAGCGTGCGGCGCGGCTCAAACGCCGTCAGGCCAGCGCCAAGACCGCCGCACAGCGCCACGTCGACGGGTTTTTCCTCACTTACAGCAAGGAGACCAAGGACCTCGCCCGGCTGCTGCAGCGGGCGTTACGCGACCACATCTCGGAGTGGTCCGAGCAGCGACGTGCCGAGCTCACCGCCGAAGCGAAGTCGGTCAAGGAAACCATCGATGCCGACAGCGCGCGGCGCACCCGGCGCGAGCGGGAGCTCACCGCCGCACTGCAGCGCATCAACACGCTGCATGCGCGGGTGCGCTCGGTGAGCGCGGACGCGAGCCGCGGTAGCCCGCTGGGATTGACGGCATGAACCTGCCGGAACGGACCGCCCACCTGGTGCACCGGGCGCTGCGGCGTTACCACGACCACGCCGAGGCGAACGCGCTGCTCGGCAGGCAGCTGGCGCGGTTCGACGAGCCGCTTCGGCTCGCCGTGGTCGGGCCCGGCCGGTCGGGGAAATCCACCCTCGTCAACGCCCTGGTCGGCGCGCAGGTCGCGCCGCTCGAGTCAGGGGGGACGGCGGTGCCGTGCTGGTACCGCGCCGGTTCGCCGCCCCGGGTGACGCTCTACCCCGCGGGCGCGCCGCCCCGCGAGTACCCGGCCGAACGGGCCGAGCGTGGCCTGGCAACGGACCTCGGCGACCTACCGGGAACCGAGGCCCAGCACGCGGCGGTCGACTGGCCGAGCCGTTCGCTGCAAGAGCTCACGGTGCTCGACGCGCCCGCGGCTGGCGATCACGCGAGCGAGCAACGGCTCACCGCGCACACCGCCGACGCCGATGCTGCGCTGTGCCTCGTACCCGACCCGCATCGCGCTACCACGGCGAGTACCGCGCCACTGCGCGAGCTCCACCAGCATCCGATCGCGGCCGCCGCTCCGGTGCACACGCTGACCGTGCTCTCCCGCGCTGACGAACTCGGCGCCTGCCGGGTCGACGCGCTGATCTCGGCGCGGCAGATCGCCAGGAAGTACCGACACACCGCCGGGGCAGGCGAGCTCAGCCAGGACACCATCGCGGTGGCCGCGCTCGCGGGCGAGGCGGCGCGCACGATCGACGACACCGAGTTCGGCGCGCTCACCGCGCTGGCGAGCGTGCCCAAGGACGACCTCGCCACACAGCTGATATCCGTCGACCGCTTCGCCGATGCCGAGCTGCGCTCCCCGGTCGCCCCAGGGATGCGGCACGCCCTGCTCCTGCGGTTCGGCCTGTTCGGGCTGCGGCTGGCGACCACGCTGATCCGCCAGGGCGCGACCACCATGCCCACGCTCGCCGCGCAGATCGCGCAGCGCAGCGGCATCAGCGACCTCAGGGAGGCGATCCGGCAACACTTCGTCGACCGCGCCGGGGTGCTCAAAGCACGCGCGGCGCTGATCGTGCTGGACAAGCTGCTGCGGAGCGTGCCGAACGCCGGGGCGCGGGAGCTGCACGACGAGCTGGACAGCATCGTCGCCGGTGCGCACGAGCTCGCCGAACTCCGGTTGCTCAGCGGGCTGGCCACGGGCAGGGTCACGCTGCCTGACGAGCTCGGCGACGAGGCGGCCCGGCTCGCGGGCGCCAACGGCACCCGCGCCGCAGCCCGGCTCAACCTGGACCGCGACTACCCGCCGGGTAGCCCGCCGTACCGGGAGGCGCTGTTCGGCGCGTTGTGGCGCTGGCGCGCCTACGCCGAGAGCCCCGTACTGGACAACGCCCAGCGCCACGCCGCGCGGCTCGTGGTCCGCAGCTGTGAGGAGCTGGCACGGTAACCGTGGGATCGCCGATCGCGGCTAACGTGGTGTCCATGGCCCGACCGACGCCCGAGCAGCTGGCGGCTGCCCGCGACCGCACCATCGACGACGTGATCGCTCCCGGCCTATCCGTCCTGTTCTGCGGCATCAACCCAGGGTTGTACTCGGGCGCGACGGGCTACCACTTCGCCAGGCCGGGCAACCGGTTCTGGGCGGCACTACACCGGGCCGGGTTCACGCCGCGGCAGCTCGACCCGAGCGAGCAGGACGAACTGCTCGACCACGGCATCGGTATCACCAACCTCGCGGCCCGCACCACCGCGAGGGCGGACGAGCTCAGCACGGCCGAGCTGCGCGACGGGGCCGAGCGGTTGGGCGAGCTCGTCGAGCGGTATCACCCGCTGGCCGTCGCGATCGTCGGGATCAGCGCCTACCGCACCGCCTTCGACCGGCCGAACGCGCGCGTCGGCAAGCAACCCCACACCGTGCGCGGCGCGCCCCTCTGGGCACTGCCCAACCCGAGCGGGCTCAACGCCCACTACCAGCTGCCCGCGCTTGTCGCGGCGTTCGGCGAGCTGCGCGAGGCCACCCGGCACTGACGCGTGACGCGCCGCGCTCGTCACACAGGCGCGCCACCCGGGGCGGTGGCACCATACAAGGTGATGAGGGCGTTACTACCGGAGCTCAACCTGGAGCGGCCGCTACGCGAGACGGCCCACTCCGGTGGGGCGTTCGTGCATCACGCGCTGACCGAACCGTTCCGTGAGGTGCTGGCACGCGAGCTCGGCGACGCGGCGTTCGAGGCCATGCCCGACCGCGTGGGGCCGTACGAGGTTCGCCAGCACGGCGCGCAGTTCTTTCTCCACGGCGACGACGTCGCGAACTGGCCCGCGATCGACAAGGTGCGAAGCGAACTGGCCCGGCTGGTGCACCGGCACGGGCACCAGGTGCGTGGTGTCGCCGGGTGGGAGCCGAACGAGGTGGCGGTGCAGCGCTACCCCGCGGGCTCCGGCGGCATCGGGGTACACCGGGACGGCAAGCGGTACCGCCTGCTGGTCGCGATCGTCACCGTCGAGGGCACCGGGACGCTGTCGCTGTGCACCGACAGGCAGGGCACGGTCGAGCGGCAGTGGTCGACCGCGCCGGGGAGCCTGACGCTACTGCGCGGGCCCGAGCTGAACGGCGCCGGCGACGGGCGGCCGCTGCACCGGCTCCAGACCACAGGGGAGGTCACACGCACCTCGCTGACCTTCCGGATGAATGACCATCCACCGCGGTAGCGGGACCGTCGCCGTCCACCTCAACCGCTTGTGCCCACGTAGTCCGCGAGGTGCCTGCCGGTGAGGGTGGCGCGGGCGGCGACGAGCTCGGCGGGGGTGCCCTCGAAGACGACACGGCCGCCATCGTGACCGGCACCGGGGCCGAGGTCGATGATCCAGTCGGCGTGGGCCATCACCGCCTGGTGGTGCTCGATGACGATGACCGACTTGCCGGAGTCGACGAGCCGGTCGAGCAGGCCGAGCAGCTGCTCGATGTCGGCGAGGTGCAGGCCGGTCGTCGGCTCGTCGAGGATGTAGACACCGCCGTCCTCGGCCATGTGGGTCGCCAGCTTGAGGCGCTGCCGCTCGCCGCCGGACAGCGTGGTGAGCGGCTGGCCCAGGGTGAGGTAGCCGAGCCCGACGTCGGCGACACGGTTGAGGATCGTGTGCGCGGCCGGGGTGCGCGCCTCGCCGGCGCCGAAGAACTCGCGGGCCTCGGCCACCGACATCGCGAGCACCTCACTGATATCGCGCCCGCCCAGCTTGTACTCCAGCACCGTAGCCTCGAACCGCTTGCCGCCACAGTCCTCGCACGGCGTGGACACTGTTTCCATGAACCCGAGCTCGGTGTAGATGACACCGTTGCCATTGCAGGTCGGGCATGCGCCCTCCGAGTTGGCGCTGAACAGCGCGGGTTTCACACCGTTGGCCTTGGCGAAGGCCTTGCGGATCGGTTCGAGCAGGCCGGTGTAGGTCGCCGGGTTGCTGCGTCGTGAACCTTTGATCGCACTCTGGTCGATCGTCACGACGCCGTCGCGCCCGGCGATCGAGCCGTGTATCAAGGAGCTCTTGCCCGAGCCAGCCACGCCCGTGACGACGACCAGCGCGCCGAGCGGGATGTCGACGTCGACGTCCTGAAGATTGTGCAGGTCCGCACCGCGCACTTCGAGCGCGCCCGCAGGCTCCCGCACCGCTTGCTTCAGCTGTGCCCGGTCCTCGAGGTGTCGGCCGGTGACCGTGTCGCTGGTGCGAAGCCCGTCCACGGTGCCCTCAAAGCAGATCACGCCACCGTCGGTGCCAGCACCGGGGCCGAGATCGACGACGTGGTCGGCGATCGTGATCGTCTCCGGCTTGTGCTCGACCACCAGCACGGTGTTTCCCTTGTCGCGCAGGCGCAGTAGCAGGTCGTTCATCCGCTGGATGTCATGCGGGTGCAACCCGATGGTCGGTTCGTCGAACACGTAGGTGACGTCGGTCAGCGCCGAGCCGAGCTGTTTGAGCAGCTTGATCCGCTGCGCCTCGCCGCCAGAGAGGGTGCCGGAAGGCCGGTCGAGCGAGAGGTAGCCCAGCCCGATCTCCACGAACGAGTCGAGCAGCTCGCCCAATGCCGTCAGCAGCGGCGCCACGGCTGGCTCCGTCAGCCCGCGCACCCACTCGGCGAGGTCGCTGATCTGCATGGCGCAGACGTCGGCGATGGTGAGCCCACCTACCTTCGAGGACCGGGCCGACTCGCTCAGGCGGGTCCCGCCGCAATCGGGGCACGCCTTGAACGTGACGGCCCGATCCACGAAGGCGCGGATATGGGGCTGCATGGCCTCCCGGTCCTTGGCGAGGAACGACTTGCGCACCTGCGGCACCAGACCCTGGTAGGTCATGTTGGTGCCACCGATTTTGATCTTGGTGTCCTCGCGGTACAGCAGATCGTGCAGCTCGGTCCCGGTGTAGTCGCGGATCGGCTTGTTGGGGTCGAAGTACCCCGAATCCGTGTAGAACCGCACCGACCATCCGCCTGCCTTGTAACCAGGGATCGTGATCGCGCCCTCGTTGAGCGACTTGGTCTCGTCGTAGAGCTGCGACACGTCGAGATCCGACACCTGCCCCCTGCCCTCACAGCCCGGGCACATGCCGCCGTGGTAGATGGCATCCCGCACGATGGTTTTTTCGCCCGTGGCGCTGGTCATGACACCGCTTGCTTTCCGGGCAGGGACGTTGAACGCGAAGGCGGTCGGGGGACCGATGTGCGGCTCGCCCACCTTGCTGAACAACAGCCGCAGGATCGCGTTGGCGTCGGTCACGGTGCCGACGGTGGAGCGGATGTTGGCGCCCATCCGCTCCTGATCGACGATGATCGCCGTGGTCAACCCGTCGAGCGCGTCCACGTCGGGCCGGGCGAGGGTAGGCATGAAGCCCTGCACGAACGCGCTGTAGGTCTCGTTGATCATCCGTTGCGACTCGGCGGCGACCGTGTCGAAAACCAGCGAGCTCTTGCCCGAACCGGACACCCCGGTGAACACCGTCAGCCTGCGCTTAGGGAGCTCGACGCTGATGTCACGGAGGTTGTTCTCGCGCGCTCCGTGCACGCGGATCCGGTCGTGGCCATCGGCCGGGTGCCGCGCGGGCGCCCTGGTGTCGGTGCTGGAGGCCGTGCTCATCCTGCTCCCATCCGTCACGCCGACGACACCTTCCACAGGAAACCGTCCGGGTCAGTGAAGTACCCGACGTAGTCGCCCCCGGAAGTCTCCGCGGCCGCCACTGCGACCTGGCCGCCTGCGGCCACCGCCTCGGCCAGTCGGGCGTCGACCTCATGCCGGGAACCTGCCCTGCGGTCGAGGACCATGGCGCTGGATCCCGCACCATCGCGGTCGATGCCCACGTCCTTGGCGAGGTCCTTACGCGGCATCAGGCAGAACCGGCACGTCCCAGGGTTCGGGTGAAAATCGATGTACGAGGTGCCGTAATCCCTGTCGACCGTCATACCGAGTGCCACGTAGAAGGCTCTGGACACCTTCGGGTCGGAGACGCCGAGGATGATCCCGGTTTCGGTCGGCAGCGGAGGGTCCCCTGCGGGGCCGGTGTCCTTCTTGGTGGGTGCAGCCACCTTCCATACCGCGCCGTCCGGGGCTTGGAACACCCCGGAGAACGCACCGAACAGCGCCTTCTTCGCAGGCTTGTGCACCTTCGCCCCGTTCCGGGATGCGGCATCCACCAAGGACGCGACCTCACTGGGCTGGCTGACCACGTACGACACGATGTAGCCGCGGAAGCCCGATGTCGCCGGATCCGCGCCCGCATCCGAGGTGAGCTCCTCGATCCCGTGCAGCGATAGCTGCCCAGTCCCGTGCATGTCGAGCTGCACGAACTGGCCACCGCCGGTGGCGGTGGGCGATAGCACTGAGGTGTAGAACTCGTGCGCGTCCGGCACATCCGGCACACCGAGGGTGACGTTATCGAGCGAGAGCATGATGGTCGGCTCCTTTACCTCGGGCTCAGCGCCGCTGCTGCATCCGGACCATGTTGCCTGCGGGGTCGCGGAAGGCGCAGTCGCGAGCACCCCACGGCTGATCGGTCGGTTCCTGCATGACCTCGGCACCGCTGGCCCGCACCCGCTCGAAGGCGCCTTCGAGGTCGCTGGTGGCCAACATGATGCTGGCGTAGGTTCCCTTGGCCATCATCTCAGTTATGGTGCGCCGCTCGTCCTCGGTGACGCCGGGCTCGGCGCCCGGCGGGTACAGGACGATGTTCACCTCGGGCTGTTTCGGAGGCCCGACTGTGTTCCAGTGCATGCCGCCGTATTCGACCTGGTTACGGACCTCGAATCCGAGGGCGTCGCGATAGAAGGCCAGGGAGGCCTCCGGGTCGTCGTGCGGGAGGAATGTCGAGTGAATGATGATATCCATGGCGGTCACGCTAGCTTCGGCTCGGTGACCCGCGCTTCTCGATTCCTGATCGGTCTGGTCACCTGCTTGGCCACGCACGGCGGCATGCCCGCTGTCGCGCTCGCCGCGTCACGCCGGTAGACACTCGGTGGCACGCCGACCAGCTCGGCGAAGCGGGTGCTGAAGGTGCCAAGCGATGAGCAGCCGACCGCGAAGCACACCTCGGTGACGGTGAGATCGCCGCGCCGCAGCAGCGCCATCGCCCGCTCGATACGCCGCGTCATCAGATAGGCGTACGGCGACTCGCCGTAGGCGAGCCGGAACTCGCGGCTGAGATGCCCGGCCGACATGTTGACACCACGGGCCAGCGCCTCGACATCCAAGGGCCGGGCGTACTCGCGGTCGATCCGGTCCCGGACCCGGCGCAGCCGCGCGAGGTCGCGCAATCGTTGCGTCGTGTCGGATCTGCCGCCCATGGGCGGATCGTACATCGCAGCCGGGCGCCCTGCCTCCCGTTTCACCGAGAGAGGTCAGCGGCGACCGTCTACCGGCCGACGAGGCGAGGGATCGTGGCCAGCCACGCATGAGCGAACAGCACCACGCGATCGACAACGTGAACAACCAGAGCGTGCCGCCCGGCGGGCTCGTCTCCGTGACGGCATCAACCACCGCCGTGGTGGCCACCAGCAGCCTGCATGGTGAACCGGCCACCCACAACGGGAGCGTCCGGCGCCGCATCCCGATCTCGGCTACCCTACCGTGCGGCTGTCACCCGCAGCCTGTCGTCGCGTGCCGCGGTCGACCATCCGGGCCGCCCGAGGCGGTGTCGACTGTCCGTTCGGCCGGTGCTACTCGCTGTCGGGGGGGATCTGTGCTGTGGATGCTGTTGGTGTAGGAGCGTTGCTGGCTGCCGCGGCGGCCGCGGGCTGGGTGGACGCGGTGGTTGGCGGCGGCGGACTCGTGCTCATCCCCGCGCTGATGGTTGCCTTTCCCCACCTACCACCTGCTGTGGCGCTTGGGACGAACAAGCTCACCGCCATCACCGGAACGGCGGTCGCGGCCGTCACGTACGCACGCCACACCCCGCTGGACCGCTCCGTTGCGCTACCCGCGGCCGGTCTGGCCGTGCCTGCCGCGGGCCTGGGAGCGCTGACTGCCGCCTCGCTGCCCGCCGACTGGTTCCGGCCGATCATCATGGTGCTGCTCATCGCGGTGGCGCTCTTCGTCGCGGCCAGGCCCGGTTTCGGTGCCCGCCAGCGCACGAACGTGACCAGCCGGAACAGGCGGCTGTTCGTGATCGCACTCGCCGGATGCGTGATCGGTTTCTACGACGGCATCTTCGGCCCCGGCACCGGCACGTTCCTCATCATGGTGTTCACCAGCGTGCTGTCCATGGAATTCCTCAAGAGCACGGCACTGGCGAAGGTCGTCAACGTCGGCACGAACCTCGGAGCACTCGCCGTCTTCGCAGCCCACGGTCAGGTGCTGTGGCTCATCGGAACGGCCATGGCCGTGTGCAACATCGCCGGTGCCCGCATCGGGGCGAGGACCGCGCTGCGCCGCGGTTCCGGCTTCGTACGTGCCGTGCTGATCGTGGTCGTGACCGTCATGGTCATCAGGCTGGGTATCGAGCAGTTCGGCTGATGCCTACCACCGGGACGGCCTCGGCCCCCCGCGTTACTACGGGTCGGCGGGGGTGATGAGGCCGTAGTGGCCGTCGTAGCGGTGATAGAGCACGCTGCCACGACCTCGTTCGGTGTTGAGAAAGAACACGAACGGCAGGGCGGTCAGGGTCAGCCGTGTGGTGGCGTCGCTGGGAGCCAGTTCCGGGGCCGGGTGGGGGCTGATGGTCACGGGCACATGGTGGGGGGCGAGTTCATCCGAGGTCGATGGGTCGGTCTGGGCGATCCGGTAGCCGGTGGCTCCTGCGTGGTAAAGCACGCTGTCCTTGCCGGTTCCGGTTTCGGTGAACAACCAGAAGTCGTAGTCCATCAGGTCGAGATCGGTCGCGGCTTCGTCCAGGGTGCTGCGGTGGATGGTGAAGGCCTTACGCCGGATGATCCGGCGTTCGTGTTCGGGGCGCGGGAAGTAACGGGGCCGGTGGCTGGGTTCGCTGCCGTGCCGCCACTCATGCGGTGCGGTGGATGGCCGCTGGCCGCGGCGGCTTTGCCAGTGCTGGGCGATGCGCTTCAACCGCTGCCGCAGGCGGTCGTCGAGGCGGTCGATCGCCTCCCACGCGGTGGCACCTGCGACCTGGGCGCGCACCAGTCGCCCATTGACGTCCAGGTTGGCCTGCGCGGTCACCGGCCGGGACACGGCCGGGTTGCGGTGCTCGCTCAGCCGCACCCGTGCGAACAGCACCGGCTCGGGCGCCAGCCGCAACAGCCGGGTGACCTTGTCGCGGGCGTAGCGATCGGCCCCCGGTAGCTGTGCGCGGCCGTCGACCTGAACATCGACGACGGTGTGGCGGGCGTTCTCGGCTGTCATCTCGCGAGCATGCTGCACGGTAGGTGCTCCAGGCATGAGACGTTGGTCCCGGGCTGTGGTGACCCACGACCCGCAGTTCGGGCCCGGCTGCCGGTATCGCCAAAGGTCCCCGCCGAATCCCTACCGAGGACCAGACCACCGACGGCATTGTGCTCTGGAACGAACCCGGATCCCGGGCGATGGTCATGGCACCTGATGCTGTCCGGCTCTGGGAAGGGGGTGGCGGCAGCGATGGGGGGTGTCCCTATGGGGTTGGTCAAGCGGCTGCCGGGAGTTTTTCCTTCGGTGCGGGCTGGGCGGGTTGGTAGTAGGTGCCGTTGCGCAGCATGGCGAACAGGACGTCGCAGCGGCGCCGGGCGA
>NZ_WBXM01000018.1:0-40446 GCF_033042135.1 Haloechinothrix sp. LS1_15 | reverse complement strand
TCTCCCGCTGGGATCGCACAGTGACACGCTGGACGATTTCGGCGGTGGGCCGGGGACCGTGGCGATCCACACCTGGCCGACCGAAGACGTCCTCGGGACCGCTACCAGCCACGGCTGCATTCGCGTGCCGCAGGACGCGCTGGAACGCCTCACCGAGGTACCACTCGGGACTGTAGTCCTGGTGGATGAGCAGTAAACACAGAAAGGGACCTAACCAGAGATGAGAAGACGAGCAATAGCCGGTAGCGGTGTTGCGGTCGGTGCGCTGACCGCCGCCACCGCACTCGTGCTCGGCTCCGTGACCGGGCACGCCCAGACCGGAACCTCGGAAGCCTTCGGAATCGAGGGCGAAGGACTTCTCGACTTCGGCCCCACTCCACACGTCGTGTCGGAAGACGGCGAAGAGGTCACGGACAGCACCATCAGCCTGCCCGAAGAGCTCGAAGACCTCATCGAGCTCGACGTTCAGCACGTCATGGCTGGCGACAACGTGGCCGAGGTCAAGCAGGTCGACACCACGATCGTGCGCGACCAGCTCGAACTCGAGGCGACCGTCGAGAACCTCAGGTGTGAAGGCAACTCCAGTACGCTGGATCACGTGTTCGTCGGCCTGGGCGGTGACGAGGTCGTCAACATCCCCGGCCCCGACGAGACCGAGGAGCACGGTATCCCGGGCGTCCTTGAGGTCACTGTCCATCAGCAGGGCACGACCGATGACGGCGACTACACCGCCCAGGGCCTTGTCATCGAGGTTCTCGGTGGAGCCGACGGCGCGATCGAGGATGGTCTCCTGCCGCCGGAGCTGGCCGAGCCGCTGAACGAGCTGGCTGGCCAGACCATCACCATCGGCTCCGTCACCTGCGGTGGCCCGGCGGACGAGCCGAAGGACCCCGAGGACCCGAAGGACCCCGA
The DNA here is from genome assembly GCF_033042135.1 of Haloechinothrix sp. LS1_15. Classification (NCBI taxonomy): domain Bacteria; kingdom Bacillati; phylum Actinomycetota; class Actinomycetes; order Pseudonocardiales; family Pseudonocardiaceae; genus Haloechinothrix; species Haloechinothrix sp. LS1_15. The sequence continues at coordinate 39,534 of NZ_WBXM01000018.1, read as the reverse complement.
GGATCCTGAGGATCCTGAGGACCCCGAGGACCCTGAGGACCCCGAGGACCCGAAGCCCACGGCTCCGAAGCCTGACCCGGTCGAGGACGACCTGCCGGTGACCGGCTGAGACTCGCCTCTGGCTGAGTGACGAACACAGTGGCCCCGCCGGGTTCTCCCGGCGGGGCCACTGTTGTCCGGTGACGAAGTCGACTTCACACCTTGGGGCGGTATATGACGGGCGCAGCCACGGTAACGGCTGCGAACTCCCCTGCTACGGACCCATGCCGGCACCGATCGCCAGCGAGTTCATGGCCAACCCTGCCAACAGCCAACCCACCACCCGACGACGGACCACCCTTCAAGCCAGCCGGTGCCCCTCCCCCACTGCTCAAGGGTTGGCCACGGAAAGCCCGAGTTCGACTGCCGTTGCGCGCACGACGTCGATGACGAGATTGAGCGCGGGACGGCGCAACGCGGTGCTACGGTACACAATGGACACCGTGCGGGTGATGGGTACGGTGAGCGCGAGCGCGTCCATGCCAGGCGGTCGTAGCTGTAAGCCCAGATCCGAGACCAGGGTGATCCCCATCCCGGAGGCCACCATGGACATCGCGGTGGCCTGCTCGTCGACCTCGTGAGTGATCGTCAGGTCGAATCCGGCGCGCTGGCAAGCAGCTCGAACCGCCGCACCGAAATGGCTCTTCGGTCCTGACAGGATCCAGGTCTGTTCGGCCAGATCGGACAGTGCGACCGGACCGGCACCGAGGGATCCTGCGGGGACCGCGACATGCAGCCGCTCCACGGCGATCTGCGAGCCGAGTAGGCTGGGGTCGCGCTGCATCGGTGCATCCGGGTAATCGATCACGAAAGCCAGGTCGAGCTCGCCTTCCCGGACGGCCAGCGCGGTCGCCTCCGGTGGCAGCTCCCGCGTCCGCAACTGGAGTCCCGGGTGCCTGCCAGCCAGCGTATCCATCGCGCGCGGCAGCAGACCCGCCGCCACCGTGGCGAACACCCCGGCGCGCAGCCGCACGGTGGCTGCCTCCTGGGCCTCTTCGAGGGCGAGGCTCGCCCGGTCGACCGCGCCCAGGATCTCCTCGGCGTGCTCGGCCAGCAGGCTGCCAAGATCCGTCAGCTGCACTCGTCGACCGATCCGTTCGAACAATCGCGCGCCGACATCGCGCTCCAGCTGCGCGAGCTGTTGCGACACCGCAGAGGCCGTGTAATGCAGCGCCGTCGCGGCTGCCGTCACGGTCCCCCTCCGGTGGAGTTCCCGCAGCATCCTCAGCCGGTGCAGGGAGAGATCCATGAACGAACCATAAACAGCGCACTCCACGATCTCTAACTGGACGCGCGCAACAGACGGCGAGCATGCTGGAAAGTGCGATCGCTCCGTCTGCCCGCGTACAACCTCAGCGTCTCGCCCCCTGCCGAAGGCGGTCCTTCCGAGCCGCCGGGTTCGTGCTGTCCTCATGACGGCACACGTTCGTGCAGTCGAGTGATCCGTACGAGATGTGAGGGCCCGTGCTCGGACGGCTCGGAACTCCTTCGCGGCCGTTCCGATGCACGGTGCTTGGCCGGTGAGTGTGTTTGGAGGTGGTGGACCGATGACCACGCGTGACCCGATGGTTCAGGTGACCTGGACCGATCCGGTGACCGGTAAGCGCGGCTACGTAGTCGTACACAGCCTGGTGTCCGGTCTGGCCACCGGTGGCACACGCATGCGTGCCGGCTGCACCCAGTCCGAAGTCGCGGACCTGGCGCGCGGCATGGACCTCAAGACCGCGGCGTTCAACCTCCCCGTCGGAGGTGCCAAGGGCGGCATCGACTGTGACCCGAAGGACCCCGAGGCACGTGGCGTGCTGGAGCGTTTCTGCCGGGCCATGCGGCCGTGGTTCGACGACCACTGGGTGACCGCCGAGGACCTCGGCGTTCCGCAGCACCTCATCGACGACGTCTTCGCCTCTATCGGACTGGACCAGTCCTACCACGCGGCCATCACGCGCGCTCCGGACCCGCAACGCACCCTGCAGCGCGTGCACGCCGGTCTGCACACACCGGTACCAGGGGGTCTGGCTCTAGGTGACGTCGTCGGCGGTTACGGCGTCGCGCAGGCCTGCCTTGGCGTGGCGAGCGCCTGGGGCTGGGCCGAGCACGAGACCGGGGTCGCCATCCAGGGTGTGGGGACCATGGGAGGAGGTGCCGCCTGGTACCTGCACGAGGCCGGTGTGCCGATCGTGGCCGTGGCCGATGCCGCAGGCACGCTCCACGATCCGGACGGCCTCGACATCCCTCTGCTCCTCGAACTCCGCGACTGCTACGGGGAGATCGACCGGGACAGGGTCCCCTCGCGGGTACGCAGGCTCCCGAGGGAAGCGATCACCTCGATCGCCGCCGACATCCTGGTGCCTGCCGCGATCTCGTATGCGATCACCGAGCGCAACGCCGACGACGTCGCCGCCAAGGTCGTGGTCGAGGCGGCCAACGCTGCCACCACACCGGACGCGGAGGCACACCTCACCGCACGGGACATCCCGGTGATCCCGGACTTCATCGCCAACGCGGGCGCGGCGGCCTGGGCATGGTGGCTGCTGCTGGGCGAGGTCGGCGCCGAGCCCGCCGACTCCTTCCTGCGGCTGCGTAGCGAGATGCAGTCCCGTATCGGGTTGCTGCTGGCCGACTGGGACGCCACACGGGTCTCCCCGAGGCGGACCGGCGTCGCGCTGGCCGAGCGCAACCGGGCGCAGCGTATCGAGGCCGAGGCCAGCGGCGAGGCCACGCTCGCCATCCCGTGACCGGGCACGTGGTGCCGGGCGTTCGGGCGTCCGGCACCACGCAAGACCCGCAACGGTCACCCGGTCGGGCGGCATAGACCAGTACAGATCACAGTACGTACGTACGGATTGCACGAAGACTACCCGTGGTGACAGGATCGCAGGGTGCCACGGGTAAGTCAGGATCATCTCGACGCGCGTCGCAGGCAGATACTGGACGGTGCGCGGGTGTGTTTTGCCCGCTACGGCTACGAAGCGGCGACCGTGCGTCGGCTCGAGGAGACCATCGGCTTGTCCCGTGGTGCCATCTTCCACCATTTCAAGGACAAGGAATCGCTCTTCCTCGCACTGGCAGAGGACGACGCTGCCCGGATGGCTGATGTGGTGGCCGAGCAGGGCCTGGTCCAGGTCATGCGTGACCTGCTCGCCGGTGACAGCGCCCACCCGCCGGACTGGCTCGGTACCCGTCTGGAGGTCTCCCGCAGGCTGCGGACCGATCCGGACTTCCGCGCGCGTTGGGCCGAGCGATCCCGCCAGCTGACCACGGCCACCCGCCAGCGCCTCCTACGGCAGCGGCAGGCGGGCAAGCTCCGCGACGACATCGATGTGGACGTGCTCACTTCTTTCCTCGAGCTGGTGCTGGAAGGACTCGTGTCGCACCTGGCGATGGGCCTCCCGGCGGATGACCTCGGCCCTGTCCTCGACCTCGTCGAGGAAACGGTGCGCAGGCGTCACACCGCCGCCTGACTACTCGCCCCGGCGGCCGGTAGGCGGGTAACCAACGCCACGCGGGCGACCGGCACGCTGACCGCACCGAACTATTCTTGTGACCTGCCGTTCGGGCTATCATCGAAACGTCTACACTTCACTATTCCGCCCTATTGACGCCGTGGACCTGCTACCGAACCACCGCAAGGAGTGACAACACCTCGTGCGCGATGCGCCGTCAGCCGGGGACAGTGAGTTATCCGGCGCACGTCACCGCCCGGGCGCCGCAGACGGGAGCGGAACGGTAGACCGTGACAGTGTCGGACGGGGCGGCCGCTGATGGACGTGTTGCTCACCGTAGGCGGCGTACTGTTCTTCCTGCTACTCACCGTAGGGACCGGGCTCGCGGTGGCCGCGGAGTTCTCGCTGACGGCCCTGGAACGCAGCACCATCGAGACCAACATCCAGCAGCGCGGTGACCGCCGCTCGCGTACCGTGCTGAAGGCGCACCGGACACTGTCGTTCCAGCTCTCCGGAGCCCAGGTAGCCATCACCATCACCACGCTGGTCAGCGGGTTCCTCGCCGAGCCGATCATCGGTGGGCTCGTCCGGCCGGTGTTCGAGTCGCTGGGCGCCACCGAGCGAGCGGCTGGAGCGCTTTCCCTGGCCACCGCCCTGTTCCTGGCCACGGCTCTGTCGATGGTGATCGGTGAGATGGTGCCGAAGAACCTCGCCATCGCTCGCCCGATGGGCACGGCTCGTTTCGTGGCCGGCTACCACTCCACTTTCTCCGCGCTGTTCGCGTGGCTGATTCGGATGCTGAACAACGGCGCGAACCGGATCGTCCAGTCCTTCGGTATCGAACCGCAGGAGGAGTTGCGCTCCGCCCGGTCCCCGCAGGAACTCGGTTCGATCGTGCGGTCGAGCGCGGAACGCGGCACGTTGACCGCCACCACCGCGGAGCTGCTCGGCAGGTCGTTGCGGTTCGGCAACCGCACGGCAGGCGAATTGATGACCCCCCGCATCCGCATCCAGGCGCTGCTCAGTCACCAATCGATCAATGATCTGCTCGCCCTCGCCCGCCACACCGGGTACTCCCGGTTCCCGGTGTGCCACGACGACCTGGACGGTGTGATCGGGGCGGTACACATCAAGCAGGCGTTCACCGTGCCTGCCACCGACCGAGGTTCGGTGCAGGTCCTGTCACTGACCCGCCCGATCCCGACCGTTCCGGAATCCCTCCAGGGAGACGCCCTGCTCAACCGCCTCCGCGAGTCCGGGCTGCAGCTGGCCATCATCGTCGACGAGTACGGCGGCACCGCAGGTCTGGTCACCCTGGAGGACGTGGTCGAAGAGATCATCGGTGACGTACGCGACGAGCACGACCAGGGTGAGGAGCCCGCTGCCCAACGTACCGGCACGCACAGCTGGTTGGTCTCCGGCCAGCTCCGCGGCGACGAGCTCGCCGAGATCACCGGTTTCGTGATGCCGGAAGGGGACTACGAAACCGTCGCCGGGCTCGTGCTCGCCACCCTCGGGGAGATCCCGGAGACCGGCGAATCGATCGTCGTCGACGGGTGGGAGCTCACCGTCACACAGCTCGACCGCCACCGCATCGCCGAGCTCAGTGTGCGGAAGTTGGCGGCTCACGAGAGCGACGATCGCGGTGAGGTGAGGTCATGAACGACTGGCTCGCCCCAGCACTCGTGGTGCTGCTGTTGCTCGCCAACGCTTTCTTCGTCGGCGCGGAGTTCGCCCTCATCTCATCCCGCCGCGACCGGCTGGAGGCGCTACTCGAACAGGGCAAGGCGCGCGCCCGCATCGTGATCAACGCCAGCAAGAACGTCTCGCTGATGCTGGCAGGCGCACAGCTGGGTATCACCATCTGCTCGCTGCTGCTCGGCAGGCTCGGCGAACCCGCCGTGGCCCGGCAGCTCGCCATGCTGCTCGGCGTCACCGAGCTACCCGGCTACATCACCCACGGCATCGCCTTCGCGATCGCCCTCGCGCTGATCACCGTCGCCCACGTGCTGGTCGGTGAGATGGTGCCGAAGAACCTCGCCATCGCCGAGCCCGAACGGCTCGCGCTGTGGCTGGTGCCGGTGCACGTGGTGTGGGTGCGGTTCGCCACCCCGTTCATCTGGACGCTCAACGTGGCGGCGAACCTGATCCTGCGTGCCTTCCGGGTCGTCCCGAAGGACGCGCTGGAGACCGCCTACACGTCACGGGAGCTCGCCGAGCTGTTGAGCCAGTCCCGCAGGGAAGGGCTCATCAAGCACGCCGAGCACCGCAGGCTCAGCCAAACCCTGTCCTCGGTCAACAAGACCGTCGCCGACGTGCTCGTTCCCTCCTCGGCTTTGACCACGCTGCACCAGAAGGCCACCGTCGGTGACGTCGAGCGCGCCGTCGCCGCCACGGGGTTCTCTCGCTTCCCGGTACGCACAGAGGCCGGCGACCTTTCCGGCTACATCCACCTCAAGGACGTGCTCGACCAGATCAACCAGGAAGCCGACACCCCCGTCCCCGCGGCGAAGCTACGCCGCCTCACCCGGCTACCGGCCAACGCCCGGCTCGACGAGGCGCTGACGGCCATGCGGCAGGACGGCAGCCACCTGGCGTGCGCCATCGGCGACGACGGTGCCACACTCGGCGTCGTGGCGCTCGAAGACCTTGTCGAGGAGTACGTCGGAACCGTACGTGACGGCACGCACGTCGGGAGCTGAGCCGATGCGCGAACCGGTAGGCCCCACCGGGGGCGCCGAGGTGCTACCCGAGGAGACCTGGCAGGAGCGCGAGCGCGCCCACGCCGCTCGGATGCGCGAGTGGACGGTGCCCCACCAGCGGCGGCAGCAGCGGGGCGAGCCCCACCCGGTGTGGGACTTCCTGTTCACCTACTACTCGCACCGCCCGTCCCGGCTGCAACGCTGGCAGCCCGGTCCCGGAGTGGTGCTTTCCGGTGTCGACGCGCGACGGTTCCTGGAGCGCACCGGTTACCGCGAGGTGCCAGGCGGCGTCACCCTCGACATGGCCGGGTTCACCCACCGCAGGCAACACACCGCCCGGTTCGTCCTGTCGCTGCTCGAAGCGACACAGTCGCGCACAGCCCGGCTGGACTGCTTCGGCCTGCACGAGTGGGCGATGGTCTACCGCGAGACCGGGGACGGCATCCGGCACTCCCACCTCCCGCTACGTCTCGGTGCGCGCGGTACCGACGCGGCCGTGGAGTCGCTGGACCTGCGCTGCACCCACTACGACGCCTACCGTTTCTTCGCCGAGCCCGCCAAGCCGCGCAACGCCACCGAGCTCAGCCGCGACACGCAGCTCGACACCGAGCAACCGGGTTGCCTCCACGCGAACATGGACTTGTTCAAGTGGGCGTACAAGCTCGATCCGTTCGTTCCCGCCGAACTGCTGGGTGACGCGTTCGAGCTGGCCGCGCACGTCCGCGAGCTGGACATGCGCGCCAGTCCCTATGACCTCAGTGGCTACGGCTTCACCCCCGTGCCGATCGAGACGCCGCACGGGCGCGCCGAGTACGCCCGGGCGCAGGCCGGGCTCGCGCGGCGCGCGGCGTCGATACGCTCGCGCCTGATCGACCACTGCCGGTGGCTGCTGGCGGCCACGCAACACTGCTCCATACGGGCGAAGTGACGGTGCCGGCTCCGGTGGGCGATCACGTTTCGCTCATGGCCACCACGTGGTGGCCTGATAGCATCGAGCGCGGCACACCGTCAGGTATCGATACGGTCACGAAAGGGTCACAGTAACGATGGGGCGACACAGCAAGGTTCGGCCCCGTGCATCCGCCCGTTCCCGGCGCCGCGGTTCCGACGGTCTCGACGCTCCAGACAGCTCCGGCGGCAGCCACCGCAGCGGCGATGGACGTCGGGGCATCGCCGGGTGGGCGATCGCAGGCATGGTGGCGGCGGCGCTCGTCGCGCTGGGCGGCGCTGGCTGGGTCTGGGGCACCAACGTGCTCAACAGCCAGGCCGAGGCGCAGTCGCAGGATTGCGACGCGCACACCACGCTGCACGTTCTGGTGGCAGAATCGCTCGCCGAACCCGCCTCGGGCGTCGCCGAGTCGTGGAACGACACCGACCCGGTGGTGCGTGGCCACTGTCTTACGGCTCAGGTCTCCTCGGCCGACTCCGCGATCGCGGCGGAGTCCCTCGCCGAACCCGACACGGACCGGGATATCCCGGCGATCTGGATTCCTGACTCGGCCGCGCGATACGAGCAACTCGCCGAAGCCAGGCAGGACCGGGTCGCGAACGACCCGACCTCGGTGGTCGACCCCGAGGCCGACAGCTACCCGCTGGTGCGCATCACGGGTCCCGGTGTCGACGACATGCAGCAACGGGCCGCCCAGCAGTTCCAGCAGTTCGCCCTCGACGCCGAACGGCGAACCGCGTGGGAGCCAACGGACTGAATCCGCGACGCTCCCTGTGCCCTGCCGGGCGGAACCCGCCGCCGCGATGACCGTCACAGCCGGTTGAACGTATCCGGATCCGGTCCGATGCGGGCGCCGCTATCCAGCGCGTCGATCCGGGCGAGCTCCTCGGCGGACAGCGCGAAGTCGAACACGTCGATGTTCTCCACGATGCGCTGCCTGGTCACCGACTTCGGGATGACCACGTTGCCGAGCTGGATGTGCCACCGCAGCACGACCTGGGCCGGGGTCTTACCGTGCTGCTGCGCCAGATCCGTCACGACCGGGTCACCGAGCAGGCCACCCTGCGCCAGCGGGCTCCAGGCCTCGGTCACGATGCCGTGCTCGGCGTGGAACTCGCGGAGCCCGCGCTGAGCCAGGTTCGGATGCAGTTCGATCTGGTTCACCGCGGGTACGACCTGGGTCTCGTCCATCAGCCGCTGCAGGTGAGAGATGTGGAAGTTCGACACACCGATCGCCCGCACGCGCCCATCCGCGTGCAGCCGCTCCATCGCGCGCCACGTCGCCACGTAGCGGTCGTGCGCCGGTACCGGCCAGTGAATCAGGTACAGGTCCACGTAGTCGGTGCCGAGTGCGGCGAGGCTGGCGTCGAAGGCGGCCAACGTCGCGTCGTATCCCTGGTCAGCGTTCCACAGCTTGGTGGTGATGAACAGCTCGCCCCGGTCGATGCCGCGTCCCTGCACCGCCTGTACCGCCTTGCCGACCTCGGCTTCGTTACCGTAGATCGCGGCTGTGTCGATGCTGCGGTAACCGGCCTCCAGTGCGGCCTCCACGCAGGGAGCCGTCTCCTCGGCCGCGATCTGGAAGACCCCGTACCCGAGTTGCGGCATCGACACCCCCGGTCGGAGGGTCACCTGTGGAATCATTCGCGCTCCTTTCCCGCAGGCCACATGTGGCGTGACCGACCACACCGAAACTACCGGGGGTCGCGGGTCGTTCGCTTGTCTCACGAGACGATCGGGATTGTGAGCACTCCCACCATGCCGATCCGTCCCCGAACCGCCGAACAACGGGGCTGATGGGATCAGCAGCCGGAACCCACCCGCGGGCGCGCTGGACACCGTTCACCGCGCTGGCACTGCTGCTGTTGGGCACACTCGCGGTGCACGTGGCCATGTTCCTCAACCGGCCAGCGGCCTCGTACCGCGTGCTCGCGCTGGGTGGCGACGCCAACGCCGTCGGCCTGGTCGCCGCCTCCAGCGCGTTGCTGCCCATCTTCCTGGCCATCCCGATGGGTCGCTGGTCGGATCGCGGACGCGCCCCGCTACTACTGCTCGGCGGGGGCATCGTGATGGCCGCCGCTTCCGCCCTGCTGGCACACGCCGGCTCGGTGCTCGCGATGGCGCTGTTCAACGCGGCCCTCGGCATCGGGCAGCTCGCGCTCATGGTCGCCGCGCAGTCCGTGGTGACCGACCTGTCACGGCCTGGGGAGCACGACCGCAACTTCGGGTTGTTCACCGCGGCGGCCTCACTCGGCCAGTTGATCGGGCCGCTACTGGGAGGCTGGGTCATCGACGGCCGCGACAGCGAACTGCTGCGCACCACCACCGGCGCGTTCTGGGTCGGTGCCGGGATCTCCGTGCTGATCGTGCTGTTCTACGGGCTGATGGTGGCTGCCTTGCGGGATCGGACGTTCGGCTCGGCGGATGAGCAGGGCACAACCTCGCAAGCCGGGCGAGGCTCGGCACTTGGCATGCTCGGCAACCCCCAGCTCTCGGTAGCCATCTTCGTCAGCTTCAGCGTGATGGCCACGGTCGACCTGCTGGTCGCCTACATGCCGGTGGTCGGCGAGCACCACGGTCTCTCCCCCACCGTCGTCGGGGCGCTGCTCGCCACCCGCGCGGGATTCTCGTTCCTGTCCCGACTGCTCATCCCGGTACTGCTCCGGCATATCGAACGGTTGCTGCTGCTGACCGTGAACGCCGCCGTCAGCGCCCTGGTGGTGCTCGGCATCGTGGTGATCGGCGATCCCGTCGTGCTGGCCCTGCTGATGACGGTGCTCGGCATGACCCTCGGGCTCGGCCAACCACTGACCATGACTTGGGTCGTGCAGCAGGCACCGAGCACGCTGCGCTCCACCGCGCTCGCGCTGCGCATCACCGGTAACCGCATCGCGCAGGGCGCGGCCCCAGCCGCGGCAGGTGGTCTGTCCGCCGTTGTCGGCATCTCGGGCCCGTTCCTGCTGATGACCACCCTGCTCGCCGCCTCAGCGGTGGCGATCGTACCGCTGCGCGCCAGGCGACGGCGGCACCTACCGGGGGCGGGCACCTGACAGTGCACCCTGACAGAGCCCGGGGTCCCCGCCCCGACCGCGCGGACCCCGGGCCGGGGGCTAGCTCGAGTAAGCCTCGATCGGCGGGCAGGAACACACCAGGTTCCGGTCGCCGCCTGCCTGGTCGATCCTGCGAACCGGTGGCCACACCTTGTGCGCCGGGTTACCCGCGGGGAACACCGCCTCCTCACGGGTGTACGGCCGGTCCCACTCGCCCGCGATGCACCGCGCCGTATGCGGGGCGTTGCGCAACGGGCTGTCGTCGAGCGGCCACTCACCCGAGGCCACCCGATCGATCTCGCCCCGAATGGCGATCATGGCTTCGCAGAATCGGTCCAGCTCCGCGAGGTCCTCGCTCTCGGTTGGCTCGACCATGAGCGTTCCGGCCACCGGGAACGACATGGTCGGCGCGTGCAGCCCGTAGTCGGCGAGCCGCTTGGCGACGTCGTCCACCGTGACACCGGTGTTCTTGCTGATGCCACGCAGATCCAGGATGCACTCGTGGGCGACCAACCCGTCGTTGCCCGAGTACAGCACCGGGTAGTACTCGTGCAGCCTGCGGGCGACGTAGTTCGCCGCGGCCACCGCGGTCAGCGTGGCCTTGGTCAGCCCTTCCCTGCCCATCATGCGGACATACGCCCACGAGATCGGCAGGATCGACGCGCTACCCCAGGGTGCGGCACTGATCGGGCCCACCCCGGTGGCGGGACCGGCCGTTGGCTGCAGCGGGTGGTTAGGCAGGAACGGCGCCAGGTGCGCGCGCACGCCGATCGGGCCGACGCCGGGTCCGCCACCGCCGTGCGGGATGCAGAAGGTTTTGTGCAGGTTCAGGTGGGACACGTCGGCACCGAACTTGCCGAAGCGTGCCAGCCCGATCAGTGCGTTCAGGTTGGCGCCGTCGACGTACACCTGGCCACCCGCGTCGTGCACGATGCCGCACACCTGCTGCACGGTGTCCTCGTACACCCCGTGGGTGGACGGGTAGGTGATCATGATCGCGGCGAGGTCGTCTCGGTGGTCCTCCGCGACCTTACGCAGGTGGTCCAGGTCGATGTTGCCCTGCTCGTCGCACTTGACCACGACCACGCGCATCCCAGCCATCACCGCGCTGGCGGCGTTCGTACCGTGCGCACTCGACGGGATGAGGCACACGTCCCTACCGGGCTCGCCACGCTCGCGGTGGTAAGCACGAATGGCCAGCAATCCGGCGAACTCGCCCTGACTACCGGCGTTCGGCTGCAGTGACACCGCGTCGTAGCCGGTGATCTGTGCCAGCCAGCGCTCCAGGTCCGCGATCACGCGCAGGATGCCCGCCGCGTCCTCGACCGGCGCGAACGGGTGCAACTCGGCGAACTCCGGCCATGTGATCGGTTCCATCTCGGCGGTGGCGTTGAGTTTCATCGTGCACGATCCCAGCGGGATCATGCTGCGATCGAGCGCCACATCCGCATCGGCCAGCCTGCGCAGGTAACGCAGCAGCGCCGTTTCCGAACGGTAGGTGGAAAACACCGGGTGGGTGAGGAACTCGCTGGTGCGTTCCAGCTCGCCGGGCAGCGCGTTGGCGGTTTCCGCGTCCAGCGTGTCCATGTCCGACACCGACAGGCCGAACGCCTTCCACACCAGCGACAGATGGTCGCGGGTGGTGGTCTCGTCGCAGGTGATGCCGACGTGGTCGTCGTCAACCTGCAGGAGGTTGATGCCGAGCCCCCGTGCCGCCTCGACGACCGAGGCCGCTCGACCGGGCACCTTGGCACGCACCGTGTCGAAGAACCGCTGGTGCACCACCTCTACGCCCGCCTCGGTCAGGCCCGCGGCCAGCACGGTGGACATCCGATGCACCCGCGTCGCGATGGCGCGCAGTCCTTCGGGGCCGTGGTACACGGCATAGGCCGAAGCGATCACCGCGAGCAGCACCTGCGCGGTGCAGATGTTGGAGGTGGCCTTCTCCCGCCGGATGTGTTGCTCGCGCGTCTGCAGCGCGAGCCGGTACGCCCGCGAGCCGTCAGCGTCCACGCTGACCCCCACCAGACGTCCCGGCAGGTGCCGCTCCAGGCCGTTGCGCACCGCCATGTACCCGGCGTGCGGCCCACCGAAGCCCATCGGTACCCCGAACCGCTGCGCCGAACCGACCACGACGTCGGCACCCATCTCCCCCGGCGCACGCAACAGCGTCAGCGCCAGCGGGTCCGCGGCGACGACTGTGGCGATCCCCAGCTCGGCCGCCTGGCCGATCACCGCCTCGTCGTTGCGGACCTGCCCGGAAGTCCCGGGGTAAGACAGCAGGACACCGAAGGCATCGTCCGCCCCGGCGGCCTCGAGACCGGCGGACACGTCGGCGAGCACGATCTCGATGCCGAGTGGCTCCGCCCGGGTCTCCAGCACCGCGATCGTCTGCGGGAGCGTGTCGGAATCGATGATGAACCGGTTCGAGCGAGCCTTGCTCGAACGCCGCACCAGGGTCATGGCCTCGGCAGCCGCGGTCGATTCGTCCAGCATCGAGGCGTTCGCGATCGGCAGACCGGTCAGGTCGGCGATCATCGTCTGGAAGTTCAGCAGTGCCTCGAGCCGCCCCTGGGAGATCTCCGGCTGGTACGGCGTGTACGCGGTGTACCAGGCGGGGTTCTCCAGGATATTGCGGCGGATCACCGGCGGAGTGATCGTCCCGTGATAGCCGAGACCGATCATCTGGGTGTTGAGCCGGTTCCGGCCCGCCAGCCCGCGCAGCTCGGCGAGCGCCTGCGCCTCGGTGGCAGGTAGCGGGAGATCCAGTGAATCCGCGGCCGCCTCGCTATCCAGGATCGACTCCGGGACGGCGCGCCGGGTGAGCTCATCGAGCGACCCGACACCGATCACCTCGAGCATGCGCTCGAGCTCCTCGCGGCCGGGTCCGATGTGCCGCTCGGCGAACGGTGTGCCGTGCTCGAGCGCCGACAACGAGATCGGCTGCTGGGGATGACGCTCTGTAGCCATGCATTGCCTCCGGGGATCGGGTTCGCGGCACGGGTGCACTACCTTGCTGCGGCCCTCCCCACTGTCTATGCCCGTCCCACGGGCGCCTGAGAGGTTCACCCGGCGTACCGGGCTTGCACCTTCGGCGGGGTCGACGGGCGGTGCCCGCTATGACCCTCTTTCCAGCGGCAACTCGCACTCGCGGTCCTGGTGCCTGAGAGGTTCCGGGGAGGAGTTGCTCCTTCGGCGCCGGGCGGCGACACGTCGCCCGAACTCTCCCGCGAGGCTACAAGCGTCTGCGGCCTTCCACTCTATCGTGTCCGACAGACGCCCCGTCGTTCAACCGGTACGGCGCGCTTGTCGTCGTTGTGACAGCTCGTCCGGCACCGGGCTCTTGACCTCGCCGCCGTCAGCGCGCTCGGCGGGGAACTCGTGAATCGTACCGGAAATCTCCTGCATGGCCCCGCTGACGGCGATCCCGAAGACACCCTGACCACCCTGCAGCAGGTCCACGATCTCCTCGGGAGAGGTGCACTCGTATACCGTGGTGCCGTCTGAGAACAATGTCACGCGCGCGAGATCGCGCACACCGCGTTCGCGAAGGTGTTCGACCGCGAGCCGGATGTTCTGCAGCGAGATGCCGGTGTCCAGCAGCCGCTTGATGATCTTGAGGACGAGGATGTCCTTGAACGAGTACAGCCGCTGGGACCCGGAGCCGTGCGCGGTGCGGATGCTGGGACCGATCAGTCCGGTCCGAGCCCAGTAGTCGAGTTGGCGGTACGTGATGCCGGCGATCTGGCAGGCGGCGGCACCCCGGTAGCCGACGAGCTCGTCCGGCAGGGATTCGTCCGGGAACAGCTCGCCCTGCTCGTTCCCCGCCCCGTGGCTAGGCCTCTCCTCGACCACGAATACCTCCCCTCGCCCGGCCCGAAGTGGCCGACGAACGAGACCGCCACCCCCGAGGACGAGGCGGGCGGCACCGAATCACACGCACGCGATTCACCTGCTTGCAGAGTATGCCCGCGGGCGAGGACGGTCAACGGGACGCGCGGTTCAACCTCAAGTTCATGTTGAGCCGCACCGGGGATTTCGGGGACCGGAACTGTGCTCGACAAGCTCGGCAGGCACCTGCTGTTCGTCAGGTGTCGGCGCCGCGGAAGTCCTCCGGTGACACCGAGTCGAGGAACTCCCGGAACTTCTCGACCTCGTCCTCCTGCTCGTCCGGGATGAGCAGACCTGCCTCGTCGAGCACCGACTCGGCCGCGTGGATCGGCACTCCCGCACGCAGCGCCAGTGCCACCGAGTCGCTGGGCCGGGCCGACACGCGCACGTCACCGTGGAACACCAGCTCGGCGAAGAAGGTGCCCTCCTTCAGGTCCGTGATCACTACCTGTTCGAGCTGCTTCCCGAGGGCCCCGATGACTTCCTTGAGCAGGTCGTGAGTGAGTGGGCGAGCCGGACGCACCCCCTGCTGCTCCAGCGCGATCGCGGTGGCCTCCACCGACCCGATCCAGATCGGCAGGTAACGCTCCCCCTCGCTCTCGCGCAGCAACAAGATCGGTTGATTATTGGGCAGTTCGACCCGAACACCCACGACGTGCATCTCGCTCATCGGGCCTCGCCTCCCTGTGTCGTGCGCCGGCCGAAGCTCCTATCGCGCGCTTGCCGCACCGCTACCGTCGACGCTACTCGCCATAGCGCCACTAGGCACAGCGTAAGCGCCAAACTCTCCGACATGAAGGGTTCCACCCGGCACGAAACCGCCTGTGTCCTGTTCGATGCTCGATTGTGCCACCGTTGACCGGGATACGGGTGACGGGCACACCGGCCTCGGCGGGACCGTGTCGTACTGAACTTCTGGGCTCCGGTACTTCTAGGCTCCGGTTACCTTCTTGATCCCCGACTTGACCAGCAAGGTGTGCAGCGTGACCGACAGCGCGGCGAGCTCACGTACCACCTCGTCGGCACGTGCCCGCGCCTCGGTGTCCCGGTGCCGCGACACCGGCGTGACAACTTGCTCGAGCAACCCTACCTCGCGATCGGCCGACGAACGGAACGCCCGCAGGTGACGAGGCTCGATCCCGTAGCCCGTCAACGACCTCACCGTCCGCGCGATATGCACGGCGTCCTGGTCGTAGAAACCCGCCATCCCCGGTGTGATCAGACCGTACCGCTCAAGTTCGGCCAGCATCCCCTCATCGATACCCGCCTCCGACAGCAGCTCCTCCTTGGTGAGCCGGACTTCCCTCGGCGAGGCGAAGTCGTCCGCCGTCGGTACCCCGTCACCCTCACCGGGTAGCGAAGCCAGTTGCCGGGGCAGGCGAGGTGTCGGAGTCGACGGTTCCAGGCCACGGTCGATCGCGTCGAGCTGCTCCCTGATGACCCGCAACGGAAGGTAGTGATCCCGCTGGGCGGCGAGCACGAACCGCAACCGCTCCACATCAGCCCCGCTGAACTGCCGGTATCCAGCAGCCGTTCGTGCGGGGCGGACCAGCCCTTCCGACTCAAGGAACCGGATCTTGGAGATCGTGACGTCGGGGAACTCCGGACGCAGCTGGGCCAGAACGGCCCCGATGCTGAGCCCGTCGCGTGCCTGGCCCCCGGCAGCCGTCACGGCTTCCTCCTCCCGCAAGCTCGTCCGCGCTCGGCCGTCACTGACCGGTGTGCCCTCCCGCCGACGCGGCCGTGAGGAACACCAGCCGGAACTTGCCGATCTGCACCTCGTCGCCACCGGCGAGGACGGCCTGGTCGACGGGCTCGCGGTTGACGTAGGTGCCGTTGAGGCTGCCCACGTCGATGACCACGAACTCACCGCCCTCGCGACGGAACTCCGCGTGCCTACGCGAAACCGTGACGTCGTCCAGGAAGATGTCGCTGTCGGGGTGGCGACCGGCGCTGGTGGTGTCCCTGTCGAGCAGGAATCGGGAACCGGCGTTCGGACCGCGCTTGACCACCAGCAGCGCTGCTCCGGCCGGGAGCGCCTCGACTCCCGCGGCCGACGCCTCCTCTTGGGCAGGCTGTTCCTGCCCCTCGGCTTCCGACAGGAAGTCGGCCCGGAAGACGGACGTCCTTTCCGGAGACTGCTCCGGGGGAACGCCGGGGCCGTCGTTCGTACTCACCTGAGGTCTCCTTACACGGTGGTGTCGTCGTGCCTTGCCTCTAGCTTGCCTCGACGGTGCCAGCGGGCCTGCGCGCACCGGACCACGACGGCGCCCGCCGTGGTGTCAGCGCCCGAGCCCGTGGCGCCCGTTTCTCCTCGGGTTCCTGCCAACCTACCGCGTTCGCCTCCATCGTGTGACCGAGACTCCCTGATCGAGTCCGGCCGGTCGGCGAGTACGCAGTGGTTACCCCGGGTGCGCCCCGGGAGAAACCCCCGGGGTCACTCCGAGATCAGTTGCGCGTAGGAGTCGGCGTTGAGCAGGCCGTCGATGCTCGACTGGTCGCTGGGGGTGATCTCGATCAGCCATCCCGTGCCGTACGGATCCTCGTTGATCAGGTCGGGAGAGTCCGAGACCGCCTCGTTGATCGCGGTCACCTCGCCAGCCACCGGCGCGAACAGTTCCGAGACACTCTTGGTCGATTCGACCTCGCCGAACACCTCGCCCGAGCTGAGGGTCTTGCCGACCTCCGGCAGGTCCACGAAGACCACGTCACCGAGCTGCTGCTGGGCGTACTCGGTGATGCCCACGCGTACGACTCCCGAGTCGCGCGTTTCCACCCACTCGTGCTCTTCGGTGTAGTGCAGTTCCTCAGGAACGGACACGTCTCGTTCCCCTTTCTCTTCTCGTTGTGTTCGGCCTGCGTGGCTGCGCCAGTCTCCCACCCCCGCCCGTGGCGCCACGGCGCGCCTGCCGGACCGCGAGGATCGTCTGGAGCACGTACAACACGCCCGACCAGACGTAGAGCACGCCACCCCACATCATGAGCGCGTACGCGACGGGGCGCGCGATCTCCGCGACCACCGAATCTCCCTGGATCAGCAGCAGCAGCGGGAAAGCGTACATCAGCACGAACGTCGCGCCCTTGCCAATGTAGCTGACCCCGGGGAACTGGTAGCCGCGGCTCCTGATCACCAACACCGAAACCGCCACCACGATCTCGCGGCCGACCAGTACCGCGATCACCCACCACGGCAGGATCTCGCGGTACAGGAACGCCAATAGGGTGGCCAGGATATAGAGCCGGTCGGCGGCCGGGTCGAGCAGCTCCCCGAGCCTGCTGGTCTGGTTCAGCCACCGCGCCAGCTTGCCGTCCAGCCAGTCGCTGAAGCCCGCGAACGCCAACACGACGATCGCCAGCTCGTCGTGCCGAGGGCCCAGCAACAGCCAGAGGAACACCGGGACCAGCCCCAGGCGCACGACCGAGAGCGCGTTGGGGACGGTGATCGCCTGGCGAAGCAGGGACGACGCTGCCTGCCCCGTTCCGGGGGACGTGCTCACGCGATCACCATACGATCGTCGACGCCCCCCGGAGAATAGCCGCCCGTGTGATATCGCACGCCCCTGTGGCGAGCGCGATACACGGTGGTGAGCCTCACCGCCGCCGCGGCGGACCGGCTACTCGCCACGGAACTCGGGCGGCCGGCGTTCCAGGAAGGCCTGCACCGCCTCGGCCAGGTCGTTACTCGGCAAGAACGCCGCGTTCCACGCGGACACGTAGCGCAGCCCCGCCGCCACCTGGGACGCGGAGTTTGCGCCGAGTACTTCCTTGGTCCCCTGGACCACCAGTGGCGGGTTCGCCGCGATGTCGGCCGCCAACTCCCTCGCGGCCTCCAGCATCGCGGCCTGATCGGGGTAGACGTCGTTGACCAGGCCGATCCGCTCGGCACGCGCAGCATCGATGTCCTTGCCGGTGAAAGCGAGCTCGCGCGCGTGGCCCTCCCCCACGATGGCCGACAGCCGTTGCAGGGTGCCCAGATCAGCCACGATCGCCACCTTGACTTCCCGCACGCTGAACCGGGCGTCGGCGGAGGCGAGACGCACATCGGTGGCGGTGATCACGTCGATGCCGCCACCGATACACCAGCCGGACACCGCGGCGATCACCGGTTTGCG
Organism: Haloechinothrix sp. LS1_15; assembly: GCF_033042135.1. NCBI lineage: Bacteria > Bacillati > Actinomycetota > Actinomycetes > Pseudonocardiales > Pseudonocardiaceae > Haloechinothrix > Haloechinothrix sp. LS1_15. The sequence goes on along the minus strand of NZ_WBXM01000018.1, from coordinate 21,348 downwards.
CGTCTCCGCGATCGCGTTGACCGCGCCCTGCATCCGCCGGATCTCGTCGAGCAGCTGGGTTCGCGGTCCGGCCAGCGCGTCACCGGCGAGGTACGCCGACCACTGGGGCATGATCGCCTGCAAGTCGAGGCCGTAGGAGAAATGTTCACCACTTCCGGTGAGCACGATGGCCCTGACCTCGGGGTCTTCGCCGAGCGCGGTGAACACCTGCGGGAGCTCGCGCCAGAAGTCGGGGCCCATGGCGTTGCCCTTGCCGGGCCCGAGCATGGTGACCTCGGCGACATGCCCGGTCCGCTCCACCCGCAGCGCGACGAGTTCGTCCAGGTTCTCGATCATGTCGACCATCCTCGCGCATCCGGCTACCGGTCGACCAACCCCGTACCATACGTGCGGGCGGAGCAACCGCTATCGGCCAGCGGAGTGGCACGAGAGTGGAGTCGAGCATGCAGGCACTCATCAGTGCGACGGCACCGGAGCGGCCACGACCGGCCAGCCCGGCGGTCGGCGGCCCTTTCGAGCTCGCCGGATCCTTCTATCACGACGGATTCCGGTTGGCCTATACGGAGTACGGCGCGGGTGAATCGCTGGTAGTTCTCACGCACGGCCTGCTGATGAGCCGCAGGATGCACAAGCCGCTCGCCGAGGATCTCGCGGGGCGTGGTTTCCGTGTGGTCACCCTTGACCTGCTCGGGCACGGTGATTCCGACCGCCCTGCGGAATCCTGGCGGTACTCGATGACCACCTACGCGGGCCAGGTACTGGCGCTGCTCGACCATCTCGGCGCGGGCACCGCCGTGGTCGGTGGCACGTCGCTCGGCGCCAACGTGGCGTTGGAGGTCGCGGTGCGGGCGCCGGACCGGTTGCGTGGCCTGGTGGTCGAGATGCCCGTACTGGACAACGCGGTATTCGCGGGCCTGCTGGCGTTTCCCCCGCTACTGTTCGCCGCCCGGTTCACCCCCGCGGTCGTGCGCGCCGTGGCGGGAGTGGCGTCCCTGGTGCCGCACGGCAACCAGTGGGTCGACGTCATCACCGATACGCTCAGCCAGCGACCGGAACCGATGGCGGCGGTGCTGCACGGTCTGATGTTCGGCAGGTTGGCACCGCCGCGCGGCCTACGCCGCGAGATCGCACCACCCACCCTGGTCATCGGGCACGCTGGCGATCCAGTCCATCCCTTCGGCGATGCCGACACGCTGGCTCGTGACATCCCAGCCGCCGAGTTCGTCCAAGCCCGCAGCCCGGTGGAGTTGCGCCTCGATCCGGGCAGGCTCACCGACACGATCGTGAACTTCATCGCCCGGTGCTACTCGGGCGCCGCCTCGCGCATGCCGGTGTAGAGGCCGGCCACCGGCCCGATCACGACGACCGCGGGCGGCCGGATCCCCTCGGCGGCGATGTCATCGGCGACGGCCTTCAGCGTCGAGCGAAGCACCCGCTCGCGGCGGGTGCCGCCCTCCTGCACCACCGCCACGGGGGTGTCATCCGGCCTGCCGCCCGACAGCAGGGCGTCGGCGAACAGCCGGATCCGCTCCACCCCCATCATCAGCACGATCGTGCCCCGCAACCGGGCGAGCGCGTCCCAGTCCGTCAGCGACTGTTCGTCCAAGGGAGCGACGTGGCCGGATACGACCACCACCTCGTGGGCCACCCCGCGGTGAGTCACCGGCACGTCGGCGAAAGCGGGCGCGGAGAACGCGCTGGTGATGCCCGGAACCGTCGAGACAGGCACGCCAGCCTGCGCGCAGGCCAGTATCTCCTCGAAACCCCTGCCGAACACGTACGGGTCGCCGCCCTTGAGGCGCACGACGAACTTGCCCTCCCTCGCCCGCTCGATCAGCGTGGAGTTGATCACATCCTGGCTGGCGGCCCTGCCGTACGGGATCTTGGCCGCATCCATGACCTCGACGTGCGGTGGGAGGTCGTCCAGCAGCTCACGCGGGGCGAGCCGGTCGGCGATCACGACATCGGCGCGGGCGAGCAACTTGCGCCCCGCGACCGTGATCAGCTCCGGGTCACCGGGTCCGCCACCCACGAGCGCGACCGAGCCACGTTCCCCGGTGGGCGCTGGCTCACCCGTATCGGGGATCTTCCCCTCGCGCAACGCCTCGATGACGGCGTCCCGCACCGCGGCCGACCGCAACGGCTCGCCACCGGAGAGCACACCGACCAGCAGGCCGTTGATATCACCGGTGGCGGGCGTCACCGCGCTGCCCCGCTCCCCCGCGTCCGCCCGTACGCAGAACACCCTGGCTTCCTCCGCGTCGGCGCACACCGCCGCATTGATCTCCCCAGCGTCGGTGCACGCCAGCGCGTACCACGCTCCGTCGAGATCACCACGGATGTAGCGGCGCCGGTGCCAGGTGAGCTCCCCTGCCTCGGCCATGGCACTGACCGCAGGCGTGGTCTCGGGTGCGATGAGCTCGACCCTGGCGCCGGCACCGATCAACCGCGGAAGCCGCCGCTGAGCGACCGTTCCCCCGCCGACGACCACGACCCGTCGGCCGGTCAGGTCGAGGCCGGCCAGGTAATGATGCTCTGCCATGCCTTCCAGCATGCAGCGTGAGCCACCGCACGGCACGGCCAGGGTGCCTGGCTGGTCAGGCCCGCGCGCTCACCCCGAGCCGCGTGTGCGGGCCGCCGGGTACGGCAGCAGCGCCATCTCCCTGGCATTCTTGATCGCCGTTGCCACCTGCCGCTGCTGCTGCGGCGTCAACCCGGTGACCCGGCGTGCCCGGATCTTGCCGCGATCGGAGATGAAGGTCCGAAGCAGCTCCACATCCTTCCAGTCCACCCGCGTGATCCCCCGCTGGTGCAGCACGTTGCGCTTGCGCCTGACCGGCCTCCGTGCCGGGTTCGTTGCCATCCTCGCCTCGCTTCCCGTTCTCGTCGCTGTCCCGTGCCCGCGGCTCACCAGCTGGACTTGTGCACCCCGGGCAGCTCGCCCCGGTGGGCCATCTCCCGCAGCCGGATGCGGGACAACCCGAACTTGCGGAGGTGGCCGCGCGGCCTGCCGTCCACCGCGTCACGGCGGCGCAGCCGGGTGGGGCTGGCATCCCGCGGCATCCGCTGCAACTCCGAGACGGCAGCGGCGGTGGCCTCCGGGCTCGACCAGGGCGAGGAGATGATCGCCTTGAGTTCCCTGCGCCGCTCGGCATGGCGGGCTACGATCTCCGCACGCCGGTTGTTGGCGGCGATCTTCGACTTCTTGGCCATCAGCGCTCCTCCTTGAAATCCACGTGCCTGCGCACCACCGGGTCGTACTTGCGAAGAACCATGCGATCCGGGTCGTTGCGCCGGTTCTTGCGGGTCACGTAGGTGACACCGGTGCCAGCCGTGGAACGCAACTTGATCACCGGGCGTACCTCGTTGCGCGCCATCTACACCCTCACTCCCTCGGCGCGGAGCTGAGCCACCACGGCCTCGATCCCGCGTTTGTCGATCGTCTTGATGCCCTTCGCCGACACCCGCAGCCGGATCCACCTGCCCTCGCTGGGCAACCAGTAACGGCGCGACTGGATGTTCGGATCCCAGCGTCGCGAGGTGCGCTTGTGCGAGTGCGAGACCCGCTTGCCGTACCCGGGCTTACGCCCGGTGACTTGACACACGGACGACACGGCCTCCCCTTTCTTGCAATCGACTATCGTTTTCAATAGTGTACATGCCGTGCCGGGTGAGCGATGGGACATCCCGTCACGCCCTTGCCCCAGGCCGCAAGATCTCCGCCGAAGAAGCTCGAAGAAGGATGTCGTGTCCGAACAGATCCGTATCCCCGTGATCCTGATCTCCGGGGCCGCGCCGGATGCCAACGCGCGGCTCGCCGACGCGTTCCGCGTCATGCCCCGTACCGCCGTGATCCATCACAGTCTGCGGGACGTGGACCAGGGAGTCGTCCGCAGAACGCTCCAGCTCGGCTCGCGGGACCGGCTCAGCGTCCTCGAGCTCGCCCACGGTTGCGTGTCGTGCACCCTCCGAGAGGACCTCCTCACACTGCTGTACACGCTCTCGGCCAGGCCGGACGTGTCCCGCATCGTGGTGCGGCTCGACGAGGGAATCGAGCCGGAGCCGGTCTGCTACGCGATCGAGCACGTGCTGGTCAATGACCACCCGGTCAGCGAGCGCGTGTGGATCGAGGGAGTGCTGTCGACCGTGGAGCTGTCCAGCTGGTTGGCCGACGCCACCGGTGACGAGCTACTCGCCGACCGGCACCTCGGGGCAGGCCCCGACGACGAGCGCACGCTGGCGCAAGTGCTGACCGCGCAGGCGGAGTTCGCCGACGTGCTGGTGCAGACCGGCCGGGCACCCGACGCGTGGACCGCGGTCCGTACCGGTGCGGTACTCGATCGCCTCGCTCCCGGCGTGCCCCGCATCGCGCTCGACGGGCTCGACGGCGCGGCGGCGGCCGCCGCAGTGCCCCGCGACGCCCGCCGGGGTGAGCTGGCGGACATGCACGGCCCGGTACTCCGTGGGCAACCACCGCTGGACAGCGATTCCGGCGTGGCCACCGTTCTGTTCACCGATCCCCGCCCGTTCCATCCCGAGCGGTTGCACGAGGCCATCGACGTGCTCCTCGACGGGGTGGTGCGCACGCGAGGCCGAGCGTGGGTCGCCAGCCAACCCGATGTGGCGCTGTGGGTGGAATCGGCGGGTGGTGGCCTCGGCGTCGGCCACGCGGGCGGCTGGATCGCCGCCGAGGACGGCCCCGGGTGGGACGAGGTCGGCGCCGAACGCCGAGCCATGGCCTCGCTGCGCTGGCATCCCCGGTTCGGTGATCGCGCACAGGAGTTGGTGATCATCACCCACCGCGCGGCGCCGGAGGAGATCACCGACGCGCTGACCGGTGCGTTGCTCACCGACGACGAGATCGCCGCCGGCCCCGAGGTCTGGGCGAGCTACCCGGATCCCTTCGGCAGCTGGCACACCGACCCCTGCGAGGACGTCGAGGTCGGCGACAGCCACTCCGAGGCCCAGCAAGGACACCGGCACGAGGAGCCGTGACTACCGCACCAACGGAGGCAGACACGATGAAACCCGGCATTCATCCCGACTACCACCCCGTCGTCTTCCAGGACTCCTCGACGGGCGACGCGTTCCTGACCCGCTCCACGGCCACGTCGGATCGCACGATCACCTGGCACGACGGCAACACCTACCCGCTCATCATCGTCGACGTCAGCGCTGCCTCGCACCCGTTCTGGACCGGTGCTGGCCGTATCGTCGACACCGCGGGACAGGTCGAGAAGTTCCGGCGCCGCTACGGCGCCCGTTCCTCGAAGGAGGACTGATCATGGCGGTGCCGAAGCGCAAGAAGTCGCGGGCCAACACCCGGACGCGGCGGTCGCAGTGGAAAGCCGAAGCTCCGGAGCTGGTGCCCATCACCGTGGACGGCGAGCGCAAGCTCGTTCCCCGCAGGCTGGTGCGCTACTTCCACACCATCGGGCGCGAGCAGTGACACCGCGCGACGTCGGTGCGGTGTTCGACGCGGCAGGTGAGGAATTCGCCGTCTGGTCACCCCGGTTGTGGCGACCACTCGGCGAGATCGCCGTCGCCGTCGGCAGGCCGCGCCCCGGCGAACGCGTGCTCGACGCGTGTTGTGGTTCGGGAGCCTCCGCCCTTCCCGCGGCGCGCGCGGTCGGCGCCCACGGCACCGTGGACGCCGTCGACGTCGCGGAGAAGCTGCTCCAGCAGGGACGCCTCGCTGCGAGCCAGGAGGGCGCGCAGCACCTCCGCTTCGTCAACGCCGATGTCACCGCGTGGCACGGTGACCAGCCGTACGACCTCGTGCAGTGCTGCTACGGCGTGTTCTTCTTCCCCGACACCGACGCAGGCACGCGCCACCTGATCTCCCTGCTCCGACCGGGCGGCAGGCTGGTGGTGACCAGCTGGCTCGCAGGCGGCATGGCCCGCATCGTGCCGGTCGCGCGCGAGGCCATCGCCGCGGTTCGCCCCGATGTCGCCGCCGAGTTCGACCGGCCGAACGCCAGCGAGCGCATCGACACCGAGGCCAAGCTCCGACACTGGCTGGCCGATCTTGGGCTGGGGAACATCACCGTGGACACAGCCGTCTACCGGCAGCCGCTGCACCCCGACGACGCCTGGAGCTTCCTGCGCGGTGCCGCGCTGCGTGGCCTTCTTGAGCGGCTGGATCAAGGCGAGCTCGATGCCGTGGCCCGCCGCTTCCGCCAGGAACTGCACCGCGCAGGGATGCACGAACTCGACGCCAGCTCGATCATCGCCGTCGGCCACAGTGACCGGTAGCCGAGATCGCAGGAGGATTATGACCACCGCCCCTTGGGCACCTGTCGGCACCCGGCAGCAAGCCCGGCACCGGCTGCCCGTCACCGTGCTGTCGGGATTCCTCGGCGCGGGGAAGACCACGATGCTCAACCACGTCTTGCACAACCGCGAGGGTCTCCGGGTCGCGGTGATCGTCAACGACATGAGCGAGATCAATATCGACGCCTCGCTGGTCGCAGGCGGTGCGAGCCTCTCGCGGACCGAGGAGCGGCTCGTCGAGATGACCAACGGCTGTATCTGCTGCACGTTGCGCGACGACCTGCTGGAGGAGGTCGACCGGTTGTGCCGCGCGGGCCGGTTCGACTACCTGCTGATCGAGTCCAGCGGCATCTCCGAGCCCATGCCGGTGGCGGCGACCTTCTCCTTCACCGCTGAGGACGGAACACCCCTGCTGGCACGCGCCGCGCTGGACACCATGGTTACGGTGATCGACGCGGTCAACTTCGGCACCGAGCTCGAGCACGGTGACGCTCTCGCAGAGCGCGCCCTCGATCAGTACCCAGGCGACGAACGCACCATCAGCCACCTGCTCATCGACCAGGTCGAGTTCGCGGACGTACTGGTGGTGAACAAATCCGACCTCGTCGATGCAGACACCCTCGCCCGGCTACGGGCGATGCTGCGCAGGCTCAACCCGGCCGCGACGGTGCTCAGCACCGAGTACGGCAGGATCGACCCGGAAACGATCCTAGGCACCGGCCTGTTCGACGTCGAGCGCGCCCAGCAGGCCCCGGGTTGGGTGGCCGAGCTCAACGGCGATCACGTCCCTGAGACCGAGGAGTACGGCATCTCCAGCCTGACCTTCCGCGCGCAGCGGCCGTTCCACCCGGAACGGCTGTGGCGTTTCGTCACCGAGGACATGGACTCCGGAGCTCTCGGCAGGATCGTGCGCTCCAAGGGGTTCTTCACCCTGGCCTCGCGGCACGCCGTCACCGGGTTGTGGTCCCAGGCGGGAAGCGTCGCTCACTTCGAACCAGCGGAGATGCCGCACGCTCACGCCCACGTGCCGTCCGACGACCCGACCGATGGCGCCGTGCACAGCGGCCTGGCTGGCGGTTCGTACCAGGAGCTGGTCTTCATCGGCACCGGACTCGACCACGACGCGCTGCACGCTGCGTTACAGCACTGCCTGCTGACCACCGACGAGCACGGCGAGGGCCCCGGAGCGTGGCGTGACTACCCCGACCCCTTCCCTGCCTGGGAGCTCCACGGCCACGAGCAGGCCGTATCCCCGCCGTGACCGGTCCCGGCCGGGCGAGCCGAAGGGCCCCTTCGGTGCACATGCTGTACCGAAGGAGTCCTTCGGCTCGCACCCCGGCGCGGCTACTCGGCCCACCGCGGATCGGTGGTGAACGAGGCCGACAGCCACAGCTCGTAGCCAAGATCGGCGAGGTCGTCGGTGATCTCCTGCCGGATCACGTCCAGTGACTCGACGTTCCTGGCCCTGGTCTCGCCGCCCACGATGAAGTCGACCTCCACGACCAGCTGGCCACCCACCTTGGTACTGCGCAGGTAGGAACCGGTGAAGCCGTGACGCCGCTCGACGCCGTCCACGCAGTCCCGTACTCGCTGCTCCAGGTCCGCCGGTGGCGCCATGGTCAAAATCTCCCGGAACCCTTGCAGCAACAGCCGGACCGGCATCGCCAGGAACAGCAGGCACACCAGCGTCACCATCGCGGGATCGATGTAGGCGGCGACCGCGTCGTGCCCGGTTCGTTCCAGCACCACGGCGACGATGAAGCCAACCAGCACGCCTGCACTGAGCACCGTGTCCAGCAGCCATTGCGTGGTCTCGGCTCGCACCAGGTCGGAACGCAGGGTGCGCTGCTTGCGGTACAGGTAGCCGGAGACCAGCCCGCAGCCCACGGTCGCCGCGGCAGCGTAGGCCACCGCCCACCCGGCTGCCACCTCGCGTCCGCCGGTGAGCAGCTCCATCACGGCCACCGTCAGCGCGTACACGCACAGCGAACCGATCGCGACCGCCTTGACGACGATCGTCAACGGCTCCAGCACGTCCCTGCCGAACGGGAAGCGCTTGCTCTGCCCCTTGCGGATGATCCGGTACGCCAGCAGGGACAGCAACGAGAGCAGCACGCTGATCAGCGAATACAACCCGTCGAACACGATCATCTGGGACCCCACGGCGAGGCCCCAGCCGATCGCGAGCAGCGCCCAGAACAGCGCCGCCCACACCGACAGCAGGATCAACCGACCGGCATTCGCGGGTGCGTGAGTCATCGCCGATCACTCTAGCGACGCTGGGTAACCGGCCCGCGAGCGAGCCGGGGCTGCGGCCGGGAGCTCACCTCACGACAGCACGTCCGCGGCGGTGCGCAGCAAGCTGGCGTCGCCGCGCAGCAGCAGGGTGGTGACCACCGTCTCCCGCCAGGCCTGGAGCTCGTCACGGATCTTGGCTGGCGAGCCGATCAGCGCGATGTCCTCCACCAAGCGAGTGGGGATCGCCGCCGCGGCGTCGTCCTTGTGGCCGCTCAGGTACAGCTGCTGTACCTTGTCGGCCGTTTCCTCGTAGCCCATGCGGGCGAACACGTCGCGGTGGAAGTTCATCTGCTTGGCGCCCATCCCGCCGATGTACAGCGCCAGCGAGGGGCGGATGAGATCGGCACACTGCTCCACGTCGTCGTGCACGATCACCGGCACCGATGCGGCGACCTCGAAATCCGACCAGCCACGCCGTGCGGTGGCGCGGCCGAATCCCTCGGCCAGCGCATCGCGGTAGAAAGCGTCGCTCTTCGGCGAGAAGAACATCGGCAGCCACCCGTCCGCGATCTCCGCGGCCAGCGCCACGTTCTTCGGCCCCTCGGCGGCGAGGTAGATCGGCAGGTCGGCACGCAACGGATGCACGGTGGACTTCAGCGGCTTACCGAGCCCGGCCCCGCCCCGGTACGGCAGCTGGAAGAACTCCCCGTCGTACTCGACCGGCGCGTTCCTGGCCAGCACCTGCCGCACGATGTCGAAGTACTCGCGGGTACGCGCCAGCGGCCGGGGATACGGCTGCCCGTACCATCCCTCGACCACCTGCGGCCCGGAGACTCCGAGGCCGAGGACGAACCGGCCGCCGGAGAGGTGGTCGAGCGTGAGCGCGCTCATCGCGGTCGCCGCCGGGGTCCGCGCCGACATCTGCACGATGTTGGTTCCCAACCCGATGCTGGAAGTCGAGGCACCCCACCAGGCCAGCGGCGTGAAGGCGTCCGATCCGTAGGCTTCGGCGCTCCACACCGACGTGAACCCCAGCCGCTCGGCCTCGAGGATCGCCTCAAGGGTCCCGCTTGGCGGGCCGGACGACCAGTATCCGATGTGGTATCCGAGCTTCATGCTGCCTCGCTCACTGCCGATCACCTGTGCGCACCTGTGCCACTGCCGCCGTCAGTACGGCCGGCCCGCCCCATGATCACCCGGAACCGGCGGCGAGGGCATCCCCACACTAAGTGAAACATGTTACACCTTGGGTTGGGAGCGTGACCGCGCGCCGAGCAGCCGGCGCCACCGAGGCGGCGGCACATCGGGCGAGTAGTGCCGCGGGCTAGCCCGTTCCGCCGCAGGCGGCAGGTTGCGGTAAGGCGTCTCTACCGGCTCATCGCCAGCTCCCGCCTTGCCCCGTGCGCGGCGCCACCCCGCCCTGGCACGGGGGTGGTACCGCCACTCGAACGGCAGCAGCTGCCAGCAGGCGTGGCTGATCCGCCCGAGGGCGCGGAAGACCACCTCGTCTCGGCGCCGCCACCGGTACCCCAACCGCTCACGCACCGACGGATGGTAGAGCCCGACGGTCAACCAGGTGAACCCGCGCGCGACCGGAATCCGCACCACCCGCCACACCGGGTCCGGCAACCATCGCAACGACGGCGGCTTGGCCAGCTGACGCAGATCCAGGACATCCCGGGTGGCCTGGTTGACCTCGAGCACACTGGTGCACATGTGCTCCCAGTACCGCTGGAAACTCTCCCAGTCGGGCGGCACCGGCCGCATGCTCATCCCGTACAGCCGGTACCACCGCACGTGCTCGGCGTAGAGCTCGCGCTTGACCCCCTCGGACAGCCGCTCTCCGAGACGGTCGTTGAACACGATCATCCCCATGAAGAACGTGGCGTGCGCCCAGTAATAGGTATCCGGGTCGAGTGCGTGGTAATGCCTGCCGAAACGGTCCGTGCCGCTCACGTCGCGGTGATACCCCCGCACTTGCCTGGCAGTACGCGGAGCCAGGGGACCGTCGTAAACCACGCCGTAGATCGGGTACAGGGAGCGGAACAGCCGCTCGAACCGTTCGGTGAAGAACTGCGAGTGCTGCTCCACCCCGGCACCGAGCTGCGGGTGCATGTTCTGCATGGAGCCAGCCCACAGCGCGAGCAGGATGCCGCGCCAGTCCCCGAAGTACCGCCACGTCAACGAGTCCGGTCCCAGGGGCCGGTCCGTGTGCTGCCCGGTGGCCGGTACTGGTGTGCCCGGGTGGGCGCTGTGGCTCGTCCCGGAGCGCGTCCGCTGCTGATCCGCCATCGGCCTACCTTTCCCCTGCTCACGCTCCGCCGAGCGCAACGCGGGTGCACGAACAAAGTGACTACACCTGTTGTCAGGCTAGGATCGACCGTGCACACCGTCAAGGCGCGAGGAGTACCCATGCCGAGCACCCGCAGCACGGAGCAACGGACCTGGGCAGGCACCACCCTGGCCGACCGGCGCGCCGCCCGACGGCGGCAGCTGCTCGACGCAGGCCTCGAACTGCTCGGTAACGAGGGCGCCGCCGCGGTCTCGGTGCGCGCGGTGTGCCGTACCGCACGGTTGACCGAGCGGTACTTCTACGAGAACTTCGCAGGCAGGGAGGAGTTGCTGGTCGCGGTCTACGAGCACGTCGCGCGGCAGGCCCACGACGTGCTCGTGCGCGCGGTACGCGAGGCCGGACCCACCGAGACCGACCGGGCACGCGCGGCGGTGTCGGCCTTCGTCGAGCTGATTCTCGACGACCCCCGTAAGGGAACCGTACTGATGCTGGTACCGCAGACCGACCCGCTACTCGGCAAGCGGGGGCACGAGTTGCTCCCCACCTTCGCCGAACTGGTCCACGAACAGCTTCCCGGCGGGATCGATCCCGCTAACCGCACGATGGTCGCGCTCGGCCTGGTTGGCGCGCTGGCCAACCTGTTCATCGCCTATCTCAACGGGTCACTGGCGGTGAGCAGGGACCAGCTCGTCGATCACTGCGTGCACCTGGTGCTCAGCTCGGCTTCGCTGTACCCCTCTGATGGCATCTGCTGAATCGGGCCACACCCCGGAACGGGCCCAGCTACGGCAAGCCCGGTCCTCCGAGGTCACAACCCCCGCCAAAACTCCGGAAAAACTACCTCACAGTAACTAGAACCTGTTTCTCTAGTGTCTCGTTGAGACCCGTGACGGGCAACGCAACGAGGAGAGAAGGTCGTGCTGTTGAGCGATTTTCTCACGGAACTAGAGGTGTGACATGGCGTCACCACGGTCTAGAACTAGTTACTTTTTTTCCCTCGGGGGTCGGCGTGGTGTCGCCGTGTCCTGCATGGTGGCCGGTGCTATGGTGCTCGGCCATCCAGCCGCGGCTGGAGCTGCCGAGAGTCCGGGCGATGGCTGCCCCGTCGTAGCCGCCGCCCGGGGTGTCCAGGTGACCGCGACCGCCAGCGACAACATCCTGCTGGCGACGCCAACGGGTGCGGGCGTTCCCGTCGCGCAGTCCTGCGTGGACCACGGCTTGCAGGATTCCTCGGCCTACGCGGGCAACCCCTACCCCGGTGAGACGGTGCTGGCACTACCGGGGATGCTCAGGACAGACAGCGGCCAGGACATTCCCGACTACCCCGCCCACGTCGCCTCGCGCCACCCCGCCGAGCAGGAGTCGCGGGTCGACGAGCAAGGGTACAGCTTGCGGGCAAGCAGCGACGCCAACTCGAGCGATGCCTCGGCTCGTTCCGGTTTGGACAGCGACGCGGCGCGGGCGGTAGTCACTCTGGCCGAGTCCGGTTCACGGGTGGACCCCGATGAGGGTTCCGCCACCGCCACCGCGCGCTCGGACACCCAGCCACTCGCCATCGACGACGTCCTCCAGCTCGGCCGCGTCCGCGCCACCGCATCGGCCTCCGTAGACGGCACGGGTGACCGCGAACGTGAGTCCTCCCTGGACATCGGCCGCACCACCGTCGCGGGTGAGGCCGTGACGATCACCGGCGACGGCGTGCGGGCAACAGGCGACGGTATCGCCCTGCCGGAAACGGACCCGGCCGAAGCGCTCGAGGCCGCGGGTATCCACGTGGGCTATCTCGAGGAAAGCCACACCCCGCACGGCGTGCTGTCGGCGGGCATCGAGATCGTCGCCGAGCAGCAGCATCCGGATACCGGCGCCACCTACCAGGTGCGGTACGTCCTTGGCCGCGCGTTCGCCGCCGCGGGTGAGGTAAGCGACACCGCCGTGGGCGGTGGTCCCGCACTCGACGGAGCCGCCGCTGGCACAGCGGCAGAGCGACGCGCCGCGGCTGGGGCAGGCGGGACGGGACCGAACGGCGACTCCCCCACCGCCGACGGCGCGCCGGGCGATCCCGGCGAGGCCACCGCCCCGGAAGGTGCCGAGGCACCCGAGCAAGCGCTGGCCGCTCCCGAGGAGGGCGAGCTGCTCAGCCATCCCGTGGACATGGGGATGAGGGGGACGTACCTGGTGACCGTTCTCGCCGCGCTGGTCATGCTCACCAGCGCGACCCTGCTGCGCGTGTTGGGAGTGAGAGCCCGATGGACCTCGTGACGAAGCTACGGAGCCAATGGGATCGCCTGCTGGCCGTGGCCACCGCGATCGCCGCGGCAGGCACCCTCGTCGCCGGCTGGTTCGGTGTCAGCGGCACACCGTACCCCGCCGAGCAGCTCCCCTACCTCATCAGCGGCGGTGTCGGAGGGCTCTTCCTGCTCGGTATCTCCGCCGCGCTGTGGCTGTCCGCCGACCTCCAGGACGAATGGCGCAAGCTGGACCGCATCGAGCGCGCCATCCGGGAGCGTGCGTCATGACGGCGCGGTACGGGTCGGCCCACCGCCCGTGGCGGGACGGGGACGTGGTGATGGTCTGCCTCTCGGCGGTCGGCGGCGTCGTGGCGATCGCCATCGCTTGGTACGGCGCGGACCGGTCGGCGGTGCTGCATCACGCGACGGGGTGGCTCAACCTCGCGGTGGCGGGCTTCGCCGTCACGGCGATCGGGATCGCGCTGTGGTTGCTACGCGGGCGTCGTGCCGTCGGCGAACGCCGCACCACCCTCGTCTCGCTGGATCCCGGCGAGACGGAACCCGCGGGCGAGGCATCCCGCCCCGCGGTGGACGACACGCCCGAGCTGGTGCGGGCTGTCGGGATGCAGCGGGTGCACCGCCCGGAGTGCCCGCTGGTGGCGGGTAAGCAGCTCGAAACGGTGGATCAGGAAGACGGGCAAGCGTGCGGGGTGTGCCTGGTATGACCGATATCCTCCCGTTCCTGATCATCGGCCTGACCACCGGCTCGATCTACGGGCTCGCCGCCATGGGGCTGGTGCTGACCTACAAGACCTCGGGCATCTTCAACTTCGCCCACGGTGCGATCGCCGCCTTGGCGGCCTACGCCTTCTACGACCTGCACGCGATGCGGGGGCTGCCGTGGCCGCTGGCGCTGCTGCTGGCGGCCGGGGTGCTGCCCGCACTACTGGCCGTCCTGCTGGAACGGATGGCACGCAGGCTGGCGGACGCCACGGTGACCATGAAGATCGTCGCCACCGTGGGCCTCCAGCTGGCCATCACCGGCGCGCTGCTGGCCCATTACGGTGCGGCCGGGCTGCCGTTCCCTGACTTCCTCCCGGTCGCGACCGTCACCGTGGTCGGCCTCCACCTTGGACTGGACCAGCTGATCTCGGCCGGGATCGCCGCGGCGGCAGCGGTGGCCTTCTTCCTGTTCTTCCGCCTTTCCCGACTCGGTGTGCGGATGCGGGCGGTCGTCGGCGACCCGGACCTGCTCGAGCTCGCAGGCACCAGCGCCGTCGCGATCCGGAGCTGGTCCTGGCTGATCGGTTCGTGGTTCGCCGCGGTGTCGGGGATCCTGCTCGCCCCGCAGATCGGCCTCGATGCCCTGCTGCTCACGCTGCTCGTGGTGCAGGCCTACGGCGCCGCGGCGATCGGGTTGTTCTCGAGCTTGCCGCTGACCTACGCGGGCGGTCTGGTCATCGGTGTCCTCACGGCGCTTGCCACCTCCCTCGTCGCGGGGTCCGAGGCACTGGCCGGGCTGCCACCGGCGCTGCCGTTCCTGGTGCTGTTCCTGGTGCTGCTCGTCGCCGGGCGCAGGCTCGTCGAGGTCGGTTCCCACCGGCCTGCGCCACCGTCGGCTCCGCTGCTACGCCCGCGCGCCTCGCGCGTGCTGGCCGTCGCCGCGCTCGCCGTCGCGGCGACCGTGCCGCTGTTCGCCGGTGCCCGCCTTCCGGTGTATGCCAACGCGCTGGTGTTCCTGCTCATCTTCGCCTCACTCCACCTGCTGGTCCGCGTCTCCGGGCAGGTGTCGCTCGCGCATGCCGGCCTGGTCGCCGTCGGGGCGGCGGCGTTCTCCCACCTCGCCGTGGGGACGGGATTGCCGTGGCTGCTCGCGGTGCTGCTGGCTGGAGCCGTCGCGGTACCGGTCGGCGCCGCGGTGGCCGTGCCAGCCATCCGGCTGTCCGGGCTGTTCCTGGCACTGGGAACGTTCGGATTCGGGTTGCTGCTGGAACGGGTGATGTACCGCTCCGAGTTCATGTTCGGTACCACCGGCACACTGCCCGCACCGCGCCCCGAAGCGCTGTCCTCCGACACGGCTTTCTACTACGTCCTACTGGCGTTCGCCGCCTGCGGCATGGTGTTGATCGCCCTGATCACCCGCAGCAGGCTCGGCAGGTTGCTCCGGGCGATGGCTGACTCGCCGACCACGCTGTCGACGCTCGGGCTGGGGATCAACGTCACCAGGGTCACGGTCTTCTGCCTCTCGGCGTTCATCGCGGGCGTGGCCGGTGCACTGTACGCGTCGACAGGACAGTCGGCCACCGGCGCACCCTTCACCGCGTACGCCTCACTGACCTGGCTGGCTGTGCTCGTGCTCTTCTCACCCGCCCGCTCGGCCGCTCCGGTACTGGCCGCGCTGTTGGTGACGGTCGTACCCGCCTACGGCGCGGGCGACGCCGCGGTCGACTGGATGCCCGTGGTATTCGGGCTCGGCGCGATGCTGGTGGCCCTGCACCAGTCGGCGGCCGACCGCGCGGCACCCGGCAATGCCGCCACCGGTAACACCGGACGGGCGCGCGAGCGCATCGGCGCAGCCAGCGCCGCTCAGGAACGGCTGCACCGCACCGCCAACAGGGCAGCCGTCGCCGCTGCCCCCACCGGTGACCGGCTGCGCATCACCGCAGGAGACGGGGAGGGAACCGAGCGATGACAGCGATGACAGCTCAGGCCCCGCCCTCGGAGGACGCCGGCTTGCAGATCACGGACCTGACGATCGCGTTCGGCGGCAACACAGCTGTCGACGGGGTGTCGCTCACGGCACCACGACACCGCATCACCGGGCTGATCGGGCCCAACGGCGCGGGCAAGACCACCACGTTCAACGCGTGTTCCGGGCTACTCCGCCCGGGGCGGGGCAGCGTGCACCTGTTCGGGCGCGACGTCACGGCCCGGGGGCCCGCCTCCCGCGCGCGGCTCGGGCTCGGCCGAACTTTCCAGCGTATGGAGCTGTTCGACTCGCTGACCGTCGAGCGCAACGTCGCGCTCGGGCTCGAGGCGAGGCTGGCTGGCAGTCACCCGCTCAAGCAGCTCCTCAGCCCCCGGCCGGATCGCACGGCCGTGCGGGCCGCCACCGAGGAGTCGCTCGAACTGTGTGGGCTCGGCGGGAGACGCCACGACCCCGCTGGGGCGCTACCCACCGGTCAGCGCCGCCTGGTAGACCTGGCCAGGGTGTTGACAGGCGGTTTCGACCTGCTGCTGCTCGACGAACCGTCCTCCGGGCTGGACACGTCGGAAACCCGGCGATTCGGCGCCATCGTCGCGAACGTCGTCGCCGAACGCGGCTGCGGGGTGCTGCTCGTCGAGCACGACATGTCGCTGGTCATGTCGATCTGCGAGCACCTGTACGTGCTCGATTTCGGACGGCTGGTCTTCGAGGGGTCGCCTGAGGGCGTGCGCGGCAGCGAGGCCGTGCGCGCGGCCTACCTCGGATCGGAGGCCGCGTGATGCTCGCGCTCGGCGATATCACCGCGGGATACGGCGAGACCACCGTGCTGCGCGAGGTGTCGTTGTGGGTACCGCCCGCCTCCGTGGTGGCCCTGCTCGGCGCCAACGGCGCGGGCAAGACCACGCTGTTGCGGGTGGCCTCCGGACTGTGCAGACCACGGTCCGGGACGGTGCGCATGGACGGCGCGGACGTCACCGGGCACCGGCCACACGTCACCGCACGGCGCGGGATGTGCCACATCCCGGAAGGGCGAGGCGTCTTCCCGCACCTCTCGGTGCGGGAGAACCTGGCGATACACGCGGCCGGTGGCGACGCCGACGAGACCGTCGACCGCGCCGTGTCCGCGTTTCCCGTCCTCGGTAGCAAGCTCGGTCAGCAGGCTGGCGCGCTGTCCGGGGGCCAGCAGCAGATGCTGGCGCTGAGCAGAGCTTACCTCACCGATCCGTGCTACGTGCTGCTCGACGAGGTCTCCATGGGGCTGGCACCGGTGGTCGTCGACGAGATCTTCGAGTTCCTGACCGGGCTTCGCAGGCAGGGCTGCGCGCTGCTGCTGGTGGAACAGTACGTCACACGGGCACTCGCGGTGGCCGACTACGTCTACCTGCTGTCCCGCGGCCGGGTCGAGTTCGCAGGCGAGCCGGGGGAACTGGATGCCGAGCAACTCACGGCGCGCTACCTCGGCACAGATCACGGTAACTGATGACACCGCAGAGACCGGCACCGTACCGAGAAGGAAGGACGCCCGATGATGTCACCCCCGATGACACCGGTGAGGACGGCGAGACCAGACACGGTGCGACCGCGACAGCACCCTGCGACAGCGGGGAGCCAGCGCACACGGCGCGGCACGCTGACCGTAACCCTGCTGGCGGTGGCCAGCCTGATCGTCGCCGCATGCGGCACCAGGCTGGACCACGACACCATCGCCGAGGCCGCGCTCGCGCCGCAGGCCGAGCAGGACGCGGCCGACGGCGCGCTGCCAGGCGGCAGCCGCGGCTTGCTGGATGATCCCGACGGCGACCCGGCGGATCAGTCCGGTCAGGATGGTGAGCGATCAGGGTCCGGCAACGGCGAGCGAAGCGGCAACGGCGAGGCCAACTCGGGCGCTGACGGTAACGGCGAGA
Organism: Haloechinothrix sp. LS1_15; assembly: GCF_033042135.1. NCBI lineage: Bacteria > Bacillati > Actinomycetota > Actinomycetes > Pseudonocardiales > Pseudonocardiaceae > Haloechinothrix > Haloechinothrix sp. LS1_15. The sequence goes on along the minus strand of NZ_WBXM01000018.1, from coordinate 3,705 downwards.
CCACGACCTCGGGCGTGCCGATCGTGATCGGCACCGTCGGCACCTACTCCGGCCCGGGAGGCACCGCGTTCGCGCAGGGAGCTCGCGCCTTGCAAGCATGGGCGGCGCACGTCAACGACGGTGGCGGGATCGAAGGCAGGCCGGTCGAGGTGATCGTCGCCGACGACGGTGGCGACGCGAGCCGCGCGCGCAGCCAGATGCAGGAGCTGGTCGAGCAACACGACGTGGTGGCTGTGGTCGCCGCGATGACGATCACGGAAACACTCGACTCGTGGCGGGACTACGTCGCCGAGCACGAGGTCCCCGTGGTGGGCGGCGACTGCGGGCCACAATGGTCGGACAGTCCCGTGCTCTTCCGGCAGTGCCCCTCGTCGTCCGATGCGGTGTTCGGTACCGCCCGTATCGGCGCCCAGCACGGCGACGGCACCCGGTTCGGCGCGCTGTTTTGCACTGAGAGCGATTCCTGCGCCCGGGTGGAGGATCAGCTCTTCGACCAGGGAGACGCCGAGCGTGCCGGGCTCGATCCCCGGTACCGCGCCAGAATCTCGCTCACCCAGCCGGATTACACCGCCGAGTGCATGCAGGCACGCAACGCCGGGGTCGAGCTGCTGATGGTCACCGGCGACCCCGGAACGGTGGCCCGGGTCGCCGCATCCTGCCAGCGGCAGGACTACGATCCGCAGTTCCTGCAGATCTCCTCGACCGTGGCCGCCGACACGGTCACCGAGCCGGGCCTCGGCGACGTTCTCGTGGGCATGCCGGTGTTCCCCTTCGCGGGACTGGACACGGCGGCATTCGAGGAGTTCGACACCGCCTGGAACCGTTACGGCGGGGAGGCCGCCGCCGGGCCTGCCGCGGCGCTCGGCTGGTCGGCTGCCGCGGTGTTCGGTGCCGCTGCCGAGGCCGCGGGCGAGGAGATCAGCAGGGAGACCGTGCTGGAAACGTTGCGCGGCGTCGACGGCGAGCGGTTCGGCGGGTTGACTGTCCCGCTGACATTCGGGCAGGCAGGCACGACCGACACGTCCTGCGTGTTCACCATGCGCGGCTCGGACGGCGAGTGGACGGCACCCGGCGGCGACGACCCGGACTGCTGGTGAAGCGCCGTGCTCACAGGTCGAGCACCACCCGGTCCGGCGAGCGCGATACACAGATCATCATGGTGCGCTCGCGCTCGGCCTCGGTGAGCACGCTGTCGCGGTGATCGACGGTGCCTGCGCGCAGCCCGACCGCGCACGTGCCGCAGTGGCCCTGGCGGCACGAGTAGGCCACATCCGGCACGACCTCGCGGATCGCCTCGAGGGCGCTCCGGTCGGCAGGCACGATCACCGTGCGCCCGCTGCGGGCCAGTTCCACCTCGAACGGCGCCCCGTCGACGATCGGTGGCGGGGCGAACCGCTCGAAGTGCAGCGAACCGACCCGGCTGCCTTGCCGGTCCAGCCGCAGGCTGGTGATCATCGGGTTCGGGCCGCAGCAGTAGGCGGCCGCTCCGGCAGGCGCGCGCTCGAGCAGCTCCGCACCCGATGCCGGCATGCCGTACTCCGTATCCGGACGGATCCAGATCCGGCCATCGTCCAGCGCGGACAGCTCATCGAGGAACGGCATCGCGGCCAGTGTCCGTCCGGTATAGACCAGCCGCCACTCGGCTCCGGCAGCCTCCGCGGCACGCACCATCGGCAGGATCGGGGTAATCCCGACACCGCCCGCGACGAATAGGTACGAGTCCGCGGTCGCCAGCGGGAACGCGTTACGTGGTCCCCGTACCGTCACCCGCGACCCCGGCCGCAGTTCGTCGTGCACCTCGCGCGATGCCGTGCCGCCCTGCAGCAGGCGTACCGCGACGCGGTATGCGGTGGCGTCCGCGGGATCACCGCACAGCGAGTACTGGCGCATTCGCCCGGATGGCAGCACCAGGTCGATATGCGCTCCTGGCCGCCAGCGGGGCAGCACGTTGCCGTCCCGTCCACCACCCTGCTCGCGCGGCACTACCAGGCGCAGGCTCACCACGTCCTCGGCCTCGGTACGGACCTGGTCCACTACCAGCTCCCGCTCCCGCGTGACCGGCGTGACCGGAGGGCGCCGCCTCCCGCTGAAGACGCTGATGCGCCGGTAAGCGGATACCACGGTCCCCAGTGCCGACAGCAGGCGGTCGGTCCCGGGCCGTCCCCAGAGGTCGCCAGGAACGTCCTCGCTGCCTCGGATCATCGGTTCCGGCGCACGGGTCACTGTCCGGCCTCGGCCGCCTGCGCCGCGGGCGAGGTGGCCAGGTAGTCGATCGCCTGCTCGGTCGAGCAGTACTGCGACGGGTGAAAACCCCGCCGGAAGTAGGGGCGTACTTCGCCGAGCACGCCACGCAGCGTCGGCAGGGTGCCCCGCCTGCCTGCGGCGAGGAACGCGCGGGCACGGAACCGGCGGCCGCCTGCGAGCTCCGGGTCGCGGTGCAGCAGGAACCGGGTACCGCGCACGAACAACCACAGCATGACCGGCGCCACCACCGACATGGCCCGCACCCGCCGCAGGTAACGGCCGTCCAGGTGCTGGTAGAGGTCGTAGGCCACGCTTCGGTGCTCGACCTCTTCGGCACCGTGCCAGCGCAGCAGGTCCAGCATCGTGGCGTCCGCGCCTGCGCGATCCAGGCTGGAGGCGTCCAGGATCCATTGCCCGAGGAAGGCGGTGAAGTGCTCGATCGCGGCGATGATCGCTACCCGTTCGATCAGCCATTCCCGAGCCGCCGCACCGGACAGCTCGCGGTCGCCCAGCATCCGGCGGAACATCCACTCCGCCTGGCTGGTGAACGGCCAGGCGTCCACCCCGTGCGCGGCGAGGTGGTCGGCGATGCCGCTGTGCGCCTCGGCGTGCAAGGCTTCCTGGCCGATGAAGCCGAGGACATCGGAGCGCAGTCGCTCATCGTGGATCAGTGGAAGCGCCTGCTTGAACACCCGCACGAACCACCGCTCCCCTTCGGGAAGCAACAGATGCAGCACGTTGATGGTGTGGGTGGTCTGCGGTTCGCCAGGCACCCAGTGCAGCGGCAGGCTCGCCCAATCGAAGCTCACCGGCCGGGGGTGCAGCACGAGCTGTTCGTCTTCGCGCTGCTCATGCCTATCGCTTGCCATGGCACCTCCTGGCAACTACCGGGCAGCGGGCTCCGGCTGCCGGTTCGGCCGACGCCGCAGGGTCAGCTCGTACTCGCTGGGATCGACCGAGCGCGCGGTCAGCCAGTATCGCCAGGTGAAGCCGGGCCAGATCGTGCGGTTGACCCCCTTGGAGTCCAGGTACCAGCTGGTGCAGCCCCCGGTGGTCCACACACCCTTGCGCAGCTTGCGCTGGATACGCTCCTGGAAACGCTGCTGCACGTCCTCTCGCACGTCCAGCGCGGCCGCGCCGCGGGAATCCGCGAGCGTGATCGCATCGACCACGTACTTGGCCTGCTGCTCGATCATGAACACCACCGAATTGTGGCCGAGCCCGGTGTTCGGGCCGAGCAGGAAGAACAGGTTCGGGAAACCTGCCACGCTGACGCCCTTGTGCGTCTGCATCCCCTCGTCCCGCCAGTACTTCGCGAGTTCCCGCCCGTCCCGGCCGGTGATGTCGAGGTAGTCGAAGGCGTCGGTGACGTGGAACCCTGTGCCGTAGATGATGGCGTCCACCTCGTGCTCGACCCCGGCGGTGTCCACGATGCTGTGCTCGCGCACCTCGGCGATGCCG
>NZ_WBXM01000017.1:0-47024 GCF_033042135.1 Haloechinothrix sp. LS1_15 | reverse complement strand
AAGCTAAGCCTGCCAGCGCCGATGGTACTGCACCCGACAGGCGTGCGGGAGAGTAGGACACCGCCGGCCCCCACAAACCACCAACCGAGTCCCCGAGCACACCGCCCGGGGACTCGGTTCTTTGTGTGCTGGGTTCGCCGGTCGAAATTCGGTGGACCGTACACGGCGCGGTCGGTCAGCCTGTGCGTTGTGGACTACAGGCTGCACGACGACCCGGCCGAGTTCGCCGAACGCGCTGGCGCGCTCTTCGAAGCTGACCCGGTACGGCACTGCATCGCGCTTCCGGTGCTGCACACCATGCTGCGGGGTCACGGCGCGGCGGGCGAGGCTCCGTTGCTCGTGTCAATCGCCGAAGGCGACCGGGTGATCGGTGCAGCGTTGCAGACCCCACCCGCCCCGCTCGCCGTCAGCGCGGTTCCCGAGGCCTGCGCCGGGACACTGGCGCGGGCGTTGCGCGAGCACGGTGCCGCACCTGAGGCGGTGTCCGGGCCACGCGAAGCCGTAGCGGCGTTCGTGGCAGCCTGGAGGGAGTCCGGTGCAGGCGAGGCCACGGAGGCGATGAGCCTGCGCCTGCACCGACTGACGACCCTGCGTGAGCCCTCGGTGCCAGGCGAGCTGACTTTCGCGGACGACGGTGACGTCGACGTCCTCGCACGGTACCGGGCGGCGTTGGCAGTCGAGGCGCTCCCGCCGTCATCGGTGACCGACCATCGCGAGGCCGCGCGCCGGTCGATCGCCGCGGGCCACGCTCACGGCATCTGGCGCGTGGACGGCGCGCCGCGCTCCTGCGCCATGGCGACCATGCCGGTCTGCGCGATGTCGCGTATCGGTGGCGTTTACACCCCGCCCGAATACCGGGGTCACGGGTACGGCTCAGCGGTCACCGCCGGCATGGCTCGCTGGTCCCTCGATCAGGGGGCCGAGCATGTGCTGCTGTTCACCGATCTCGCCAACCCTGTGTCGAACGAGATCTACCGCCGCATCGGTTTCGTACCGGTGCACGAAGCGGCGGAGTACAGGCTTACCGCGACCACGGAAGGCAGCTGACCGCGACGGCGCCGGGTCGCGTGTCCTACTAGGCTGGCTGGGGTGATCCCGCGCGAACGACTCGGCCAGAGCCCGGTGCGGTTCGGCCTGACCGATGACCGTGCGGAAGAGCGGCTGGCCACGGTGGGGTTGTGGACGCCGCAGGGCCCAGCCCCGGGCAGTGAGCCGGTGCTGGCCGCGCTGTCCCGGACCGCCGACCCTGATCAGTCACTCATCGGGCTGCTGCGGCTACAGGAGGCTGGCGAGCACGACTGGCAGGAGATCAGTGAGGCGCTGCACCAGAACCCGGGTTTCCGTGGCAGGCTGCTCGCGGTGCTTGGCGGCTCGACGGTGCTCACCGACGTCCTGGTCGGCGCGCCCGAGGAATGGACAAGGCTGGTCGAGACACGTGAGGCGTCGGTGACGGACTACACCGCCGAGCTGCTGGACTCGGTCCGCGGCGGTGAGGGCTTGCTGCACGGCAAGGACGCCATACGGGCGCTGCGGGCCGCCTACCGCGGCGTGCTGCTGGAGATCGCGGCAAGCGATCTCGGCTACCTGGTGGAGCACGAGCTGGAGCAGCCGAGCTACGCCGAGATCACCGCCCGGTTGACCGCGCTGGCCGAGGCGGCGCTGCGCGCGGGCCTGGAATTGGCATGGAACGAGCAGGCCAACGAAACCACTGACGGCGGGGGCGGCAACGCTACCGACCGGCCCGGCGAGGTCGCACTCGCGGTGATCGCGATGGGCAAGTGCGGGGGTCGGGAGCTCAACTACGTCAGCGATGTCGATGTCGTGTTCGTCGCAGAAGGCGACCTCGTGTTGGCAGGACGGGTCGCAAGCGAGATGATGCGTCTCGTCGGGGCGGCGTGTTTCCAGGTCGACGCGGCACTGCGGCCGGAGGGCAAGGCCGGTGCGCTGGTGCGCACGCTGGACAGCCACGCCACCTACTACCGCAGGTGGGCGCGGACCTGGGAGTTCCAGGCGTTGCTCAAGGCCCGACCCGTTGCCGGGGATGCCGAGCTCGGGGATCGATACGCCGAGCTCGTCGCGCCGATGGTGTGGACGGCCGCGGAGCGGGAGAACTTCGTGACCGACGTCAGGCGGATGCGCATGCGTGTCGAGGAGCACGTGCCGAGCGATGTCGCCGACCGCGAGATCAAGCTGGGCAGGGGCGGCCTGCGTGACGTCGAGTTCGCGGTGCAGTTGCTGCAACTCGTACACGGCAGAGTGGATACCGAACTCCGATCGGCATCCACAATGGAAGCCCTTGCCGCGTTGGGCAGAGGCGGGTACGTTGCACGGTCCGATGTGGCCGAGCTGGAGTCCTCCTACGCTTTCCTCCGCATGATCGAGCACCGGTTGCAGCTGCGCAGGCTGCGCCGGACACACCTCTTCCCCGAGCCCTCGGCGACCGGTGAGCTGCGCTGGTTGGCGCGGGCGTGCGGCGCGGTACCGAGGAGGGGCCGCACCGCTAGCGAGGTGCTGCAGGCGGAGTTCCGCAGCAAGATCAAAGCGGTGCGGAGGTTGCACGAGAAGCTCTTCTATCGCCCGCTGCTCGAGGCGGTGGCCAAGGTGCCTGCTGAGGAGCTACAGCTGACCACCGAGCAGGCCAAGAGCAGGCTCGCCGCGCTGGGCTACACGGCCCCGGAAGGGGCGCTGAACCACATCAAAGCACTCACCTCGGGGGTGTCGCGACGCGCCGCGATCCAGCAGACGTTGCTGCCGGTGCTGCTCGACCTGCTGGCGGCCACGCCCGACCCGGACGGTGGCCTGCTGGCCTACCGCAAGGTGTCCGAGGCGCTGGCCGAGACGCACTGGTACCTCCGGGTGCTGCGGGATGAGAGCGCGGTCGTGGAGAACCTGGCCATGCTGCTGGGTACCTCGAAGTTCATCCCGTCCCTGCTGGTCAGGGCCCCTGAGGTACTGCAGCAGCTCGGCAACACCGCCGAGCTGGCTGCCAGGGATCCCGCCGAGGTGGCTGGCGCGCTGCGCAAGGCCGTGGCGCGGCACCGGTCGCTGCAACAGGCCATCGCCTCTGCGCGGGCGCTGCGTAGGCACGAGATGCTGCGGGTGGCCAGCGCCGACGTACTGGGTGCGATGGGGGTGCGCCAGGCGTGTGAGGCGTTGTCGAGCGTGTGGGCTGCCGTGCTTGAGGCGACGCTGGCAGCCGCGCAGCGCGGGACCGGGGAGCCGATCGCGCGAATCGCTGTCATCGGCATGGGGCGACTCGGCGGGGGCGAGCTGGGGTACGGCTCGGATGCCGACGTGCTGTTCGTCTGCGAACCGTTCGACGGGGTGAGTGACGCCGAAGCGGTCCGGTTCGCCACCGGCATCGCCAGCACGGTGAGCCGGTTGCTCGGTGCCGCGAGCCAGGACCCCCCGCTGAAGGTCGATGCCGATCTGCGTCCGGAGGGGCGCAACGGGCCGCTGGTGCGTACCCTCGACTCGTACCGCGCCTACTACGAGCGGTGGGGTGAGGTGTGGGAGTGGCAGGCCTTGCTCCGCGCCCGGCCGGTGGCCGGGGACGCCGAGTTGGGCAGGCGGTTCGTCGAGATGATCGAGCCGATCCGCTACCCGGAGCCCGGACTGACCGCGGCGCAGGCGCGTGAGATCCGCCGTATCAAGGCACGTGTGGACACCGAGCGGTTGCCCCGGTCCGGCGAGTCCTGGGCGAACACCAAGCTGGGCCCGGGTGGGCTCGGCGACATCGAGTGGACCGTGCAGCTGCTGCAGCTGTGTCACGCGCATGAGCACGCGGGGTTGCGCACCACGTCGACGCTGGATGGCATCGAGGCGCTCGCCGGAGCCGGACTGCTGGACGCGGCCGACGCGGCCACCCTCACCGAGGGATGGTGCACGGCCACCCGGGTACGTAACGCGGCCACGCTGGTGCGTGGCAAGCCGGTCGACGCGGTACCGACCTCGGGCAAGGAGCTCGCGGCCGTGGCCGCGGTGCTCGGCTACTCCGTCGCTGACGACCCCGGTGAGTTCGTCGACCAGTACCGGCGGGTCCTGCGGCATACCCGCTCGGTGGTCGAGCGGGTGTTCTACGAGGGCTGACGGCCCGCTGGGCGGCGTGCCGGGTGACGGGGCGGCGCTACCGAAATGCCGCGGCACATGATCGCGTCCTTACAGTGGACCGGTGACCGATAGCGAACGCTTCAGTACCAGGATCAAGGTCCGGCACTACGAGCTGGACACGCTCGGCCATCTCAACCACTCCGTGTACCACCTCTACGGCGAGGTGGCGCGGTTAGAGTGGTTCGAGCACGTCGGCGGGGGCGGCAACGGGCTGCGCCAGGCGAAGCTGGCCCCCGTCCTGCTGGAATCCACCATCCGGTTCCGGCGCGAACTCCGCGCGGGCGATGAGGTGGACGTCAGCTGCGATGTCTCCTTCGGCGACGGCAAGACCTTCCGGATGGACAGCGAGATTCACAAGCTTGACGGCACGCTGTCCGCGGAGATCACCTGCACCCTCGGGGTGATGGACCTGAGCCGGCGGAAGCTCGTCCCCGACCCGCGCGGCGAGCTGGAACGGGCGGGACTCGCGGTGCCGTAGCGAGCCTAGGGTGGCGAGCCGAAGGGCCCCTCCGGTACATATTCGGTACCGGAGGGGCCCTTCGGCTCGGTGCTGTGCCGGGGTCTCAGCAGTCGTAGTAGAGCGAGAACTCGTACGGGTGCGGGCGCAGCCGCATGGGGTCGAGCTCGTGCTCCCGCTTGAACGCGATCCAGGCCTCGATCACGTCCGGGGTGAACACGTCGCCGTCGAGCAGGAACTCGTGGTCCCGCTCCAGGCTGTTGAGCACGCTCTCGAGATCGCCCGGCACCTGCGCGACGTTGGCCTGTTCCTCGGGCGGCAGCTCGTAGAGGTCCTTGTCGACCGGCTCCGGCGGCTCGATCTTGTTGCGGACCCCGTCGAGCCCGGCCATCATCATGGCCGCGAACGCCAGGTAGGGGTTCCCGGAGGAGTCGGGGCAGCGGAACTCGATGCGCTTCGACTTCGGGTTGTCACCCGTGATCGGGATCCGCACGCAGGCCGAGCGGTTGCGCTGCGAGTACACCAGGCTCACCGGGGCCTCGAAGCCGGGAACCAGGCGACGGTAGGAGTTGATCGTCGGGTTGGTGAACGCCAGCAGGCTCGGCGCGTGGGTGAGGATGCCGCCGATGTAGTGCCGGGCGGTGTCGGACAGGCCCGCGTAGCCGGACTCGTCGTAGAACAGCGGGGAGCCGTCCTTCCACAGCGACTGGTGGCAGTGCATCCCGGAGCCGTTGTCGCCGTACAGCGGCTTCGGCATGAACGTGGCCGACTTGCCCTCCTGCCACGCGGTGTTCTTCACGATGTACTTGAACAGCTGTAGGTCGTCACCGGCGTGCAGCAGGGTGTTGAACTTGTAGTTGATCTCGGCCTGGCCCGCGGTGCCGACCTCGTGGTGGGCACGCTCGACGGTGAGCCCGGCGTTCTCCAGGTTCCGGCTGATCTTGTCACGCAGGTCGGCGTAGTGGTCCACCGGCGGGACCGGGAAGTACCCGCCCTTGAAGCGGGTCTTGTAGCCCAGGTTGCCGCCCTCCTCGATGCGGCCGGTGTTCCACCAGCCCTCGACCGAGTCGATCTCGTGGAAGGACGCGTTCTCGGTGTGGGAGAAGCGGATCGAGTCGAAGACGTAGAACTCGGCCTCGGGGCCGAAGAACGCGAGGTCGGCGATGCCGGACTCGCGGAGGTACTCCTCGGCCTTGCGCGCGATGTTGCGCGGGTCACGACTGTAGGGCTCACGGGTGAACGGGTCGCTCACGAAGAAGTTCATCATGAGCGTCTTCTCCGCCCGGAACGGGTCGATGCGGGCCGTGTAGGGGTCGGGCAGCAGCAGCATGTCCGACTCGTGAATCTCCTGGAACCCGCGCACCGACGACCCGTCGAAGGCCAGCCCGTCGTTGAAGGTGTCGGCATCGAAGGCGGAGGCTGGCACGGTGAAGTGCTGCATGATGCCAGGCAGGTCGCAGAACCGTACGTCGATGAACTGCACATCCTCTTCCGAGATGAAGCGCAGTACCTCTTCTGGAGACTTGAACACGCTGGGTCGCTCCTTAAGTGTCGTGCCTAGCTTGCGTGGACCGGCGGCGGCGCCGGCGGGGCGCAGGCGGTAGCCCCGCTCGGGCCCATCTGATCGCTCACGCTAGGCGGGCGGTGTTGCCTCACCGTCACCCGTATGTTTCGCTGGTGTTAACGATGTGGGGAAGGGTGTTGCGCCGGGCGTTTCCATGCTATGTCGCTCCGTGCCTGCCGGCACGTGGGCGACGTCTCGCGGGTGATGCCCGGCCCGGAGGTGCGCCGGAAGTCGGCCTATCCTGGGGTGATGGCGAGGTGGACGGGAACGTGGTTGTCCGGTCTCGGTGCCGGGTACGGCTCGGGGGACGAGCCGCGGTGGCCGGGTGAGCGGCTGGGGTTGCCCGCCGACGGTGTGGGTGCGGCGGCCGGTGGCGGTAAACGCGCGGTCGGCTTGCTGCTGGACTGGTTGGCAGCGGGGTTGATCGCGTCGCTGTTCGTCCCCCCGCCGGTGTACGAGATGACCGTCACCGAGGGAGCTTCCGGTGGTGGCTACCAGTACCAGATCGCCGCGGTGATCGCCTGGTTCGCGATCACCGTCCCGGCCGCGGCGATGTTCGGTTACACCCCCGGGATGGCGGTGGCGGGAATCCGGGTCGGCAGGCTCGACGGCGCAGGCACCATCGGGCTGTGGCGCGCGGTGGTGCGCTGGGCGATGACCTTCCTGCTGATCCCCGTGGTGATCCGCAACGTCGACGGCCGTGGCCTGCACGACAGGGCCACGGGGACGGTCGTGATCACGATGCGCTGATCACTTCCGACGGATGGTGCGCTGCACGTTCCGCATCTTGGCGGTGTTCGGCTGCGGCCCCTTGGGAGCGGCGGCACCCCGGCTGGTGCCGAGGGCGGCCAGCTTCGCCTCGAGCGCGTCGACCTCCTTACCACGGAGGTTACGCGGCAGCTTCATCATCCGGCGCTGGAGCTTACGCAGCGGCACCTGGTCCTCGTCGTTGCCGACGACGAACTCGTAGATCGGCACCTCGCCGACCAGCCGGGCAACACGCTTCTTCTCCTGCGACAGCAGGCCCTTCACGCGGTGCGGCGCGCCCTCGGCGACGAGGATCACGCCGGGTCCGCCCAGTACCCGGTGTACGGCGTCCAGCTGGGTGGTGGCCGCCACGGTGTGAGTGACCCGCCACTTGCCGCGCAGGTTGTCCAGCGCCCAGGCCGCCGCGCCCGGCTGCCCCTCCGCCTTGGAGTACACGGTGCGCTGCACCCGGCGACCGAATACGATCATGGCGCCCATCGCGCCGGTGACGATGCCGAGCGGCAGCATCAGCCACGGGATGCCGGTCAGGTGGCCGAGGCCGTAGATCGTGCCCCCGAGGACCAGGAACACCCCCAGCATCCAGGGGATGAGCGCCTTATCCTCCTTGCGCTGCATCTTGAAGGCCTGGAAGATCTGGCTGCGCTTCTGCTTGCGCGCCTGCTTCCTGGCCTGCTTAGCCTGCTTCTTCGCGTCCTTGTCCTGACCGGCAGCCATATCGTCCAGGATACGGTGACCGCGCCTGATGCGGTCCCTCGGGCCGGTCTCCACGCGGAAACCGTGCCGGGCCTGCGCCTGCCCGGCAGCGGCACCGGACCGGCCGGTGCGGCGGTGGGTACCGTGGCCGGAGCTCGTGGCCTTGTCGGGCTAGGGTGCGAGGATGATCCGCGAGCACGGCACGGCAGCACGGCACAGGAGGGCGGGGTGACGTGGCCCAGTGAGCGCCGAATCCGGTATGGGGGGACCGCTGGACGGGCTCGACCCCGAGCAGCGCGCCGCGGTGACCGCGCCACGCGGCCCGGTCTGCGTTCTGGCGGGCGCGGGCACCGGTAAGACCCGGACGATCACTCACCGCATCGCCTACCTGGTGCGTGAGGGGCACGTCGCGGCAGGCCAGGTGTTGGCGGTGACGTTCACCGCCCGCGCGGCGGGTGAGATGCGCAACCGGCTGCGACACCTGGGAGTGGAGGGGGCGCAGGCCCGCACCTTCCACGCCGCGGCGTTGCGCCAGCTCCGGTATTTCTGGCCGCGCGTGGTCGGCGACGAACCGTGGGAGTTGCTGGACGGCAAGATGCGGCTGCTCGCGCAGGTCGCCAACCGCGTCGGTATCTCCACCGACGCCGATGTGCTGCGGGACGTGGCCACCGAGATCGAGTGGTCGAAGGCCTCGCTGATCGGCGCGGGCGACTACCCCGCTGCCGTGACGCGGTACCGCCGTGACCCTCCCGTCCCGCCGGACCGCGTCTCGGCGGTCTACTCGGCCTACGAGCAGCTCAAGAGCAGCAGGCGACTGCTGGATTTCGACGACCTCCTGCTGCACACCACGGCGGCGATCGAGGAGCACCGGGCGGTGGCCGAGGAGTTCCGCGATCGATACCGCTGCTTCGTGGTCGACGAGTACCAGGACGTGACACCGCTGCAGCAGCGGTTGCTGGAGGCCTGGCTGGGCGGCAGGGACGATCTGACGGTCGTCGGCGACGCCAACCAGACGATCTACTCCTTCGGCGGCGCCTCCCCGCAGGGGTTGCTGGACTTCCCTCGAAAGTATCCCCAGGCGACCGTGGTGCGGCTGGAACGCGATTACCGCTCGACTCCCCAGGTCGTCTCGCTGGCCAACTCGGTGATCGACGGTGCGGGTTCCCGCCAGGCAACGGCGCGCCTGCGGTTGGTCGGGCAGCGCCCGGCCGGGCCCGCTCCGCGATTCGGCGAGTTCGACGACGAGACCGCGGAGGCGACGGCGGTCGCCAAGCGGATCCGCGAGCTGATCGACGGCGGGGTCCCGGCGAGTGAGATCGCAGTGCTGTACCGCGTCAATGCCCAGTCGGAGGACTACGAGCAGGCATTGACCGAGGTGGACGTGCCGTACCTGGTGCGAGGCGGGGAGCGATTCTTCGCCAGGCGCGAAGTGCGGGCGGCGATGGCCGCGCTGCGCGAGGCCGCGGCCCGCGCGGGGGAGGGAACCGGCGACGACACCGGTGGGGAGACCGGATTGCGTGAGCTGGTCAGCGGTGCGCTCGAGCCGGTCGGGCTGAGCGAGCAGCCGCCGCAGGGCGGTACGGCGCGGGAACGGTGGGACGCGCTGGTCTCGCTGGTCGACCTCGCTGGGGAGTTCGCGACGGTGAGCAGCACACCCACGCTGGGGGCGTTCGTCGCGGAGCTGGAGCAGCGCGCCTCGGCGCAGCACCCGCCGACCGTCGAGGGCGTCACGCTCGCGTCGCTGCACTCGGCCAAGGGGCTGGAATGGGACGCGGTGTTCCTCGTAGGGCTGGCCGAGGGCACGATGCCGATCCAGCACGCGGACGGTTCCGAAGCCGCGATCGAGGAGGAGCGTAGGCTGCTCTACGTGGGCGTCACCCGCGCCCGCGAGCACCTCTGGCTGTCGTGGGCGCTGTCCCGGACGCCGGGTGGGCGTCGCAGCAGGCGGTGCAGCCGGTTCCTTCGCGGGCTCGTGCCGGATCAGGCCCGAGCTCCTGCCGGCTCCCCGTCGCGTAAGCAGCGTGGCAAACGGAGTGAGCGATGCCGGATCTGCTCCGGACCGGTGTCCGATCCGCAGGAGGCAGCTGCGGGGCGCTGTGCACAGTGTCCGTCCGATATAGACGAAGCACTGCTGTCGAGATTGAGGGAGTGGCGTACGGAACGGGCGCGTGAACTGAGCGTTCCCGCTTACGTCGTGTTCACCGATGCCACGCTCGCCGCGATCGCCGAGCGGCGGCCGGGCGACGACAGCGAGCTGGTGGCCATCCCGGGGATCGGTGCGACGAAGCTGGAACGGTTCGGTGCGGACGTGCTCGCGCTGGTCAGAGGCGAGAGCGAGCGGGTCTTCCGCACGTGAGGACGGCATCACGCCCGGTTTGTGGCACGGCCACCCGAACGAATTCGAAAATTCGGTTGCCGGTCCACCCGGTGCGCCGCTAACCTGCAAGGGACGGGTTGAACACCCGTACGAGAATCTGCTCTGCGACCGGGCGAACCCGGGCGGTGGGCGGAACCGGTGGCACAGCGTACTGCGAGGAGGTGGATCGTGATGAAGCCGATGATCGGTGTAGAGATCCTCGACCTCTCGCGAGCGAACGCGTGCCGCCGCGGTATCGACCTCTCCGGTGTGGGCACCACGGCGGTTCTCGCCGAGCGCCGTGACCGGATCGGCATGCGGGGTGCGCCGGAGGCCGGTCTCGGCGAGGCGGCCAAGCGTCGCATCCCAGGCGACACCGGCGTGGTCGATGTTCCGCTGCTCATCGAAGAGCGATGTCCCTGACAGCAACCGTCAGGAAGTTGGCTCACAGGCCGCGGAACCTCACCGGATCCGCGGCCTTTTTGCTGTCTGGGGAGGTGGGGGCCGGGGGTTGTTCACCAGCTGGATGGCGGTGCCGCTCGGGGGCGGCAGCCGACACCGGCCGGTGAGAACGGTGGAACAACCCGACCGGTGAACGACGACACAGCACGACGAACTTCCTGACACGACCGAAGGAGACAGTAGCCATGCCATCGGCACCCGCATTCGTCCCAGGCGGGGCGTTCGCGCTACCCGAGGAACTGGCAAACGAGTGCACCTTGCCGTGCCGTACGGGGGATCCGGACTTGTGGTTCGCCGAGTCACCGTCCGCTCTGGAACGTGCCAAGCAGCTGTGCACGGACTGCCCTGTGCGCCAGGCCTGCCTGGCGGGCGCGATCGAGCGGCAGGAGCCCTGGGGCGTCTGGGGCGGAGAGATCTTCGAGGGCGGCACGGTGGTCCCGCGCAAGCGAGGTCGCGGCCGCCCGCGCAAGCACGCCGCGAGCGAGCGGGCGAGCAACGCCGCGTGACCGGCACAGCGTTGACGACCCTCCAGGGCCACAGGGGTGAACGGCCCGAGCGAGGTAGCGAACCATTAGGGAGCAGCACATGAATCAGATGACTGAACAGGCCGCGCGAGCGCGCTGGCTGGAGACACAGGAGGAGGTGAGCCGGCTGGAGACGGCGCGCCGGTACGCGGTGACGCGCAGGCGCCTGCGCGCGGCGCGTTTCTGGGATGGCGTCGCACGCTGGGCCGCCGATCGGGCGGAGGCGGCACGCGCCGAACCGGCACGCACCCCCTGACCGGGGCCCGCGCCCTTGGGGATGCCCCAGGGCTTCCCCAGGGCTTCCCCAGGGCTTCCCCAGGGCTTCCCCAGGGCTTCACAGCGGGCGTGAGACCCGGACCGAGGGTCGTCGCCTGCGTGCCGCGGCCGCCAGTGCCGAGCTGAGCTCACCGGCCACGGCGGCCGCGCGGCGGCTGTCACGGGTGGCGGCCCGCACCTCAGCCACCGGGGTACGGATGATCGTGACTCCGGCGGCGGCCGCGGCGAGCGCGCCGGACGGGCCGGTGTCCAGCCGCCAGCCGACACCGAGCGCGTCCCACCACGCGTCCACGTGACCGACGGTGCGGCCCATCGCGTCGTGGACCACCACGTCCCATTCCGGGGGCGCGATCGACCAGCGACGCAGGATCGCCCGCGCGGGGCCACGCCCGGTGGCGTCCTCGGTCGCAGTGAGAGCCTCCAGCGCGGTGCGTACCGCGGCCGAGCCACGCTGGTTTCCGGCGTCCAGCTCCTCCCGCAGCCGGTCGGGATCGCACAGTCCGGCCCGCATCACGCGGGCGAGCAGCCGGTGCAGCTCGTCCTCCTCAGCGGTGTTGCGGGCGAGATCGGCCGTGGCGCGCACGGGTGGCGCGAAGGGTAGCCCATCGATGACCATCGGTTCCGGTAGCCGGGTGGTGCGCTCCGCGACGGCGAGCTCGCCGATGACCAGCCGCCGGTGATGGGGGAGCAGCACGCGCGCGAGCGCGGGAACCGGTAGGCCGAGACCGTGGGCGAGCAGCGCGTCGGCACCGGTGATCACGGCAGGTGCCCCGGCACGGGCGATCGTGGCCCTGAGCCGTTGCCGCCGGGTCGGTGCCGCGGTGTCCAGCAGCACCACGCCGGGCAGCAGGCGCCGCCACGGACCCGTGGGGCGGCACCGGTAGGCGATGGTGCTCTTCGGTACTCCGCACGCGCGCAGCGCGGCGTGCGTGGCCACCCCGTCGGGTGCGGGCGGCCGGTCATTCGGCGAGGAAGGCATGGGCCGATGATGCGCTGGGTGCGACGCCGCACAGGCAACCCGCGGGTGATCTGGGGACAACCCCGTCGCACGCTTTCTGGTTGTGGACAGCCGCCCGTGTTGCCCGCGGCCGTGCGGCTCTGAGCCGCTCAGTGGTCCATGCCGCCCCCGCGCGCGAACCCCGGTATCCAGCGCTCGGCGATGGCGCGGATGGCGAACTCGGCCTCTAGCTGGCACAGGATGGCCGTGTTGCCCGCGGCCGTGCGGTGGATCATCAGGTACTCGGCTGGCAGGTTCAGCGAGCGCGCGGTGCGGAAGTCCGAGCCGCGCGCGTCCCCGACCCGTGTGGCCTGCTTCTGCATCCACCGGCGGGTGAACCGGAACGTCGGCGTGGCTAGCGGTTCGATGAACGGTGCGAGGTAGGCCAGCACATCCTCGGCTTCCACAGGAGCCTGCGGCCGGACGAAACGGTGCTCGCGTAGCGCCGTCATCAGCTCCTCTGGCCGGGATTCCAGCGCGAGCCGGGCGATCTCGCCCAGCCCGCTCGGGATCCCGTGCGGCAGCCGCAGCGCCGCGCCGAAGTCGATGACGCCGAGCCTGCCGTCGGCATCGAGCTTGAAGTTGCCGGGATGCGGGTCCGAATGCATCCGCCCGGCTCGCGCCGGTGACGAGTACAGGAACTCGGTAAGCAACCTGCCTGCCTCGTTGCGCCGCGCCGTGCTTCCGTCCGCGATGACGGTGGACAGCGGGGTGCCGGAGGCCCACTCGGTGACCATGACCTTGGGGGAGCTGGCCACCACCCGGGGGACGGAGAACTGCGGATCGCCGTCGAACGCGGCGGCGAAGGCGCGCTGGTGATCGGCCTCGATGCGGTAGTCGAGCTCCTCGTCCATCCGGTCGGCCAGCTCGGTCAGCAGCGGCTTGACCTCGGTTCCCGGCACGAGCGCCTGGATGAGCCGCTGGAAACGCATCAGCTGCCGCAGGTCGCTGCGCAGTGCCTCGTCCGCGCCCGGATACTGCACCTTCACCGCGACGTCGCGGCCGTCGTGCCACACTGCCCGGTGCACCTGACCGATGCTGGCCGAGGCCACCGGGTCGTCGCTGAAGTCGGCGAACCGCTCGGTCCACGCTGTGCCGAGCTGCTCGGCGAGTACCCGGCGTGTCTGCCGGGTAGGCATCGGCGGAGCCTCTTGCTGCAGCTTGGTCAGTGCCTCGCGGTACGGGGCGGCGTAGGCGTCGGGAATGGCCGCCTCGAAGACGCTGAGGACCTGCCCGAACTTCATCGCTCCGCCTTTGAGGGTGCCGAGCACCTCGAACAGCTGCTCCGCGGCCTTCGCGGACAGCTCGGCGTCGCGTTCCTCGGAATGCTGCCCGGCAAGGCGCCGCCCCCAGCTCCCGACGGCGCGACCTGCGATGCCCAGTGGGAGGCTCGCCAGCTTCGCGGTACGCGCGGCGGCGCGGTGCGGCAGATCCGCGTCGAGCTCGCCGTCGTGTTCTCCGGACGCGCCGGTGCGCTTGTCGGGCTCGGTCACGCCTTCGATTCTGCCTTGTTGATCGGGAAAGTCCCACCCGTTCGAGTCAGCGTCCGGCCCCGCAGCCACACCGGGGATGAGGTGGCCATGGCCTGCTGAGCACTCGCCCGTCGAAGATGTCCAGCTCGAGCGTGGTGTTCCAGGTGGGGCACGGCCCGTCGAGCGCGTGCGCGGCCCGGATGATCTGCGTCACAGCCAGCCCTGCGGTGGCGTGGATCCCGGCGACGCCCGCTGCCTGTGGCCGCCCGGCCAGCTGCGCGGCCACCGAGGGCCACCACCCGTCACGATCGGCGCGATGCAGGTCGGCGCAGTGCAGGCAGCTGGTCCTGCCCGGCAACACCAGCGGCCCGATGATGCCGGTTCCCTCTCTGAGCCGGACCGGGAGGTGGGGTATGCGCTCGCCGAGCAGCCGGTGCGCCAGTTCCGGGGGTGGCACCACCATGTCAGTGATCACCGCCAGGTCGCAGGGTGTGCTCGCCTGCGCCGTTGTGGCGCGCACCGAGGGGTTGACCTCGCGAGCGATCCCGGCGACGACCTCGGCGCGTGGCTTGCCGACATCGCCGACCCGGTAACCGCACCCGGCGTCATGACGTGCCACGGCTCCGGGTGCGGAGATCTCGAGCCTGCCGATTCCCGCTTCTGCCAGCCCGCAGGTCACGGCGGCGAGCAGCCCACCGTGGCCGTGGAGCCGGACGTGACTGTGGGCGCAGCGTTGTGCCAGGCGGGCTGCCGGGCCGATCCCGCGCAACGCCCACAGTCCGCTACCGGTGCCGCCCGCCTCGCCGTGGCGGGTGGTGGTCGCGTCGGTGACCAGCCCGCGGGAGGCCAGCTGGGCGAGCAGGCCGCGCAGGTGGTCGCATTCGGCGGGCGACAGTCCCGACAACAGCGAGGGGAGCCTGCGCGTGCCGTCCAGTGACCGGAGCACAGCCACCAGCGACGGTGACAGGTTGCCCAGCACGACCGCGTGCCTACTGTCCAGGCCGATCTGGAGTTCGGCCTCACCCCGCCGGTACACCCCGATGCCGGGGAGCAACCGTGGCCGTTCGGGTAGCTCGGCTATGGCGGCCTCGCCGCCGGGACGAGCCTGGTGTGTGCCGTGTGTCATACCGGGCTACGGTGAGCCCGCCCGCTAACGGCCGACTAACCGCGATCCGAGTTGTCCACAGCCGGGGCTGACCGGGAGCGGATGTGCGGGCGAAGGGTGGTCAGGAATCGCGAAGGATCGCGGCGAGGTGTCACCCGATGTCGGCGGTGGATCGTACTGTTGAGTGCGTGGCTGACGCATTCACCGACGACACCGACGACACCGGCAGCACCGGCAGCACCGGTCGCCCAGGCGGCGCGGGTGATCACGGCCCGCGGGTCGACGCCGTGGAGGTGCGGCGGAGCAAGCGCAGGCGGCGCACGGTCTCGGCCTACCTCGACGGCGGGACGCTGGTCGTGCAGCTGCCCGCCAGGATGAGCCGGGCCGAGGAGCGGCGCTGGGTGGCCGAGATGGAACGGAAGCTGCTGCGCACGGCGCGCAAGAAGGTCTCACCCGCCCGCGAGTCCGACGCGGCGTTGCTGGCCCGGTGTCACGAGCTGAACCGTCGTTATCTGGGGTCCGACCGCGAGCCCGCCTCGGTGCGTTGGGTGCCGCCGATGCGCACGCGCTGGGCCTCGTGCACCCCTGCGCAGCGCACCATCCGAGTCAGCGAGCGGCTGCGGAACGTCCCTGCTTGGGTGCTCGACTACGTCCTGGTCCACGAGCTGACCCACCTGCGTGTGGCCGGACACGACGCGCGGTTCTGGGAGTTGTGCCGGAGCTACCCGCACACCGATCGCGCCATCGGCTACCTGGAGGGCTTATCCGACGCGGCGGGCCTGGGGATTGCCGGCGTGGACGGGCACGCGCAAGAGTGAGCGAGAGTGCGCTGCGTGGCCGACCGTGCTCAGGGCGCCAACCCGTTACCTTGAGCCCCGAACGTCTACTCGTCGGGTGGTCGTCGAACGTCCGCTGATTCAGCTGTCGATCGACCACTGATGATACCGTTGTGCGCCCACAACCGGTCGAAAACCGGTCGAATCCCGAGGGTGACGCTGGGCCTATGCTATATACCTACGCTCTATATACCTACGCTCGTCGAATCACCAATTCGGTTAGCCATGCCGGCTGTATCGATTCACGTGCTTGACTGGACCTCAGGTGGTTTGCGTAGCATAAGCAAGCGTATCTGTGCCGTCGCCAGCAGTGCACCGGAGCGCGTGGTGACTACTGGGGAATAGTTGTGGGGAGATTTGCATGATTCAGCGCATGATCAAAATTCTAGCCGTGTTTTTCGCTGCGGCGATGCTTATGCTAGGGGGTGTTCAGTCCACGATTGCCGCTGACACAGCCACGAGTGCAACTCACAGTATCGTTGCAACGGCGAGTATGTCGCACAGTAACATCGGTGCGCAGCAGGTCAGCGACAGTCGGCACTCTGAAACACATTCCTCGGCACCGTGTCATGTGTCTGGCTTCACGACCCACGCTCGACTAAGGATGACTGAAAGGGGGATCAGTGAATCTGAAGTACGAAGTACGGTAAATATGGAGTGCCGCAGTGCTGTGCTGCAGGACAACGGAAACTGGCGTTACGACGGTTGGGATATCACGGTCGTAATGAATCAGAATGCATACGTTGTCACTGTCTATTAGGTATGATTGCTTCGTCGGCACGGGGGTCGATGTCAGGCGCGCACCCATTGGTCCAGTATATTGGATAGGTCGCACAGATGTTCGCGATTCGACCGAGGTTGGGCGGCGATTGGCCGCCGTAGGGGCGAGCAAGCAAGTGCGGTTCATCGGATTGTGCGGTGGCGGGCCGCACCGAGTGCGGCCCGCCACGTGCGGGAGGATTGCGTTATGATCTGTTCCCGTGTCGTAAATTGACTTTCCTGGGTAGGAACCGGGATTGGAGTGTGCTGTCAAAACTGTAGGCGGATTCGGGGTACGAGCGCCGTGCGTGGCTCCTGATCCCGTCCGCAGGATTCCACTCGGCAGCACGACGGAATCTCGTTTCGGCCAAGCGGAAAGATAGGGTATAATTGTTCACAGATGGCATGTATCCAAGGACGCATATAGTCAGTGATGCCTGCCGGGTCTTCTGCACGCAGTCCATGGTCTAACGGAGCATCGGATGAATTCGAAGTGGCCCGTTGTTGAAGTCGATAATGAAGCGAATGCCGCGTATATCGGATTTTCCGAGCGGAGTGGCAGGATAGCTAGCGATTCTATTCCGGTCCGGTCGAAACAGGGTGACGTGATAGCGCTCCTCGACTTCGGGCCCGACGGGCAGCTTCTCGGGGTGGAACTACTGGACGCGAGGAAGCAAGTGCCGGATGCCCTACGTGATCGTATCCGTTACCTTCCCGCGGAGCCGCCCGGCGAAAGCTCCTGATATCGGTTGCCACTGATCGTCGCGATTCCGAGAGTATGTGCGCGGCGCGAGCCAATAGATTGTGAGGCGATTCGCGGAGCGCGCCGCGCATGAAGAAGGTGTCACCGACAGGGGGTTAACGCGCAGAGCCTCCGCCGGTGCCGCTGTCGTCGTCGTTCTCGCCCCCGTGCTCGGTGTTGCTGTCCCCGGTGCTGTCGTTGCTCTGCTCGTCACCCTGGCCGACGTGCTCGTCGTGGGCCGCCTGCTCGGCCTGTTCGGTACGCAGCAGTTCGGCCATGGGGTCCATGTCGGCGTGCTCCTGCTGGCCGAGTCGCTCGGCGAACTCCTTGGGCGCGTCGATGTCGTCGGTGGTCGGCATCAGGTCGGGGTGCGCCCACAGCCCGTCCCTGGCCGCCATGCCGTGCCGGTCGCCGACCATCTGCCACAGCGCCGCCGCGGCCCGCAGCTTCCGCGGCCGGAGTTCGAGCCCGACTAGCGTGGCGAAGGTCTGCTCGGCAGGGCCGCCGCTGGCGCGGCGCCTGCGCAGCGTCTCGCGCAGCGCCTCGGCACCTGGCAGGCGATCCCCGATGGCGTCCGCGACGACGACGTCCACCCAGCCCTCGACCAGCGCCAGCAGTGTCTCCAGCCGGGTCAGCGCTGCCTGCTGCTCGGGCGAGGTTTGCGGCTCCAGCAGCCCGGAAGACATCGCCTCCTCGATGCTGGCCGGGTTCGACGGGTCGATCTGGGTGGCCAGTTGCTCGATGGCCGCCGTGTCGACCGTGATGCCGTGGGCGAACTCCTCCACGGTGTCAAGCAGGCGCTGGCGCAACCACGGGGCGTGGGCGAACAGCCGCTGGTGCGCGGCTTCCCTGGCGGCGAGGAACACCAGCACCTCGCTGCTTGGACGCTCCAGCCCCTCGGTGAACTTCTCGATGTTGGCAGGCAGCAGCGCCGAGGTCGCCTCTGGGCCGAGCGGAAGCCCGATCTCGGTCGAGGTCAGTACGTCCGAGCCGAGCTGCGCGAGCGCGTTGCCGAGCTGCGAGCCGAACGCCATCCCACCCATCTGGTTGACCATCGACAGCAACGGCCCCGCCGCCTGCTTGGCCTCCTCGGGCAGCGCGCCGGTCCAGGCGGCGGAGACCTGCCTGGCCACCGGGTCGCACAGCCGTTGCCAGGTTGGAAGGGTCTGCTCCACCCAGTCCTTCGCCGACCAAACCTGCGTGCTCACCGCCCCCGCGGGCAGCGTGGTTGCCGCGTCCAGCCAGAGCTCGGCCAGGTGCGCCGAGTCGTGCACCGCGCTCTTCGCGTCGCCGCCCTTGTCGGACGAGCTGAATCCGATCCGGCTGCCGGTGTTCTCGTTCGCCAACCGCTGCAGCGCGATCTGCTTGGCGAGGTCGTAGTTCACCGGCCCGCTGCTCTGTCCCGCCTGACTCAGCATCTGACCGAGCTGGCTCAGCATCTGACCGAGCTGGCTGAACGGGTCGGAACCGGACTGCTGACCGGACTCGCCCGACTGGTCGTTCTCGTCGCGCCTGTCTGGGTCCGGCGGACCGAAGCCGAACGGGAGGTTGCTCATGCCCCCACGGTACGCGGTTCGGGCCGTGTGCTGTGCCTGCCACCGGCCGGTGTCGGCGCCCGGTGCCTCACCCGAGAGCGAACACTGGCCGGTGCCGGTCGCCATGGCAGGCGGCCAGGTCGCCTGCGCGGTCGGGGGTGGCCGTACGCTGTGCGGTGTGAGCGACGCGCAGGAAGGCAACGAGCAGGCGCGGCAGCGGGCGCAGCACGATGACACCTCCGAGCATCCGTTCGCGGCACCCGCCGCGGCGACCTCCTCGGGTGGGGAAGGGCGCCCGGCACGGCGGCTGAGCAGGAGGGGATGGACGCTGGTGTGCAGCGCCCTGCTCGTCGCGGTGTTCGGCGCGGTTGGTGCCACGGTGAGCGTGCCGTACGTCGCGCTGGGACCCGGCCCGATATACGACACGCTTGGCGAGATCGACGACGAACCCGTCATCAGCGTGCGCGACGACGATGGCGAGATCGTCGAGGACCTGGTGTACGACACCACCGGTTCGGCCAGCCTGACCACGGTGTCGGTGGCCGATGACGTCACCATGTTCAACGCGCTCGCCCGGTGGGTGAGCGGGCAGTTCGCGTTGGCTCCCCGCGAACAGTATTTCCGCCCGGGGCTGACAGAGGAGGAGATCCAGGAGGAGAACATCGCCCAGTTCGAGCACTCGCAGGACTCGGCCGAGGTGGCGGCCCTGCGGCTGCTCGGCTACCCGACGGGTGTGTACGTGCAGGAGGTCCTGCCCGATGAACCCGCCGAGGACATCGTCCCGCCGGGCGCGGAGCTACTCGCAGTGGACGGCACCGAGCTCGACTCCATCCACGAGGTGCACGACGTGCTGGCCGACCGCGGACCGGGGGAGGTGGTCGAGCTGGACTACCGCGACGAGGACGGACAGGAGCACAGCGACACGCTGGAGCTCGGCGCGCGCGAGGACAGGGAGCAGGGCTTCATGGGAGTCACGCTCACCGAACGCGCCGAGGTGGACTTCACCATCGACATCGAGCTCGCCGACGTGGGCGGGCCCTCGGCCGGGATCATGTTCGCGGTCGCGATCGTGGACCGGATGACCGAGGAGGACCTGCTCGACGGCGAGCACGTCGCAGGCTCCGGGGAGATCGCGGTGACCGGGGAGGTCGGGCCTATCGGTGGTATCGGCTTCAAGGTCGACGCCGCGCGGGATGCGGGCGTGGATGCGTTCCTGGTCCCGGAACAGAACTGCCCCGAAGCCGTGGCGGCCGACGCGGGCGATATGACGCTGATCAGTGTGGGCACTCTGGAGGAAACGATCGACGCGCTCGAGGCCTACACCGCCGGCGGGGACGTGCCGACCTGCGAGTGAGACGCCCGGCCCGCTACGGGTACAGGGTCGCTTCGAGGGCGTCGAGCAGGTTCGGCGCCAGATCGGGGTGCTCGATCACCTCGTCGACGGGCAGGTCGAGCGGTTCCTCATCCGCGCTGTGCTGATCACCGGGCCGATCGCCGGACCTCTGCTGCGCGCGTAACCGCATGACGCACGCCCTGGCACCGTCGCGGGTCACGGCGGCCACCAGCCGTGCCTCCGTGCGGTGGGGATGGTCGGCGGCGGCCCGGCGCAGCCGCTCGGCGTCGGGGGTGGCACCGGCCTCACTGCCATCGGCGTCCTCGCCGCTGTCGGGCAGGTCCTGCTCGGCCTCCGGAGGCAGCACGATGATCTCCTGGGCCAGCGCACAGCCGTGCACCGTATCCGGCCACACGATGCCAGCCAGGGCCTCGGCGAGGTCGGACTCGGGGAGCTGGTCCTGCGCCACCGGGGTCAGCGGGTTCCGCGGATCCAGCTGCTCGCGCAGGTCCGGCTGCTTGGCCAGCAGCTCGTCGGTGGCGACAAGGGCGAAGAGCTGTACCGGCTGATCCCACCCGCCTGCGGCCAGGAACTCCTCGACCTCGCGTGCGGCACTCGATACGCTGGTATTCACATGCGTCTGGGGCCGGACCTGCGAGTGAGGCTCGGATTCGGGTTGGGACTCTGCCATGTCCCCATGCTGCCCCAGCACGTCCGCCACTGGGGAGGCACCCCGTTGGGGAACTCAGCGGATAATCCGTAAAGTTGAACAGATAGAGGCAGTGAGAGTGATGAGGGACGCAGGTGCAGCCGTGTAGCTCCGTGCAGTAGCGTGCCGGAGCTATACGAGGAGCTCGCTCGTGCGTAGCCCGCCAGAACAACCCAGATCTCAGGAGCGTGTGCCGTGGCCACCAGGCCCCCTGTGAACGTCCCCCAGCTGAGCAAGCGCAGCCGGGTCCTTCTCGTCCTCGGCGGTATCGCCGTGCTGGCGTTGCTGGCCGGGACGAGGCTGATCGACACCTATATCGATTGGTTGTGGTTCGGCGAGGTCGATGCGCGATCGGTGTTCAGTACGATCCTGCTGACCAGGATCGGCCTGTTCTTCTCCGTCGGCGCCGTCGTCGGCGGGATCGTCGCGCTGAGTCTCTACCTCGCCTATCGGACCCGGCCGGTGTTCGTCCCGGTCTCCTCCGAGGATGATCCCCTCGCGAAGTACCGCACGACGATCATCGGCAGGGCGAAGTGGTTCGGGATCGGTATCCCCGCCTTCATCGGCATCATTGCGGGCGCCACGGCACAGGCGGACTGGGCGATGGTGCGGCTGTTCTTCGGTGGCACCGAGTTCGGCGAGACCGATCCCGAGTTCGGCTTGGACGTCGGCTTCTTCGCGTTCAGCCTGCCGTTCTACAACTGGCTGGTGAACCTGGGGCTGGTGGCCAGCGCCCTCGCGTTCATCGCGGCCGCGGTCGTGCACTACGTCTTCGGCGGTATCCGATTCGGCACCGGCATGGGCAGGCTCGGCTACTTCAGCAGCGCCGCCAAAGTGCAGCTGGCGATCACGGCGGGCATCTTCGTCCTGATCAAGGCGGTCGACTACTTCCTCGACCGCTACGACATGCTGCTGTCGAATCGTAACGACATCTTCATGGGCGCCACCTACACCGACCTGCACGCGGTGTTGCCAGCCAAGCTGATCCTCACCAGCATCGCCGTCTTCTGCGCGCTGGCGTTGTTCGCGGGCGCGGTGATGCGCAATCTTCAGCTGCCCGCGATCGCGCTGGTGTTGCTGCTGCTGTCGAGCGTGGTGGTGGGTGCGGCGTGGCCCGCGCTGCTGGAGCGGTTCGCGGTGCAGCCGAACCAGATCGAGCGCGAGGCCGAATCGATCGAGCGGAACATGACCGCCACGCGACATGCCTACGATCTCCAGGATGTCGAGTTCCACGATTACACCGGCAGAACGGAGGCCTCCGCTGACGAGGTCGCCGAGGAGATCGGCACGATCCCGAACATCCGGTTGCTGGATCCGGCCGTGCTGGAACGAACCTTCACTCAGCTCGCTGGCCGGGAGAACTACTACGGCTTCCCCGAGATCTTGGATATCGACCGGTACGAGATCGACGGGGAGAAGCAGGACTTCATCGTGGCCTTGAAGCAGATCGACCCGGAGGGACTGACCCCGGCGCAGGGGAGCTGGATCAACCGGCACATGGTCTACACCCACGGCAACGGCTTCGTGGCCGCCCCGGCCAACCGCATCGATCGCGCGCTTGGCGGCGATGACGGTAGCGACGGTGGTTTCCCGGTGCTGGGAACCAGCGACACCGAGACCCCGGCAGGCGCTCACGGCATCGAGGTCGACCAGGCACGGATCTACTACGGCGAGTTGGACCACGACTACGCGATTGTCGGCGAGTCCGGTCCCGGTGAGCGCAGCACCAATCAGGAGCAAGACTACGTCTACACCGGCGAAGGCGGGGTGCCGGTGGACAACCTCTTCCACCGGGCCATCTTCTCCGCCCATTACGGCGAGCGGAACTTCCTGTTCACCGGCCAGATCGGCGACGGGTCGAAGATCCTGTACAAGCGCGACCCCACCGACCGTGTGCGGGACATCGCCCCGTGGCTGACGGTGGACGGTGACCCGTACCCCGCCGTGATCGACGGGGAGATCAAGTGGATCGTGGACGGCTACACCACGCTGGACAACTACCCGTATTCGCAGCAGCAGCCGCTGGGTGAGGTCATCGAGGACCCCATCACCGGGCTCGAGCGGCCGGATCAGAACACGATCAACTACATTCGCAACTCCGTGAAGGCCACCGTGGACGCCTATGACGGCACGGTGACGCTGTACACCAAGGACCCGGACGACCCGGTGTTGGAAGCGTGGAAGAACGTCTTCCCCGACCTGGTGGAGCCGGAGGAGGCGATCTCGGACGAGCTGCGGGAGCACTTCCGCTACCCCTCGGACATGTTCAAGGTGCAGCGGGAGCTGCTGACGCGGTACCACGTCGAGAGCCCGCGGGAGTTCTACACCACCAACGAGTTCTGGGACGTGCCGCCGGACCCGACGGTCGAGGACGAGCCCGAGCAGCCGCCGTACTACATCATGGCGGAGACGCCGGGCTTCGAGGAACCGACGTTCCAGCTCACCAGCCCGTTGACGCCACTGCGCAGGCAGTACCTGTCCGCATGGATGTCGGTGTCCTCGGATCCGGAGACCTACGGTGAGATGCACGTCCTGCGGCTGCCGTCCACGGACGAGACGCAGCAGACCGAGGGCCCGATCCAGGTGCAGAACCGGTTCGAGAGTGATCCGGACGTCGCTCAGGACCGCACGCTGTTCGACAACCCGAACATCGACGTGATCTACGGCAACCAGCTCACGCTGCCGGTGGCCGGTGGGTTCCTCTACGTCGAGCCGGTCTACATCGAGCAGACCAGGGAGCACGCCTTCCCGCAGCTGGCGCGCGTGCTGGTCGCCTTCGGTGACCGGGTGGGCTTCCACCCGACCTTGGAAGGCGCGATGGAGCAGGTCTTCGGTGAGGGCATCACCGATGTGGTGACCACCCCCGTCGAGGGCGACGCCGATGTCGACCTGCCCGATGTGCGCGACGAGGACGAGGAGCCCGCCGAGGACGCCGACGAGGTGGACGAGGCCCCCGCGCAGGTCGAAGGGATGACCGCCGAGATGGAGCAGGCGGCCGCGGACATGCAGGCTGCATGGGCCCGGTACCAGGAGGCGCAGAGCAACGGCGACTTCGCCGAGCAGGGTGACGCGCTCACCGAGCTCGACGAGGCGGCCCAGCGCTACGAGGAGGCGAAGAACAACGCCGAGGCCGGTGACGACGACGTGCAGCCCGGCGGCTGACCGCGGGTAGCCATGTCCAGGGCTTCGGCACTCCGTGTTGGGCGCTGTGACACCCTGCGTCGGCTAGCTGGGTAGTTTCCAGTCGTCCGATGCTCGTGGGGGCCACGAGAACACTCGTGGCCCCCACGAGCCTTTTCGTGGCACGGTCAGCTTCAGACACGGCATCTCGGTTGGTTACGGGGCGGGTTCGGCCGCCGGGACCCCCCGTGCACGGGCCGTGAGGGCGGCATGTATGGTGAAGGCACAACACAACGACGCGGGGTGGAGCAGTTCGGTAGCTCGCTGGGCTCATAACCCAGAGGTCGCAGGTTCGAATCCTGTCCCCGCTACCAGACATCAGGGCCCTTACCGGGCATTTCCGGTAAGGGCCCTGATCGTGTTCCGGCCGCCGTGGCCCCTGGTGGCGCACTGACAGGCCCGAGGTCAGGCATACCCCCGGCGACCAGCGCATCGTTGGTAGCGGCGGGTCCTACGTGGCCCCATCCGCTGTCTCACCCGAACAGGTGCTGAGTCGCTGCGCACCGACTTCTATTGTGGACCTGAGCGGGGCCACAGTGGACAAGTCGACGAATCAGTGGCACTGTAGACACTATGGCCGATATCAATGCGACATCAGCAGCGCTGCTCGGCTTGCTCCACGACGGGCCCGCCACCGGTGGCCAGCTCGTCGCTGCCGCTGAGGATGCGTTCGGAACCTTCTTCAGCGTGACGCGCAGCCAGGTCTACCGGGAGCTCCCGGTACTCGCCGAGGCCGGGCTGGTGCGGTTGGGCAAGCGTGGAGCGCGGTCGAGTCAGGAGTACGTGCTCACCCCCGCGGGCAAGAAGGCGTTCCGACAGTGGATCAACGAGGACGCCGGTCCCGACCACATCCGCAGCACCATGATCCTGCGTGTGATCAACTCGGGTGTGGTGACGGACAAGCAGCGTGCCGAGCTCATGGACAAGGCACGTGCCCGCTACAAGGAGCAAGCCGCGACGATGCGGACGGTCGCCAAGGAGACCGAGGATCCCATTGACCAGGCGATAGCCGAGTTCGGCTACGCTTACGCCCGTGCGGCGCTGAAGCTGGTCGACGCCGTCGAGAACGCGTGAGAGCGGTGGCGGCCCGGCGTGACGCCGGTCGGCGTCACGCGGGCTTCGCCTGTGCCCCGGCGGCGATGGCACGCTGGTGAGGCGTAACCTGGAGAGTTGTGAGCGTGGATGTCGACACCCAGCTGAAGCAACTCTCCGGCACGCTGAGCCAGGTCGAGGCGGTGATGGATCTCGACGCATTGCGTGCCGAGGTCGCTTCGCTGGAGGAACAGGCCGCGGACCCGCATCTATGGGATAACCCGGAGACCGCCCAGCAGGTCACCAGCAGGCTGTCTTACCGGCAGGCCGATCTGCGGAAGGTGACCGAGCTGCGGCAGCGCCTCGACGACCTGACCGTGCTCTACGAGCTGGCCGCCGAGTCGGACAGCGACGAGGAGGCGCAGCAGGCGCGCAGCGAGGCCGACGCCGAGCGTGAGCGCCTGGCGACCGAGATCGACGCCCTCGAGGTGCGCACCCTGCTGTCCGGCGAGTACGACGACCGCAACGCGGTGGTCAACATCCGCGCCGAGGCCGGGGGAGTGGACGCCGCGGATTGGGCGGAGATGCTGCTGCGCATGTACCTGCGGTGGGCGGAGCGGCACGGCTACCCGACCGAGGTCTACGACATCTCCTACGCCGAGGAAGCAGGCATCAAATCGGCGACCTTCAAGGTCACCGCAGCCTACGCCTACGGAACACTGTCGGTGGAGCAGGGTACCCACCGGCTGGTGCGTATCTCACCGTTCGACAACCAGGGCAGGCGGCAGACCTCCTTCGCCCACGTCGAGGTGCTTCCCGAGGTCGCCGAGGTGGACCACATTGACATCCCGGAGAAGGACATCCGGGTGGACGTCTACCGCTCCTCCGGGCCAGGGGGCCAGAGCGTCAACACGACCGACTCGGCCGTGCGGATCACCCACCTGCCGACGGGCGTGGTCGTCTCCTGCCAGAACGAGAAGTCCCAGTTGCAGAACAAGGCCGCCGCGCTGAAGGTGCTGCAGGCGAAGCTGTTGCAGCGGAAGAAAGAGGAGGAGCAGGCCGAGCTCGATGCGCTCAAGGACAGCGGCTCGAGCTGGGGCAATCAGATGCGCTCCTACGTGCTGCATCCGTACCAGATGGTCAAGGACCTGCGCACCGACTACGAGGTCGGTAACCCCACGCCGGTGCTGGAAGGCGAGATCGACCGCTTCCTCGAGGCGGGTATCCGCTGGCGCAAGCAGCAGGAGCAGGCCGGTAGCCAGCCGTGACCCCCGCGTCGGGTGGTGAGCCGAAGGGGCCCTTCGGTACATATTCGGTACCCGAGGAGTCCTTCGGCTCGGCGCATCGCCGCGGGCACTATCAAGATTTCACACGTCTGGCGGGTAGGATCACGCATCGTGATCCGGCTTGAAGACGTCAGCAAGGTGTACAAGACCTCGACACGACCCGCGCTGAGCGAGGTGTCGGTCGAGGTCGACAAGGGCGAGTTCGTGTTCGTCATCGGCCCGTCCGGCTCGGGGAAGTCCACGTTCCTTCGCCTGCTGCTCCGTGAGGAGACACCGACCCGCGGCAAGATCTTCATCTCCGACGTCGATGTTGCCAAGATGCCGCGCCGGAAGGTACCGCGGCTGCGGCAGACCATAGGGTGCGTCTTCCAGGATTTCCGGCTGCTGAGCAACAAGACCGTGTTCGAGAACGTCGCCTTCGCGCTCGAAGTGATCGGCAAGCCCGCCCACACCATCCGCAAGGTGGTTCCCGAGGTGCTGGAGCTGGTCGGCCTCGACGGCAAGTCCGATCGTATGCCGAACGAGCTCTCCGGCGGCGAGCAGCAACGCGTGGCGATCGCCAGGGCGTTCGTGAACCGCCCGCTGATGCTGCTTGCCGACGAGCCGACCGGCAATCTCGATCCGGAGACCAGTCAGGACATCATGTTGCTGCTCGAGCGCATCAATCGGACGGGCACCACGGTGTTGATGGCCACGCACGATCACTCGATCGTCGACTCGATGCGCAGGAGGGTGGTCGAGCTGGAGTTCGGCAAGGTCATCCGCGATGATGCGCGAGGGGTGTACGGCGTTGGTCACTGACGCACCGCGCGCCCTGCCGCGCCCGTGGCGCCACCGCCCGGCGAACCGCGCCACGCTCCCGTCAACCCGCTAACCCCCGACCGAAGGACTCTGTCGCCAGATGCGTGCCAGCTTCGTGTTCAGTGAGGTCGCCACCGGTCTCCGCAGGAACGTCACGATGACCATCGCGATGATCCTGACCACCGCGATCTCGCTCACCATGCTTGGTGGTGGCCTGCTCATCATGCAGACGGTCGACCTCACCAAGGACCGCTACCTCGACGACATCGAGGTATCCATCTTCCTCACCGACGACGTCAGCGCCAACGACGAGAACTGCACGGAGCAGCCGTGTGCCGATCTGCGCCGCTCGCTGGAGGAAAACCCCGAGGTCGAGACCGTCGTCTTCCAGAGCAGGGAAGAGGCCTACGAGAGCTTCCAGCGCATCTTCGAGCAGCAGCCCGAGCTGGTGGAGCTGGCTCGGCCCGAAGCCCTTCCCGCATCGTTGCGGGTGCGGCTGGTCGATCCGGAACGGGCCGATGTGATCACCAACGAGTACGAGGGGGAAGCGGGGATCCACCAGATCCAGGATCAGGGCGTGTTCCTCGAGCGGTTGATCGACGGGCTGAACAGCTTCCGCAACATCACGCTGGTCGGTTCGGTCGCGTTGCTGGCAGCGGCGTTGCTGCTGATCGCGAACATGGTGCAGATCTCGGCGTTCACGCGGCGTACCGAGGTGGGCATCATGCGCCTGGTTGGCGCCACCCGCTGGTACACGCAGCTGCCGTTCCTGCTCGAGGCGGTGGTGGCCGGGGTGACCGGCGCGTTACTCGCGGTTGCCTCCCTGGTGGGCGTGCAGCTGTTCGTGGTGGACGGCGTGCTGGCCGAGATACGCGATGCTGGGATCATCGCCATACCGTCGCTGCTGTACACCGTGTTGATCGTGGCACCGGTCCTGCTGCTGTCCGCGGTGGTGATCTCGGCGGTCACCGGCTACGTGACACTACGGATGTACGTGCGTCACTAGGAGTGTGCCTCGAGCGTGCGTCACAGTGGCGCTGCTCGCCCGTAGAGTGGTGGTTATGCCGAAAGAACGTGGTCGCAGCACGATCGTGTCGAACCGGCGCGCGCGGCACGACTACACGATCCTCGAGACATTCGAGGCGGGGATTGTGCTCACGGGCACCGAGGTGAAAAGCCTGCGTGCGGGTAAGGCTTCGTTGGTGGATTCGTTCGCCACCGTGGACGACGGCGAGGTGTGGCTGCGCGGGGTGCACATCCCCGAGTACGCGCAGGGGACCTGGACCAACCATCACCCGCGCAGGCACCGCAAGCTGTTGCTGCATCGCACCGAGATCGCGAAGCTGATCGGCAAGACCAAGCAGAGCGGGCTGTCGCTGGTCCCGCTGTCGCTGTACTTCTCCGACGGCAAGGTCAAGGTCGAGCTGGCGCTGGCGCAGGGTAAGCGCAAGCACGACAAGCGGCGGGACATCGCGCGGCGGGAAGCGCAGCGCGAGGTCGCCAAGTCTGTCGGCAGGGCCGTCAAGGGGAAGATCTAGTAGGCCGCCACCCGTAGTCCGGGGCGGCGGGAACACACGAGCTTGCCGTGCGCGTTATGCTGATAGCGCCCACTCGGAAGAGGACGAAGGGGGTGAACGGTTTCGACTCTGCATGTTGAGTCAGGAGAAGCGTGCCGGTGCAGGCGAGAGACCACCGTTAAGCGTCGTCGCAAACATATAAGCGCCAACAAGCAAGAAGCGCGCCAGGATCAGTTCGCGCTCGCTGCGTGAGCTAGTTGATCCTTGTCGGTCCGGATTCGTCCTCCGATCCGATGACCGGCATCAGCAAGGAGGACTGACCGTTCGAGGCCGGCCGCGGGCCTGGACGGGACATCTTACAGCGGCTGGGCCCGTCACACCGGCTTGTTCGCGTGACCGGTGGGGCCGAGTAGAGGCATAGCGAACTGCGCACGGAGAAGTCCTGGCAAAGCAGCAGAGGACCCGGGTTCGATTCCCGGCACCTCCACCTGGCCGCGTCCCTGTCCGGTACTACCGGGCAGGGACGTTGTCGTGCGCGACCGAGTTCTGTTACTTGGAGTATCCGCGAGCGTCGAATCATGTATCGAACGCGTGATAGCGCTACTCCGTGACTGTGACGTTCGTCGCTCCTTGTCGCAACGAATCGGTAACACATGTAGGAAAAGATGGAACACTGGCAGCGATGACCGGGGAGGTGTGCGGGTGCCCGCGGACAAGCCTGAATCGCAGGTCTCGGTCGCCGAGCTGTTGCGCCGGGAGGGAGTCGACGGGCAACCGCCGCGACGTCGTGGTCGGCAGCGCCGTGGCGGGCCGGTGGCGGTTGCGGCGAGCGTGACGGTGCTGTGCGGCGCGACCGTGACGGGGATGCTCGCGCTCGCACCTCACGCGGGGATGTCGCCAGCCCCGAGCGCGCCGAGCGACCTGGCCACCCCCGAGTCGTCCGATGGGCGCACGCTGCCGTTGCCGCTGGCGACCGTGACGGGCTCGCCGAGCAGACCGGGCAGCCACGCCGACGGTGACCAGGACCGCGAGGACTCGTCCCGGTACCACCCGCTGGGAGCGGACATCGGTTCGCAGGCGACCGGCGGCTCCGCCGGTTCCCACCCACGGTCGACCGCCAGCGCGCGGTCCGGCTCCGGCGGCTCCGCAGACCCCTCAACCACCGCGACCGGCTCGTCGCGGGACGCCGCGAGTGGTGAGCGAGCCGAGCGTTCGTCGGAGCGCGACACCTCGCAGCCGTCCCGGACGAGCCCGCCCGCGGAGTCAAGCGCACCACCCTCGCAGGAGGCCGAGGATTCCTCGGCTCCCTCGTCGCCGCCCAAGGAATCCTCTTCGGCTCCGCCGAGGGAGTCCGGCACCTCGGAATCGAGGCCGCCCGAGTCCGGATCCCCAGAGCCGTCGGGCTCTCCGGAACCATCGGAACGATCGACAGAGCCGTCTTCGGAGCGCTCGTCGCAGCCACAGGAACAGGGCAACGGCAACAGCGGCGGTAATGGCGGAGGCAACGGCGACAACCGGGGCGGCCAGGGAGGCCAGGGACGCGGTTAGGGAGGACAGTGACCGTAAGCCTGGTTACGTTTCGTAACAAGGCGTGCGGACACCGCATGTTGATCTCGCTGTGGCGTGCGACACGCCGGTGTATCTCTTTGCATGAACCGGCGCATGGATTACGCTAGAGACGTCTGCCGGTCCCCCAGCGGCAGACAGTAGCCCCGGGCTCCGGTTTCCCCCCAGGCCGTTGAGCCCGGGGCCTTTTTCGCAACAACGGGATCCGCGCTCGATCGGTGGCGTAGTTGCGCCACTGACGTATCTGTGCCCACGGACGGGCCACCTGGCTGTAATGATGGTCACGATTTGCGGGCAGACGCCTGGGCCGATATCGCCACCCCGAGGAGGACGCCCCATGGCAGCGTCGAAGCACGCCGATGTCCAGCAGGAGCACAGGTGGACCGAGGAGGCCAGGGAAGCCGAGCGTGTCCGGTGGGAGGCTCAAGCGGGTAAAGCCGCGGTCACCGTGGCCGGACATGCCACCGACGCCGCCGAGTGTCGTGAGCTGCTGGACATGTTGGGTCTCGAACTGGATGTGGTGCGCGAGACCGCGGCGCGCTGAGGTCGCGTCACGGTGCCCGACCGCCGAGACGGCCGGTGAGCTCCCGCGCCGCGGCGCGGACCGTGGCAGCCAGCGCGGGCCACGTCTCCGCGCACCCGCCCTCGGTGTGGCACGCGTGCCGGAAGGTCATGCTGATCGACGCGATCGGGTGAGTGCTGTGATCGAACACCGGGCAGGCGACCGAGGCGAAGTCCGTGGTGACGAAGCCGTCCTCGATGGCCCAGCCGGTGCGGCGTTCCACGGCGAGCAGGCTGCGTAGCTCACGGAGGTCGCGCGGGCCACGGTTGGTCCGCCGGAGGAACGAGCTTGGCTGCGGGAAGAGCGCGCGCACCTGGGCGCGGGGTAGGTGGGCGAGGATCGCGCGCCCCGAGGCCGTCAGGTGTGCGGGTAGCCGCACCCCGACATCGGTGACCGTCGTCTCCGGGTGCGCGGGACGTTCCTTGACCAGGTAGAGGGACTCGTTGCCGTGCAGCACGCCGAGGTGGGCAGTGTGCTGCATGCGATCCACCAGCGCGCGCAGGATCGGGCCTGCCAGCCGCTCCAGCGGTTCGTGCCGCAGATAGGCGGAACCGAGCTCGAAAGCGGCGATACCGAGTCCGTACCGCCGTTCGCTCGCCAGGTGCACCACGAATCCGGCGTGTTCCAGCTCGGCGAGCAGGTGATAGGTCGTCGACCGCGGCAGGCGCAGCGACCTGGCCACCGTGGCCGCGGGTACTGGGCCCGCGTGGGAGGCGAGGGTACGCAGCACGGCCAGGCCCCGCCGCAACGCCGGTATGTCCGAGCTCGGTCCCATCGCGGGCACCGCCTCCCACTCTCGCGTGATCGGTCTGGGATCCCAGACAGAATTCTGCGGATGACAGGTGATCCCGCGCAACACAGGCGGTGAAATGGCGGTATGAGCGAGATCCCCGTAACCGACGACCAGGTAGGCGAGCACGCGATCGTGGCGGTCGGGCCGGAACCACTGACGGTGACTCAGGTTGTTGACGTGGCGCGGCACGGCACGCGGGTGAAGCTCACCGCCGCCGCACGCGAACGCATCCTCAGCGCCCGCGGGCACGTGGACGCGCTGGCCGCGGCACCCCGCCCCGCCTACGGCGTCTCGACAGGATTCGGGGCACTCGCGGTGCAGTCCATCCCGCCCGACCGGCGTGCCACGCTGCAGCGTTCGTTGGTGCGCTCGCATGCGGCAGGCGCGGGCGCCCCGGTGGAAACCGAAGTGGTCCGCGCCATGATGCTGCTGCGGCTACGGACGATCGCCACCGGCCGCACCGGCGCGCGCATCGACACCGCCGACGCCCTGGTCTCGCTGCTCAACGCCTCGGTGACGCCGGTGGTGGCCGAGTACGGCTCGCTCGGGTGCTCCGGTGACCTGGCGCCACTGTCGGCGGTGGCGTTGGCGCTGACCGGCGAGGGTGAGGTGTTCGACGCGGACGGCACCGTGGTCCCTGCTGCCGAGGCGCTGGCCGCGGCCGGTATCGAGCCGGTCAGCTTGGCCGAGAAGGAAGGTCTCGCGCTGACCAACGGCACCGAGGGGATGCTCGGCATGCTCGCCATGGCCATCACCGATCTCGAGTGCCTCATCGACACGGTCGACGTGACCGCTGCGATGAGTGTGGAAGCGCTGTTCGGCACCGATCGGGTGTTCGCAGACGACCTGCAGTACCTGCGTCCGCAACAGGGGCAGGCGATCTCGGCCGCGCGGATGAGCACGGCGCTGGCCGGTTCGGCGATCGTGGCCAGCCACCGCGGTGACGACTGCCCGCGTGTGCAGGACGCGTACTCGTTGCGCTGCGCGCCACAGGTCCACGGCGCCGCGCGGGACACCGTGGAGCACGCCCGCACCGTGGCTGGCAGGGAACTGGCCTCGGCGATCGACAACCCCGTGGTCCTCGACGACGGCCGGGTGGAGTCCAACGGGAACTTCCACGGCGCCCCCATCGGTTACGTGCTCGACTTCCTCGCCATCCCGGCCGCCGATATCGCGAGCATGGCCGAGCGCCGCACCGACCGGATGCTCGATGTGGCGCGCTCGCAGGGATTGCCGCCGTTCCTCGCGCAGGATCCCGGTGTCGACTCCGGGTACATGATCGCGCAATACACCCAGGCCGCCGTTGTCTCGGAACTCAAGCGGCTGGCCACCCCGGCCTCTGTGGATTCCATCCCCAGCTCGGCCATGCAGGAGGACCACGTATCGATGGGGTGGTCGGCCGCGCGGAAGCTGCGCTCGGCTCTCGCGGGCCTGACCACGGTCGTCGCTGTGGAGTACCTCGTCGCGGCACGCGCGCTCGACCTGCGCGCACCGTTACGGCCTGCGCCTGCCACCGGCGCGGCGGTCGATGCGTTGCGGGAACGTGTGCCGGGGATGGGGCCCGACCGGCATGTGGCTCCGGAGATCGCCGCCGCCGAGGAGCTGGTCGCGGCGGGGAAGGTGAACGCGGCTGTGGCGCCGCTGCGCTCCGACGGGGAGGTCACGTCATGATGGGACGCGGTACCGGGCCGGGAACCGTCCGCGCGGCTCGCGGCAGCGAGCGCACCGCGCGGAACTGGCAGACGGAAGCGGCCCTGCGCATGCTGCACAACAACCTCGACCCCGAGGTAGCCGAGCGCCCCGACGAACTGGTGGTCTACGGCGGCAGCGGCAAGGCGGCGCGAGATGCGGCCAGCTTCGGAGCCATCAGCCGCGAGCTGGCCGCCTTGGCCGCCGACGAGACCCTGCTGGTGCAGTCCGGCAAGCCGGTCGGCGTGCTGCCTACCCACGAGTGGGCGCCGCGGGTGCTGATCGCCAACTCCAACCTGGTGCCGGATTGGGCGAGCTGGCCGGAGTTCCGCAGGCTGGAGTCGCTGGGGCTGACCATGTACGGGCAGATGACGGCCGGTTCGTGGATCTACATCGGAACCCAGGGCATCCTGCAGGGGACCTACGAGACGTTCGCCGCGGTGGCGGAGAAGCGTTTCGGTGGCTCCCTGGCCGGGAGCTTGACGGTCACGGCAGGCCTTGGCGGTATGGGTGGGGCCCAGCCGCTCGCGGTGACCATGAACGGCGGTGCGGCATTGGTGGTGGAGTGCGACCCGGTCCGCGCGCGGCGCAGGGTCGACACACGGTACCTCGACGAGGTGGCGGGTGATCTCGACGAGGCGGTGCGGCGGGTCACCGAAGCCAGGCAGGCGGGACAGCCGCTGTCGGTCGGGGTGATCGGCAACGCCGCCGACGTACTGCCCGAGCTGTACCGCCGTGGCGTGCCCGTGGATATCGTCACCGACCAGACCTCGGCACACGACCCGCTGTCCTACCTGCCGTCCGGGGTGGACGTGGACGAGTGGGAGGCCTACGCGCGCGCCAAGCCGGAGGAGTTCACCGGGCGTGCGAGGGAGTCGATGGCTCGCCACGTGGCTGCCATGGTGGACTTCCACGACGCCGGGGCCGAGGTGTTCGACTACGGCAACTCGCTGCGCAACGAGGCCGCGCAGGGCGGCTGCGAGCGGGCGTTCGCCTACCCCGGTTTCGTGCCCGCCTACATCCGGCCGCTGTTCTGCGAGGGCAAAGGTCCGTTCCGGTGGGTGGCGCTGTCCGGCGATCCCGCGGACATCGCGGCGACAGACCGTGCGGTGCTCGAGCTCTTCGGCGACCAGCCCTCGCTGGCGCGCTGGCTCGGCATGGCCGCCGAGCGGGTGACCTTCCAGGGGCTGCCCGCCAGGATCTGCTGGTTGGGTCACGGCGAGCGGCACAGGGCGGGCCTGCGGTTCAACGACATGGTCGCCTCCGGTGAGCTATCCGGCCCGATCGTGATCGGCCGCGACCACCTGGACTGTGGGTCGGTGGCTTCGCCGTACCGGGAGACCGAGGCGATGGCCGACGGTTCGGACGCCATCGCCGACTGGCCGCTGCTCAACGCGCTTGTCAACACCGCCTCCGGCGCGAGCTGGGTGTCGCTGCATCACGGTGGCGGTGTCGGCATGGGGCGGTCGATCCACGCCGGGCAGGTCTGCGTTGCCGACGGCACCGAGCTGGCCGCGCGCAAGCTGGAGCGAGTGCTGAGCAACGATCCCGCGATGGGGGTGCTGCGGCACGCCGACGCGGGCTACGAACGTGCCGAGCGGGTCGCCGGGCAGCAGGGGATCCGCATTCCGATGCGAGGTCGCGATGACGGCCGTAAGTGACGCGGCCACTGTGGCCTCACGGTTGCGCGCGATCGAGGGCGTCGGCAGAGACCGGCGGCGCGGCGGCTACTCGCGGCACGTGTTCACCACCGCCGAGCGCGAGCTACGCGAGTGGTTCGCCGAGCGTGCCGCCGCCTGCGGCCTCGACGTCGAACCGGACGGCAACGGCAACGTGTGGGCCTGGTGGCACCCGTGCCCGCGCGGCGATGCGCCTGCCGTGGTCACGGGAAGCCACCTGGACTCGGTGCCCGGTGGTGGCGCGTTCGACGGGCCGCTCGGGGTGATCTCCGCGCTGTGCGCGGTCGAGCGGCTGCGCGCGAGCGGGTTCCGGCCCGCGCGGCCACTGGCGGTCGTGGCATTCGCCGAGGAGGAGGGCGGCCGTTTCGGCGTGCCGTGCCTCGGCTCGCGGCTACTCACCGGCGCCATCGAACCGGGCTCGGCGTTGCGGTTGACCGACGGGGACGGCGACACGCTGGCCGACGTCGCGGCCCGCGCCGGGCTGCGACCGGAGCGCATGGGGCCCGATGCCGACCTGCTCGCGCGCATCGGGGTGTTCGTGGAGCTGCACGTGGAGCAGGGCAGGGGGCTGGTCGACCTGGACTCGCCGGTGGCGCTGGGAACGTCCATCGACCCGCACGGCCGCTGGCGGCTGAGCATCACGGGACGGGGTGATCACGCAGGCTCGGCTGCGCTGGCCGACCGGCGGGACCCGATGGTGCCCGCGGCGCACGCGGTGGTGGCCGCGCGGCAGGCGGCCCGCGCCGCGAGCCACGACGGCGCGCGGGCGACCGTCGGCAGGCTTGAGCCGTCCCCCGGCGGCAGCAACGCCATCGCGTCCCGGGTGGATGTGTGGTTGGACGCGCGATCGGCCGACGGGAACGTGGTGCGCCAGGTCGTCGCCGAGGTGTGTGCCGCGGCGGGGCGTTCCGCCGAACAGGAGGGTTGCGAGCTCGAGGTGTTCGCCGAATCGTGGAGCGAGGCGACACGGTTCGATCCGCTGCTGCGCGCCCGGATGCGGGGTATTCTCGGTGACCTTCCCGAACTG
Organism: Haloechinothrix sp. LS1_15; assembly: GCF_033042135.1. Classification (NCBI taxonomy): domain Bacteria; kingdom Bacillati; phylum Actinomycetota; class Actinomycetes; order Pseudonocardiales; family Pseudonocardiaceae; genus Haloechinothrix; species Haloechinothrix sp. LS1_15. The sequence continues at coordinate 11,194 of NZ_WBXM01000017.1, read as the reverse complement.
GCCACCGGGGCGGGTCACGATGCGGGCGTGCTCGCCGCGCACGTGCCCGCGGGCATGCTGTACGTGCGTAACCCGACGGGCATCTCGCACGCTCCCGCCGAGCACGCCGAACCGGAGGACTGCGAATCGGGGGTCGAGGCGTTGACGCGGGTGCTGTCCGAGTTGGCTGGCTCGACGGGCGCTGACGGTGCTGACGGCACCGGTGGGAACGGGAGCTGGTGAGGTGGTGCGGTGAGCCGGACATACTGGTGCGAGCACGCGTGGCTGCCGGAAGGCCCTGTGGGCGGGGTCTCCGTCACGGTCGATGACGGCCGGATCACCGCGGTCCAGCGCGACGCGCCCCGGTCGGGCACGGTGCTGGCTGGGATGGTCATGCCGGGTATGGCCAACGCGCATTCGCACGCCTTCCATCGCGCGCTGCGCGGCAGGACCCACGCGGGCGGGGGCACGTTCTGGACGTGGCGGGAGCGCATGTATCGGCTCGCCGAGCGTATCGACCCGGATCAGTACTACCGGTTGGCCAGGGCCGTCTACGCGGAGATGTTGCTGGCAGGCTACACCGCGGTCGGCGAGTTCCACTACCTGCACCACGACGCCGACGGCAGCCCGTACGCCGACCCGCACGCGATGTCGAGCGCCATCGTCGCGGCGGCCGTCGACGCCGGGATCCGGTTGACCCTGCTGGACGCCTGCTACCTCGCGGGCGGGGTCGGTGGTGCGCCGATGGCTCCGGTACAGCGCCGGTTCGCCGATGCCGACGCGGACGCGTGGGCGCAGCGGGCGAGCGGGTTCGATCCGGGTAGCGATCAGGTACGGCTCGGTGCCGCGGTGCACTCGCTGCGCGCCGTCCCCGTGGAGCAGGTGCCGGTCATAGTGGCCTGGGCACGGCAGCGTGACGCGCCGCTGCACGCTCACCTGTCCGAACAGCGCGGGGAGAACGAGACGTGTCACACGGTGTACGGGCGCAGCCCCACCGAGTTGTTCGCCGAGGCGGGGGCGCTCGACGAGCGGTTCGTCGCGGTACATGCCACCCACACCACGGGACTGGACATCACCTGGCTGGGCTCCAGCGGGGCGTGGGCGTGCCTGTGCCCGACGACCGAGCAGGACCTCGGTGACGGCATCGGGCCGGCGCGCAGCCTGGCCAACGCGGGGTGTTCGCTCGCGCTCGGCAGCGATTCGCACGCCGTGGTCGATGCTCTGGCCGAACTGCGCGGCCTGGAGATGGCCGAGCGGCTCGCCGCCGAGTCGCGCGGCCGGTTCTCGCCGCACGAGCTGGTCACCGCCGGGGCCGCGCACGGCGCGATCGGCTGGCCGGAAGCGGGTCGCATCGCCACCGGCGCGATCGCCGACCTGGTGCGGGTATCGCTGGACTCGGTGCGGACCGCGGGGTGCGACCCCGCGGGGATCCCGCTGTGCGCGACCGCTGCCGATGTGCGGGACGTGATGGTCGGCGGGCGGTGGATGGTGCGACAGGGCAATCACCTCGGCATCGACACCGCCGCGGAACTGGACACCGCGATCAGGGAGCTCACCGCATGACGGCGCTGCTGATCACCGGTATCGGAGAGTTGACGACGAACGAGCCGGCGCTTGGCACGCTCAGCGACGCGGCCGTCGTACTCGACGGGCAGCGCGTCGCCTGGGTCGGGGCCGCTGCGGAGGCGCCCCCGGCCGACGCCCGGTTCGACGCGGGCGGCCGAGCGGTGCTGCCTGGCTGGGTGGATGCGCATACGCACCTGGTGTTCGCCGGTGACCGCACCGCGGAGTTCACCGCCCGGATGGCGGGCGAGCCCTATTCGGCAGGCGGGATCGCGGTGACAGTGGCCGCCACCAGGTCAGCCTCAGACGCCGGACTGGCGAGCAACCTCGCGAGGTTGGCGCACGAAGCCCGCATGCAGGGCACCACGTATCTGGAGACGAAGACCGGCTATGGGCTGACGGTCGCCGACGAGGCGCGCTCGGCACGGATCGCCGCCTCGGTCGCCGACGAGGTCACCTTCCTCGGTGCGCACATCGTCCCTGAGGGCGTTTCCGGCGAGGAGTATGTGATCGAGGTGACGGGACCGATGCTCGATGCGGTGTCCGGGCACGTCCAGTGGGTCGATGTGTTCTGCGAGCGGGGCGCATTCGGTGAGCAGGACGCGGAGACGGTGCTGCTGGCGGCCGCCGAGCGGGGACTCGGGACGCGGGTGCACGGTAACCAGCTCGGTCACGGTCCGGGGATCCAGCTGGCTGTGCGGCATGGCGCCGCGAGCGTGGACCACTGCTGCTACGCGACCGACGCCGACACCGAGGCGCTGGCCAGTAGCTGGCGGGACGGCCGGGCGGGAACGGTGGCCACCGTGCTCCCTGCCTGTGACTTGTCGACAAAGGGACCGCTCGCACCCGCCCGGAGGTTGTGGGACGCCGGTGCGGTCGTGGCGCTGGCCACCAACGCCAACCCTGGGAGCTCGTATACGACCTCGATGGCCTTCTGCGTGGCCACGGCCGTGCTGCAGCTGGGGTTATCCGTCGAGGAGGCGGTGTGGGCAGCGACCAGGGGCGGCGCCAAGGCATTGCGGGCGGACACCGGAGACGGTGCCGTCGGCGTGCTCCGTCCCGGTGCGCGGGCGGACGTGCACGTGCTGGACGCACCATCGATCACCCATCTCGCCTACCGGCCGGGCGTCCCGCTGACGTGGGCCGTCTGGCGGAGCGGGGAGCGGGTGCGCTAGCTGTCGGGCGCCGCCCAGCGCAGGTTGCCGTCACTCCCTGCCGCGCACGATGGTGGGTTCGAAGCCCTCGTCGTCATCGCGCGGCCGCGGCACCATCACCTGCGATTGGTGCTCGCGTTCGTGCTGGTCACGCTTGTCCCGGTGCCCTGCTGTCGATCGAACATCGAGGTTACTGGCCTGCGTCCGCGTCATCACCGTTCCCTCCAGCCTGCGTCGCGCGGTGCCGCGCGTGACGAAAGAGAGTCACGAAACCCTGTGCATCCGTGATATCTCGACAAGAGGGTGTGTGTTACGTCACGGAGCCAGGAATCCCCGATCGGATGATGAGCGCACGTGCCGTCAGCCGGTGGCGGGCAGCAGCACGACGCCGTCGTCGTCGGCGTAGAGCTGGTCGCCGGGGTGGAAGGTGATGCCGCCGAACCCCACGGGGACGTCCACGCTGCCCGCTCCTGCCTTGCTGCTCTTGCGGGGGTTGGTGCCGAGCGCCTTGATCCCGATGGGCAGATCGGCCAGCACCGCGCTATCGCGCACCGCGCCGTGCAGCACGAGCCCGTGCCACCCGTTGTCCACGGCCGACTGGGCGATGAGGTCGCCGGTGAGCGCGGTGTGCAGCGAACCACCACCGTCGACGACGAGCACACCGCCTTCGCCCGGTGTGCGGAGCAGCTCACGCAGCAGGCCGTTGTCCTGATAGCACGACACGGTGCGCACCGCGCCCGCGAACGACCGGTGCTTGCCGAACTGGTGGAACTGGGTGTCGCACACCCGCAGTGCGTCACCGTGCTGGTCGACGAGATCGGCGGTACTGATCAGTTCACTCACACGCTCGAATGTAGAGCACGTTTCCCGTCAGTTCTGGAACGGGTCCTTGGTGCTGCCGACCAGGTCGGCGATGGAGTCGATGACCTTCGTCGGCCGGAAGGGATAGCGCTCTGCGGTGTCGCGGGCGGCGATCCCACTGAGCACCAGGATGGTGCGCATACCCGACTCGATGCCCGCGTGCACATCGGTGTCCATCCGGTCACCGATCATCACGGTGTCGCCCGAGTGGGCACCGAGAGCGTGCAACGCGGAGCGCATCATCAACGGGTTCGGCTTGCCGACGTAGTAGGGCTGCTTCCCGGTAGCCCGCTCGATCAGGGCGGCGACCGAGCCGGTGGCAGGCAGCACCCCGTCACGACTTGGCGCCGTGGGATCGGGGTTGGTGGCGATGAACCGCGCCCCGGCGTTGATCAGCCTGATCGCCTTGGTGATCGCGCTGAAGCTGTAGGTGCGGGTCTCGCCGAGCACGACGTAGTCGGGGTCGCGTTCGGTGAGCACGTAGCCCGCCTCGTGCAGCGCGGTCGTCAACCCCGCCTCTCCGATCACGAACGCCGAGCCGTCCGGCCGTTGCCAGCTCAGGAACTTCGCCGTCGCCAGCGCCGACGTCCAGATGGCGTCCTCCGGCACGTCCAGCCCGGTCACCTGCAGGCGTGCCCGCAGGTCGCGCGGGGTATAGATGGAGTTATTGGTCAGCACGAGGAACGGGCACCCGTTGGCGCGCAGCTCGCCGAGGAACTCGTCGGCGCCCGGTACCAGGTGTTCCTCGTGCACCAGGACGCCATCCATGTCGGTCAGGTAGCGCCAAGCCGTCTCGGTCATATCCCGAGCCTAGCCCGCGCGGTGCGCGCCCGACGTCGCGACCTCGGGCGCGGCCAGCCGCGCCGCATTGGCTGCCGCGTCGTCGGGAGCTTGCTGGGCGCGGCGCTCCGCGTGCACGCGTTCGCAGTAGTGCGACACCTCGGCGTCGACTCGCTCGGCGCTCCAGCCGAGCACCTCACCCATCATCTCGGCCACGGGTCGGGCTGCGGTGGTCCCCCTGTCGAACTGTTCGACGGAGATTCTGGTGCGCCGGGTCAGCACGTCCTCAAGGTGCATAGCTCCCTCGTGTGTGACCGCGTAGCGCACCTCGGCCCTGTGGTAAGCGGGCGCGCCGGGCAGCGGCTCGGCCAACCCGGGCTCCGCCGCGATCATCTCGAGCAGCTCGCCGGTCGCCGAGCCGTACCGGCCGAGCAGGTGCTCCACCATGGCGAGCGGGAGTTCCGCGCGGTCGGCCACTGCCTGGCGCTGCTGCCACATCTCGTGGAACCCGATCGCGCCGACGAGAGGAAGCTTGTCGGTCAGCGACGGGCTCATGGACCGGCCGAGCCCGGCGATGGCGTGGTCGACCGCGTCGGCTGCCATCACCCGGTAGGTGGTGTACTTCCCGCCAGCCACGACGGTGAGGCCACCGATGGGTTCGGCGACGGCGTGCTCGCGCGAGAGCGTGGCGGTGTCGTCGCTCGTCCCGGCAAGCAACGGGCGCAGTCCCGCGTAGACCCCTTCGATGTCCTCGGTCGTCAGCGGGTCCCGCAGCACGGTGTTGACCGTCGCGAGCAGGTAGTCGACGTCGGCCTTGCTCGCGGCGGGGTGCTCCTTGTCGTACCTCCAGTCGGTGTCGGTGGTGCCGATGATCCAGTGCTGTCCCCACGGGATGACGAACAGCACGCTCTTCTCGGTGCGCATGATCATGCCGGTGTCCATCGCGATGCGCTGCCGAGGGACGAGCAGGTGCACTCCTTTGGACATGCGCACCCTGAACGGTGGCTGTGCGCCTGCCGCCTCGTGCATCTCGTCGGTCCACACCCCGGTCGCGTTGATCACCCGGTTCGCGCGGATGACGATCTCGCGATCGCCCTCGGTGTCACGGGCGACGGCGCCGGTGACACGCCCGTTCTCCCGCAGGTAGCGCGTGACCCGGGTCCTGGTCAGCACCGTGGCGCCGTGCTGGGCGGCGGTGCGTGCCAGCGTCATGGTGTGGCGTGCGTCGTCGACCTGCGCGTCGTAGTACCGGATCGCGCCGGTGAGCGCGTCGGGGCGCAGGGCGGGCGCGTGCTCCAGCGCGTCGCCCCGGCTCAGGTGCCGGTGCTTCGGCAACGCGCGCGCCCCGCCCATGGTGTCGTAGAGCAGCACGCCCGCACCGATGTAGGCGCGTTCGGTGACGCCGTTGTGCAGCGGAAGCACGAAGGGCACCGGGCGCACGAGATGCGGGGCGAGCTTGCGCAGCAGCAGCCCGCGTTCCCGGAGAGCCTCGGCGACCAGCCCGAAGTCACGCTGCTCGAGATAGCGCAGCCCGCCGTGGATGAGCTTGCTCGATCTGCTCGACGTACCCGCGGCCCAGTCGCGCGCTTCGAGTAACGCCACCGACAACCCCCGGGACGCAGCGTCGAGGGCGGCCCCTGTGCCGACCACGCCCCCGCCGACGACGAGCACGTCCACGGTCCGTTCCCCGAGATCGCGCAGCGCCCGAGTCCGGTAGTCCGCGTTCAGTGGGACGGCTGACACCTCATGACCTCCTCAGTCCTCGACATCCACCCAGTCGAGCGTGCGAGACACTGCCTTCTTCCACCGTTCGTGGGCGGTGTCGCGCTCCTGCTCGCTCCAGGTGGGCTGCCAGCGCTTGTCTTCCTGCCAGTTCGCCACCAGCTCGTCGGTGGTCTGCCAGAAGCCGACGGCCAGACCGGCGGCGTATGCTGCACCGAGCGCGGTGGTCTCGGAGACCACCGGTCGGGAGACCGGCACGCCGAGAATGTCGGCCTGCAGCTGCATGCACAGTTCGTTGACGGTCACGCCGCCGTCCACCCGGAGCACATCGAGCGCGACACCCGAGTCGGCTTCCATCGCCTCGACGACGTCGCGGGTCTGGTAGCAGATGGCTTCCAGTGCTGCGCGGGCGATGTGCGCGTTCGTGCTGTACCGGGACAGACCGACGATGGCGCCGCGCGCGTCCGATCGCCAGTACGGCGCGAACAGCCCGGAAAACGCCGGGACGAAGTAGACTCCGCCGTTGTCGGAGACCTGGCCTGCCAGGCTCTCGCTCTGTGCAGCGCCCGAGATAATGCCGAGCTGGTCGCGCAGCCACTGCACCGCCGATCCGGTGACCGCGATCGAGCCCTCCAGCGCATAGACCGGGGTCTGCTCGCCGAACTGGTAGCAGATCGTGGTCAGCAGCCCGTGCTGCGAGCGGACCAGCTCGTGTCCGGTGTTGAGCAGCAGGAAGTTTCCGGTGCCGTAGGTGTTCTTGGCCTCGCCCGGGTTGAAACACACCTGGCCGACAGTGGCAGCTTGCTGGTCACCGAGGATCCCCGTCAGCGGGATCTCGCCGCTGAACGGGCCGTCGCTGCGTGTCTTGCCGTAGAACTCCGGATTCGACGAGGGAAGGATGAATGGCAGCATCGCGCGGGGAACGTCGAAGAAGGACAGCAGTTCGTCGTCCCAGTCCCAGGTTTCCAGATCCATCAGCATGGTGCGGCTGGCGTTGGTGGCGTCGGTGACGTGCACGCCGCCGTCGGTGCCGCCGGTGAGGTTCCACAGCAGCCACGTGTCGGTGGTGCCGAAGATCGCCTCGCCTTTCTCGGCGTCTGCCCGCACACCGGGGACGTTGTCCAGGATCCACTTGAGCTTGCCGCCGGAGAAGTATGTGGCGGGAGGCAGGCCGGAACGCTGTCGGATGATCTCACCCTTACCGTCGCGTTCCAGCGCGCTCGCGATCTTGTCCGTGCGGGTGTCCTGCCACACGATCGCGTTGCAGTAGGGACGTCCCGTCGTGCGGTTCCACACCACCGTGGTCTCGCGCTGGTTGGTCACCCCGATCGCCGCGAGGTCCGCGGCGCTGAGATCCGCCTTGTTCATCGCCGAGGTGATCACCGCGCGGGTGCGTTCCCAGATCTCGGTGGGATTGTGCTCCACCCACCCCGCCTGTGGCAGGATCTGCTCGTGCTCGAGCTGGTGACGTGTCACCTCGCGTCCGGAGTGGTCGAACACCATGAAGCGGGTGCTGGTCGTGCCCTGGTCGATAGCTCCGACGTAGTTTCTCATCACTGTCCCTTCGAGAGTGAAGCCTGCGAGGACGGTCTAGAACACGAGCTGCGACAGCAGGCCGGCGAGGCCACCGCCGACGAGCGGGCCGAACACCGGCACCCACGAGTATGCCCAGTCGGAGCTCTTCCGTCTCGCGGGAGCGGGTTCGGTCGCGGTGCCCGGCCCCGGCGAGGCGCCGACCGTGGCTGGCGCGGCCGGCTCGGTGGCGCGCTGCACCGGTAGGACCGCGTGCGCGATCCGCGGCCCGAGGTCGCGCGCCGGGTTGATGGCGTAGCCGGTGGGGCCGCCGAGCGAGGCACCGATACCGACCACCAGCAGGGCCACGGCGGCCGGGCCGAGCCCGTGGGGCGTCTCGGCGAACGACAGCACCACGATTACCAGCACGAACGTCCCGACGACCTCGGTGGCGAAGTTCCACGAGTAGTGTCGGATCTCCGGGCCGGTGGCGAACACCGCGAGTTTGGCCCCCGCGTCTTCCTCGGCGTCGAAGTGCTTTTTGTAGGCCAGGTACGCGACGCAGGCCCCCAGGAACGCCCCGAGCATCTGGCCGCTGACGTAGGCGGCCGACGAACCCGCGGTGATGTCGATGCCGGGCGCGTACTCGTTCGCGCCGCTGGCCAGGATGCCGAACGTGACCGCGGGGTTGATGTGACCGCCGGACTGGAAGGCGACGAATACCCCAGCCATGACGGCGAGCCCCCACCCCATGTTGATCAAGAGCCAACCACCGCCGAGACCTTTGGTCTTGGCCAGCAACACGTTGGCGACGACCCCGCAGCCGAGCAGCGTGAGCATGCCCGTGCCGAGAACCTCGCTGAGGAACACGGAGCTGAGAAGATCCACGCCTCCTCCTTTCCTGGGAACCGGTGCGCCGGGCGGCGCGATGACGGTGACGCTATGCAGTGCCCCCAGGGGTCACAACACAGGTGGTTCGACAATGTCGAACAGCTGGGCTGGCCGGTGTCGCACGAGGTCCTTACCCTCCGGTACTCGTGGTAGAAAACATGGCGCAGCTCACAACCCTTACGGGTGACGTGATGGGCGGTCGGGTCGTGTGTTCGACATTGTCGAATCGCCGGTTTCGCGGTAGGTTGCGCCCATGCCGGGACCCGTCCAGTCCATCGAGCGCGCCGCGGCGATCCTGCGGCTGCTGGCCAGGGGTTCGGCACCGCTGGGAGTCGGGGAGATCGCCGAGTCCCTCGCGCTGGCGAAGCCGACGGCTCACGGGATCCTGCGCACCCTGCGGGGAGTCGGGTTCGTGGAGCAGGACCGCGGCACCGGCAAGTACCGGCTCGGGCGGGGCTTGTTGCACCTGGGGTCGGGCTCCCTCGATGCGCTCGATGTCCACGAGCTGCGGTCGCGCTCGATCAACTGGGCGGACGCGCTCGCTGCCCGTAGCGGCGAGGCAGTCCGGATCGGGGTACCCGTCGAGGAGAGCGTGCTCGTGGTGCACCATGTTTTCCGGCCGGACGACACGCTGCAGACCCTCGATGTGGGTTCGTCGCTCGCGCCGCACGCCACGGCCATCGGTAAGGTCCTGCTGGCCTACGATGCCGATCTCGCCGCGCGGGTATGCCGATCCGAGCTGGCCTCGTTCACCCGGCGCACGATCACGTCCCCGAACGGGCTGGCACGGGCGCTGGCCACGGTGCGTGAATCGGGCTGGGCAGTCGAGGTCGGTGAGTCGCTGCCCGGTGAGGCGAGCGTCGCCGCGCCGATCCGCACACACGGTGGCCTCGTCGTCGGCGCGATCGGCGTCACGGGTGTGGCTGAGCGCATCTGCGATGCAGGGGGCAGGCCAGCGAAGTCCGTGGTATCGCAGGTCACCGAGGCCGCCCGCGCGATATCCCGGGACCTCACCCACCACTAGCCCCGGCAGGGCCACCCTCGCCCCTTCCGCCGCCCGACCGACAGAAAGTGCCGAGTGATCATGGCGCAGCGCTACGTGATGGCGATCGATCAGGGAACGACCTCGACCCGCTGCATGGTCTTCGATCACCGCGGCAGGCTGGTGTCGATCGCCCAGCGTGAGCAGCACCAGTACTTCCCCAAGCCGGGCTGGGTCGAGCACGATGCGCTGGAGATCTGGCGAACCGTGGACCGCCTGCTGCCCCAGGCGTTGCGTGAAGCGGGTGCGGACGCCACGCAGGTGGCGGCGCTGGGCATCACCAACCAGCGGGAGACCACGGTGCTGTGGGACCGCCACACAGGGATCCCGGTCACCAGGGCCGTGGTGTGGCAGGACGTCCGAACCGGCGAGCTGGTCGAGCAGCTCAGGGGGCAGTCGGGTGCCGAGGAAGTGATCCGGCGGTGCGGCCTGCCACTGGCCACCTACTTTTCCGCCCCGCGCCTGACGTGGTTGCTGGACAACACGCCGGGATTGCGCAGCCGAGCCGAGGCGGGCGACGTGCTGTTCGGCACCATGGAGAGCTGGCTGATCTGGAACCTCACCGGCGGCACCGATGGCGGCGTGCACGTCACCGATGTCACCAACGCCAGCCGCACCCTGCTGATGAACCTCGACACGCTGGATTGGGACAGGCAGCTGCTGGAGTTCTTCGGGGTGCCGCAGGCGATGTTGCCCCGCATCCGGCCATCAGCAGAGATCTACGCCCACACCCGCAGGGTCGTGCCGGGGATCCCCATCGCAGCCGCTCTTGGCGACCAGCACGCCGCGCTGTTCGGCCAGACCTGCTTCTCCGAAGGCGAGGCGAAGTGTACCTACGGCACGGGTGGCTTCCTGCTGATGAACACCGGCCCGGTACGGGTGCACTCCACGCACGGGCTGCTCACCACGGTCGGTTTCAAGATCGGTGACGAACCGGCGCGGTACGCGTTGGAAGGTTCCATCGCCGTGACCGGGTCACTGGTGCAATGGTTCCGTGACAGCCTGGGCCTGATCTCCACTGCAGCGGAGATCGAAACACTCGCGGGCACCGTCGACGACAACGGTGGCTGTTACATCGTGCCCGCCTTCTCCGGGCTGTTCGCTCCCCACTGGCGGAGCGAGGCGCGCGGCGTGATCGCCGGGCTGACCTCCTACATCACCAAGGGGCACCTCGCGCGTGCGGTACTCGAGGCCACCGGCTGGCAGACGCGTGAGGTGGTGGACGCCATGAATGCCGATTCCGGCCTGGAGCTGGCCACGTTGAAGGTGGACGGCGGGATGACGGCCGATCACCTGCTGATGCAGTTCATCGCCGACGTGCTCGACGTGCCGGTGATGCGGCCGATGATCGCCGAGACGGTATCGCTCGGTGCGGCGTACGCGGCGGGACTGGCCGTGGGGTACTGGCCCGACCTGGAGGCACTGCGTGGCAACTGGCACCGCGCGGCGCAGTGGCTACCGCGAATGGATCGGCGGACCAGGGAGCTGGAGTACGCCAACTGGCGGCGCGCGGTGGAGCTGACGTTCGGCTGGATGCGCCCGCACCAGGACGCGCCCTGATTCGCCGGTGTCAGTCGGTTTCTTCGACGAATCCGATCATGATGGACATGGCGTTGTGTTGGGGGTAGTGGCTGTGGTAGTCGCTGACGAGTTCGAGGGTGTCTCCTTGGGTGATGGTGCCGAGGTTGCC
>NZ_WBXM01000016.1:0-50919 GCF_033042135.1 Haloechinothrix sp. LS1_15 | reverse complement strand
TCTCCCGCTGGGATCGCACAGTGACACGCTGGACGATTTCGGCGGTGGGCCGGGGACCGTGGCGATCCACACCTGGCCGACCGAAGACGTCCTCGGGACCGCTACCAGCCACGGCTGCATTCGCGTGTCGCAGGACGCGCTGGAACGCCTCACCGAGGTACCACTGGGGACGCTTGTCCTGGTGGATGAGCAGTAAACACAGAAAGGGACTTAACCAGAGATGAGAAGACGAGCGATGGCAGGCGCCGGTGCCGCGGTCGGTTCGCTGACCGCCGCCACCGCACTCGTGCTCGGCTCCGTGACCGGGCACGCCCAGGCCGGAACCTCGGAAGCTTACGCCATCAGCGCAGCCGGCTTCATCGACATCGACCCCACGCCGCACGCCGTGTCGGATGACGGCACCAAGCATGAGACCGACATCCTCAGCGTGGAGGAGCCGGGGCTGGGCATCTCGGCCGAGGTCGGCCCCTCCATGGCACGTAACAACATCGCGGATACCGCCATTACCAGGGCGACCGTTGGCGACGAGGTCGGAGGCCGGTTCATCCCGCTCGATGAGCTCGGCCTGCTTCCGGACGGTCTGCTGCCCGCCGAGGCGGAGGGCGAGCCGCTGCTCGTCGTCGACGCCATGAACGTGCGCTGCGAGAACCAGGCTGGCACCGTCGCCGCCGAGAACATCAAGGTGTTCGGGGAGCGGATCGACGACCACCTCGGCCTGCCGGTGCGGGAGATCGGCCCGAACTTCACGCTGGAGCTGGGGGTCGCCACGATCACGTTCAACAAGCAGTTCGTCGACGATGACGACCGGTTCACCATCCAGGGCCTCGTCATCGAGGTGCTGCCGGAGGACCAGCTCCCGGGGCAGATCCTGGACAAGCTCGACAAGGAGGTCATCAAGGCGCTCGAGCTGCCAGAGATGCGCCAGGAGATCGTGGTTGGCTCGGCGACGTGCAGCCAGGCGATCGTCGATGACGAGCCGGAGAAGCCGGAAGAGCCGGAGGACGAGCCGGAGAAGCCTGAGGACGACAGGCCGACCGCCCCGAAGCCGACACCAACCGAGACCGAGCTCCCGGTCACCGGCTGACGGACGTTCCCGTCACGAGCACCGACGTGGCCCCCGCCGGATCACCGGCGGGGGCCACGTACGTCCGGCCCGGCCGCCACGGTGTCCGCTGGTGCGCGGCGATCCCGCGACCGGAACCACCGGGCGATGGGCATCTCGAACCAGCGATGCAGCGCCTCGGTGACGGCGAGCAACACGACGAGTGCGGCCAGCAGTGCGGCGTGCTTGCCTACCACCGGGACCAGCGCGTCCAGCACGGGATACAAGCACAACGGGTGTACCAGGTAGACGGTGTAGGTGCGGCTCGCCCAGCTGGTCACCAGCCGCGAGCGGCTCAGCCGGTCGCGGGCGGTCAGTACCAGCACGACGAGGCCGACCGCCAGCGCGACGGTGCGCGGGTGTTCGGCCTCCAGCGGCAGGATCCCGCCGATCCTGTCGGCCCACACGAACAACAGGAAGTGCACCGTACCGAGCAGGGTCGCGGTGGCAGGGTGGATCTTGCGGTGGAACGCGAGCCCGATCAGTGCCCCGATACACAGCACGGTGGAGTACGCCGCGATCACGCCGGTGCGGTAGGCGGCGATCCCGTCGGAGCCAGAGGTCAGCGCCAGCACGGCGAACACGATCGCCGCGGCGAGCGCGAACGGCATCCAGGCGTGTCGCCGGAGCAGCGGTATCGTCACCGCGATGTAGACGTAGAACACGATCTGCACCAGCAAGGTCCATGCCAGGCCTAGCAGGATCACCTCGGGGGTGGTGAAGAACCCGACGAGCGTGACACCTGCGAGTAGGTCGAACATGTCGAGCCGTTGCTGGCCGCTGAACGGCTCGAAGAGCCCGAGGTTCGTCAGGAGCCAGGCAGCGAGCGAGGCCAGCACCAGCAGCGGTATGATGCGCGCCATGCGCCTGCGCACAAACTGCGGGCCGGTCTCGCGGTGCGCCACGTACGTGATCACCAACCCGCTGATCACGAAGAACAGCGCGACCGGCACGAAGGACAGCCGCGTGGTCAGACCCAGCGGCGCGACCACATACCGGTCGACCCATGTGGACAGCCACCAATGGTGTCCGTTGACGGTGAACCAGGCGGAGGAGTGCGTGTATATCACCGTGATCGCGGCGAGCACGCGGATCAGGTCCAGGCCGTGGAAGTAGCGACGATCTGCTGTAGTCACGGCGACACCATCCGTACACTTCGGACGAATAAGTCCGCCGCGCCCGCGGTTACCGCCAGCGCGGCTGGCAGTGCGGCGGCCAGCGGCAGCCCAGCGCTGCCTGCCAGCACCGACAGGAACGGGTAACCCGCGGCACCGGTCAGCAGTAGCAGCGCGTAGCTGCGCGTGGCCAGCCATCGGGTGATCCTGGCCGAACCGGCCGCTGGCAGCCGCATCATCGCGATGAGCGTGATGATGACCGCGTACACCAGCGTCAGCGCATACAACCAGCCGGCCAGCTCGGGGTAGGCGCGCTCGCCTGCCACCAGCAGTGCGAAGCATCCGGCGCCGAGCGGTACCGCGGCCCAGCCCGGGATCAGGCCCGCCCTCGCGGCCCAGATCACCTCCCCGGACAACGGGTAGGCCAGGAAGACCAGCAGCAGTCCCAGCTCGGCGTACCAGCCGCTGGTTCCTGCAGCCGTGACGGTGATCGTGGCGACCACGCCGAGCTGGGCGAGCAGCGCCACCAGCGGCATCACCCGCAGCAGGAACGCGGTGGCCAGCAGCAGCGCGGCAAACAGGGCGCAGGCGGCAACCACCCACCCCACCTGGAGCAGCGCGGCGTCACCGGTCAGCCGGTCGGCGAGCAGGATAGTGCTCAGGTACGCCGTCACCGGCTGCGCCGCGGCGCCCTCGTCGGCCAGTGGCCGTACACCAGCCAGCAGCAGCACCCAGCTCAGTGTCACCGCCAGCAAGTACGGCAGGTAACCGCCTACCAGCAGCCTCGCACCCCACCGGGCGGGACCGAGGCGGCACAGCGATCGCGGCGCATGATAGCCGAACGCGATCAGCAGCAGGCCGATGCCTAGCATGCCGAAGTCCTCGCCGATCCCGAGTGGCAGGTTCACCCACTCCCTGATCGTCACCACGACAGCAGGGCTGGTGCCGTGTCGTGATGGCCAGAGCCCGACGAGGTAGCTGTAGCCGATCAGCACCGCGCCGAACGCCAGGCTCAGCCGTAGCCCCTCGCCGTCGCCGCCCGCGGCGCGCACGGTGGTGGTCGCGGCCGTACCGGTCATCGGGTCACGCATCCGGCCGCACCGCCTTCACCTGCTCGTCGACGGTGTCCATTAGCCGCTGGTGCACCCGCGCGCGCTCGGCGCCGCGCACGTCGATCCGTACCAGGATCCCGTCCCCGGCGTAGTGCGCGCGGCCGACGTGCTGCCCGCCGACGTCCGGCGCGAGGTGGGCTGTGACCCCGGCGGGTGCATCGACCGGAACCTCGAAACCGTACGACAGCTGTAGTTCGGCCAGCGCGTGCGCGCGTGCGGTGGCCTCGTCAGCCTGGGGGAGTTCGGCGAGCAAGGCGGTGACGGTGGTGTGGTCGAACCGCGCGATCCGGAGCCGGACCCTCCCGGTCTCGCCGCGGTCGTACTGGCGCAGTTCCGCGGGGGTCAGCATCGTGGTCGCCGCGAGGTCGTCGAGGTAGCGCACATCCTCGGCGGTGTCCTTCGCGCCGCCGAACTCGGCGATGGCGAGCCGCTCCCCTGGGAAGCGGCCGTCCTCTCCCACCGGAGGCTCATCCGGTGCCCCGAAGTGAGTCAGGTGGCGCCCGGCGAACCACCACGATCCGCCGACGAGCACGGCGATCGTGAGGATCACGACGGCGTGCACCGCGACATCGCCCGTCGGCCAGCGACGTGTGCCGAATCGCGGCATAGCTATCCCCCAGATGCCTCGTCAGTCGCGCGGCCGCAGCCACAGCGTACGGTAGCCGGTTTCTGCTTCCCGCGCTCTCCGGATCACCTCCGCGTCGGGTGCCTCCCGCCAGGGGGCATCCACCGTGAGCGTGCTGTCCACGCCTGTTCCATTGCCCGCCGGTGCCGGGCCATCCGCTGCGTCACCGACCATTGTGGGCAGGTAACCGAGGGCGCGGTAGCCCGCCAGCACCTTGACCGGGTCGTCGCCGAGCTCGGTGATGGCCTCGGGACAGAACTCGCAGATGATGTCCGGGCGGTCCCGTTCCACGACGCTCGCCAGCCCTGCCAGCGCGCGGTGGTCCCTGCCCTGCAGGTCCAGTTTGACGACGCCGACCGGTGCCGCGGTGACCTCCGGCCTGCTGTCGAGCCGCGCCGCGGGGACCGGCGTGTGCGGCTGCTGGCGAGCGGGGACGACGCGGTGATCGCCGCTGTTGGCGTCGCCGCGGGAGACCAGCTCGACCTGCCCGTCGGTGTCCCATGCGGCCAGCCGCAGCGCCGTGACCCGTTCCGCGGCCGCCGCGGGAAGGTTGACGGCGATGTTGCGCTCCAGGAAGGCGAAGTTGGTCCGGTCCACCTCCACCGCGACCGTGGTCACGGCCCCGGCGCAGGCTTGGGCCAGCCGGAGGGTGTGGTAGCCGACGTGCGCTCCGACGTCCAGAAAGGTGCCGCCGCGGAGCCGGGTGAGCCTGCTGATCAGCTCCGCTTCCTCCGGTTCCCAGCAGCGGTGATGATTGATCCAGTCCCACATCACCTCGTCGACCGGGAGCAGCAGCGCGCCCGCATCGCAGATCACCACATCGGCACCGTCCGGAACGGGGCTGTGCAGCAGCCGCGCTGCCTGCCGTAGCGCGTTCAGGTCGTGCTCGGTGCGATCGATGGCCTGTTCGTGCTGGTCGGCACGGGTGTCGCGCTCGGCGAACATGGCGTGGGTGCGCCGCGCGTGCTCGTCGATCCGTGCGGCCTGCCCGTCGATGCGGCTCGCGAGTTCGTCGAGCGCAGCGCGGTCCGGGATGTCGTCGACGCGGTCGCGTAGCTGCCCTAGGTCATGCCGCAGCGCCTCGAACGCCTCGCCGGTTCGGGCGCACCAGGAGTCCACATCGGCCAGCTCGCGGCGCACCGACTCGATCCGATCGGCGGTGCGGCGCTGCTCGGTGCCGGTGACGCGCCGCACTTCGTCCCGCACCAGGTTCGCGAGCGCGTCGGTGGTCTCGCGCTGCCGTCCTTCCAGCGCCTCCACGCGTTCCAGCAGCCGCCGCACGGTGCCTTCGACACCGTCGACCAGTTCTCCCATCACGGACCGTTGATGCACGTCGTAGTGGTCCACCGCGCGGGTCACGAGCTTGCGCAGCGCCGGTGCCATGGGCAAGCGTGACGGACTCGTGGGGTCGGGCCGCCAGCGCAGCGCCTCCCTGCTGTCCAGCAGCGGGCGCATCGGGTCGGGCGGGCCGGTCTCCGCCGCGGCGCGCATCCGCTCGCGCCAGGCGGCGTAGACGCGGTCGAGTTCGGCGCGCAACCACCGCGCGGTTCCGGCAGTGGAGCTGGTTCGGCGGATGTGCTCCCGCGCGGCGGCGCCGCGTTCCCGCGCCCCCACCGGATCCTCGGCCACCTGCCGCATCGCTGCCGCTGCCGCGTCGAGGTCCGGCTCTGCCCACATCGCCTGCGGCGGGTACGGGTGGTTGCCCTCGCCGACGGGGACGAGACGGTAGTCGATCGGCCAGCCGCAGGCCGGGGTGATGAACTCGGCCGTGCCGCCGTAGTCGGTGGCGATCACCGGGAGGCCTCTGATCATCGCTTCGGCCACGGTCAGCCCGAAGCCTTCGCTGCGATGTAGCGAGACGTAGCAGTCGCTGTCGCGGTACAGCGCGTCCAGCGCGGCGTCGTCGAGGTGGGACTCGATCAGCTCGATCCGCTCGTCGTCCGCTATGTGCAGGCGCAGCCGCTCGGCGCTGTGCGGGTGGGCCGCCGCATTGCTCGCCTTGATCACCAGGCGGGCGTTGGCGGTGCGGGCGAAGGCCTCACGGAACGCGGTGACCACGGCCCAGGGATTCTTGCGCTCGGCGACACTGTTGAAGTCGAAGGTGAACAGGAACCGCGTCGGTGCTGCCGGGTCGCGCTCCCGGTAGGAGACCTGACCGGGGTCGCGTACCGGCACCGGAAGGGTGCGCACCGCCACGGGCGCGTGCTCGGCGATGGCGCGGCGGCAGAACTCGCTGATCGTCCAGATCTCGTCGACGTGCTCGAAGGCGACGTGCTGGTCCGGGGGGAACTCGTCGAGCTCCCACGACCAGAGACCGATGACGTAGCGGTCGTGGGCGAGCTCGGGGTTGTTGTACAGCACGTGCCTGGTCTGGTCGGCGTTGATTGCCAGCAGGGTGACGGGGAACCGGGCCCTTGCGGTAGCGGGGGAGCGATTCACGGTCGGCTGGTGTGGAGCTTGCGGCCGCTCGATCACCGGCGTCACGTCGATGCCCGCCTCGTCCAGCGCGTGCCGTACCAGCCTGCCGAGCTCGCCGACGCCGAGGGCCGCGGTGAGGTACCCGGCGAGGTTCACCCCTAGTCCGGCCTCCGGCGCCGAGATTTCCGGGCGTGCGGCGGGAGCGGCCCATTCCGCGAGCACGTTCTCGGCAACTCCCGAGGTCGCGCACCAGTACCGGAACCCCTCTGCGTGGACCCCGTACGGGTCGGGAAAGGCAGCGCGCAGGTCGGCACGGGAATGCCACACCGAGAGCGCGAGCCGGTGCAGGCCCGCGGCCCGTTGCGCGGCATCGGCCGGTGTGGTGAGCCAGTCCTGCAACGCGCGCCCGCCGTCGCTGCCGAAGGCGTGGGGTGGTGGCGGATCGCCAGTGCGTTCCGCGGCGATCCATGCGCTGCGGTACAGCCTGCGCATGGTGACGCTGATGGGAGTGCCGTCGCCGAAGGTGTCGAAGGTGTACGGCACGGCGTTCGACGATTCCCGGTAGCCGGCGGTGCGTAGTGCGGCCGCGTAGTCGTCGCATAGCCCTTTCAGCAGTGGGTGCTCGGACAGCAGGATGCGGGGATCGCGCGGACAGTGACGCGACAGCATCCACGGTTGCTCCGGGCGGTAGCCGCTGAAGTGGAAGAACCGCAGCGGGTGACCGCGCGCGGTGAGTTCCCCGCCGTCGGAGCCGAGGGGGCGCTCGTGCAGGTTCCAGTAGGCCACGTTGTAGCCGGGGTCGGTCAGGATCGCGTGCCGGAACAGCGCGGGCACCTGGTCCACCCACCGTTGATCGGTGAACAGCTGTTGCTCGGGCGCGACGATCGCGTCATGGCGCAACCGTGCCGCCCAGAAGTCGAGGAATCCCTCACTGCCGGGCCCGGTAGCCACGAATCCCAGGTTGAACACGCCGCTTCCCATGATGGCCGCCTCGTCCGGGGACTTGCCGTCCCTGGGCAGTGGCTCCAGGTGATGCGGGGTGAGGACGAGGCTGCTCTCGCCTGCCAGCTCGGTGATCTCGTCGAGTGGCGCGAACACCTGGATATCGGGATCCAGGTAGAGGACAACGTCGTGCTGGTCACGCTCCTTCCGCAAGGCGCGGAGCAGGAACGGTTTGACTGCGGTGGCGAGCTCGATCACCGTGTACGCAGTCGCCATGCGCAGGTAGTCCTGCTCGTCGATGTCGAATGCCTCGGGTCCGACGATCCGGTAGCCATTGTGGCCGCTGGTGCCGCTATGGCCACCGTGGTCACTGTTCGTGCTGTGGCGACTGTGCCCATTGTGGTCGTACTGCGGTGTAGTTCCGGCCGGTCGCCGTCCCCCATCGATCACCGCGATGACGAAGTCGTGTCCCGGGTGATGGGCCAGATAGGACCTGGCGAGCACCGTTGCCGCAGGCAGGTAGTTCCGTGCCACCACGGTGCACGCGGTCACCGCCGGTGTGTCAGGCATCGGCGGGCATCGCGTCGAGTTGTGCGTTGATCGCGACCTCGAAATCCGACTCCGCGACCGACGGCTCGCTGGTGTTGTGGATTTCCAGCCGCACGATCACATCCTCGCTGGCGTAGTGCGCCCGGATCTGCTCGTGGTTGTTGTCGGCGAACTCGGTGATGTTCACGCCAGGGGGTGGGTCGTTGGCCTCTTCGGCGTTGTTGTCGAGCTGGATGTCGCGTAGTTCCTCGGCTGCCGTTTCCGCGGCTTCCGCGTCCGTGGCTTCGACCAGCAACACGATGGCGCGACTTCCGCTTGGGAGTCGTTGCACGAGGAAGCTCGCCTCGCCGCCGGAGAACTCCTCGTAGACGTCGATCTCCCGTGAGATGAGGTAGTTCAGGTCGGGGAGGTCGGCCACCGACTCGATCCCCGGGTGGTCCTCAGCGGATCCGGGCAGGTCGGGCATGGCAAGGTGCTCGTGCTCGGCGGGGGCGGGGCCGTTCTCGGCGTTCTCGTCCGCGGTCGGTGCGGTGGGGTCGCCGTCGTCGCCGCCCCACAGCAGGAAGGATCCCAGGCCGAGACCGGCGAGCACCACCACGATCACCACGGCGGCGACGATCTTGCCTGCCGAGTTGCCTGCCGACCCGCCGGGCTCGGGCCCCTGCTTGACCCAATCCGCATCGCTGGATGGCGGGACCGGAGGTAGCTCCGAACCTCCCCACGGCGGACTGCTGTCGCTGTCCGCGGTGTTCCACCCCCGCTGTTGCGGTTGGTGCGCGATGGTCGGCTGACCGAAGCCCGCGGGAGGTGACGGGGGGCCCTGCTGTGGCGCTTGCCAGTTCGGCACGGCCTGGGTGGGCTCGGAACCGGAGCTCACGGGCGACACGATCCTGGTCGCGTCGGCGGCGTCGCCCTGTTCGGGCTGCTGCATGGTCGCGCCATGCTGTGCCGTCTGGTTGCCGTGCGGCACGCGGTTGACGAACTGGGTGGCCTCCGCGCCGCGCTGGTTGGCGTCGTCGGGAGTCTGGTTCTCCTGCTGCTCGGCTCCGTGCTGGGCGTCGCCGTGTTGGTGCACGCCGGGGGCGACAGCGGAGGACAGCACTTGCTCGCGGCGAACCTTGTAGTCGTCGGCGGAGATCTTGCCCGCCGCGAAGTCGTCGTCGAGCTTCTTCAGCTCCTCCTGCCAGGTCACGCCTGGCACCCCCTTTCGGGATACGTCATCGGTAGCGCACGGTCATGTCGCGCTCGTGCCTGCTCGGCAAGGCTGCGTCGCGGACCGGTCGATGGCGGGAGCGCGCGGCGCCTCGTTCGGTGAGCGCAGCGTCACCGGAGGACGGGATCACGACGGATGCATGCAGGTCATATTGTGCACTGTCGCTGCTCAAGCGCTGTGCCCGAGTACGAATTCGACGCGTCCGGAATGCGTGTCCGTTTTCGCAGCTAGGATCCGAGTTCGTTGCCGTGAACGTGACCTGCACCACTCCTCGAAGTGTGTAGACTCCCGATCCTCACGACTCCCCCATCCGCATAACGTAGGTATAACTATCCCGCGCGTCGTCGGTGACAGCGTCGACCGGCGCGCTCGGCACGGTGCCGTCACGGTGCCCAGCCATGCCCGCGTCACGACATCCCCCGTCGTGCCCCATGATGTCTCCACTGTGCTCGAGTGTGACGCCGGTCAGCCTATCCGGTAATAGGCACGATGCGACACCCCCGGGCGGCCACGGCGCTCGATCGGAGGAAGTCGCGCCCGGCAGGCGTGCCGGACGTTTCCCTGCCGCGTGTCGAGCGGGACGGTGCGATGCCGCCGTGCTGGCTAGAGTGGGGGTATGTGGTTGTCCGGAACTCCCTCCCGCATGGTCGACGCCGCCGAGGCCCTTCCCGGCCGGTCGGATCCGCTACCGGTCACCGAGGTCCACGCGGTGCACGGCGCGCGCACGGTCCCGCCGTTTCCCGACGGGATGCGCACTGCCGTTTTCGGGCTCGGCTGCTTCTGGGGCGCCGAGCGGCTGTTCTGGCAGGTTCCCGGTGTCTACTCCACCGCCGTCGGGTACGCGGGCGGCTACACGCCGAACCCCACCTACGAGGAGGTCTGCACCGGCAGGACGGGACACGCCGAGGTCGTCCTCGTGGTGTTCGATCCCGGCACGGTAAGCTACCAGGACCTGCTCGCGGTGTTCTGGGAGAACCACGACCCGACGCAGGGGATGCGCCAGGGCAACGACGTGGGCACCCAGTACCGGTCGGCGATCTACTTCGGTGACGAGGAGCAGCGGACCGAGGCAGCGGCCTCAAGGGACGCCTATGCGGCCGAGCTGCGTAAGGCGGGCTACGGGGAGGTCACCACCGAGGTGGCTCCGCTTGGCGCGTTCTACTACGCCGAGGACTACCACCAGCAATACCTGCACAAGGTCCCGGACGGGTACTGCGGCATCGCGGGGACGGGCGTGTCCTGCCCCACCGGCCTGGTGGGCTGAGGATGCCGCCGGGCGAGCGGGTGATCCACCCGTCCGCCCGGTCGGCCTACCCGGTTAGCCCGGCGGTGTGCCAGCGTGGCAGCCGCCCAGTGGCAGCATGTTGATCATGATGGCGGCCGCGTCGATCTGATCGGTCAGGATCGTCACCGCGATGCCCAGGTAGATCAGCAGGCCGGTGGCGTCGACGAGCGTGGTGATGATAGGCGCGGACAGTACTGCGGGATCCAACCCGAGCCGCTGGGCGAGCAGCGGCAACGCCGCCCCCGCGAGCGTTGCCCAGATGACGATCGCGAACAGCGACAGCCCGATCACCAGCCCGAACTCGGCGCCGAAGAAGATCGTCACGAGCGGGAACGCGAGCACGCCGAGTATCAGCCCGAGCAGCGCGCCCACCCCGATCTCACGGCGGATCAACCAGGGTAGGTCGCGGAAGCGGACCTCGTCGACGGAGAGCGCCCTGATGACGACGGTGGAGGCCTGGGCTCCCGAGTTGCCGCCGGTATCGATGAGCAGTGGCAGGAAGAGCGCCAGTGCGACCACCGCTTCCAGCGCTTCCTCGAACGCGCCCAGGATGTTGACCGTCAGTACCGCGGCGACGCCGAGCAGCAGCAGCCATCCCGCGCGCTTGCGCGCCAGGGTGATAACGCTCGCCGTGCGGTATGGCTGCTCGAGCGGCACGACACCACCGACCCGGCTGAGGTCCTCTGTGGTCTCGCGCTCCATCACGCTCATCGCGTCGTCCACGGTGATGACCCCGACCAGCCGCTGCTCGCTGTCTACCACGGGCAGCGCCAGGATGTTCGCGTCCTGGATGAGCCTGGCGGCCTCCTCCTGGTCGGTGTCGACGGTGACGTAGTGGACCTCGGTGGTCATCAGGTCGCCCACGCGCCGGTCCGGGGCCGCGGTGACCAGCGTGCGCAGGCTGATCACGCCCTGCAGGGTGCGCAGGTCGTCGGTGACCGGCAGCGTGTAGACGGTCTCGGCGTGCTCCCCGACGCGGCGGACCTTGGACATGGCGTCGGCGACGGTCATGGAGGCGCGCAGGCTGACGTACTCCGGCGACATGATCCGGCCAGCCGACTCCGGCGGGTAGCCCAGTAGCAGCGAGGTGGCCTGCCGCTCCTCGGCGGGTAGCCCTTCGATCAGCCGGGCAGCCACCTTCGCGGGGACCTCGTCGAGCAGCCGCGCCCGGTCGTCGGGATCCATCGCTGTCATCAGCTCGCGCACCCGCTCCTCACGGAGCCCTTCCAGCAGCTGCTGCTGGTGCGTGGGTTCGAGCGCTTCGAAGACCTGGAGGGCGCGCTCCTTGCTCAACAGCCGGAACGGCACCGCCATGAGATCGGGCGGCATCCTGGCGAGCTCCTCGGCGATGTCCAGCGCCCCGATGTCGGAGAGCTGGTTGCGGAGGGCATCGAGGTCATGCTGATCAGCCAGGTCGACGATTGTGGGCATGGTGGTCCTCCTTCGAGCCGTGCAGGGAGCGGACAGACCCCGCGCCGGGCCACCACCGATCAACATAGCGAGTTTCCGCCGGAGGCCGCCTCGGATGGAGGTGCTGGCGGTGATGCGAGTTCGGTGCCGTGGTCAGTGACCGGGCTCGGAGTCGGGTGGCATGAGCGACGCCCTATCCGGGGGCTCGGAGCGACAGGGAAATCCGACGAGCATGGGCACCCCCTCCACCGGTGATGAGAGTCACGTACAACAGGCCTCCCGTTGAGGGAGGCCTGGCACGTTCAGGTACGGCAGCCGGTCGCCTACCGGCTGCCACGTATCCCTACGTCGAGCTTTGGCACTACACGCGCAGGACGCGGGGTCCGGCCTGCATTAGACCAAGCCTTCATTCGGCAGGGCCTGTTCAACCCGTGGGGGTCTCTCGACCTTTCCGGGCAGCAGGCGCAGCTTCGTGCAGGAGCCTCACCTAACGGGACTCATATACAGTTTTCCCTCGACCAGGTTAGCAGCGTTGTCGACCCTCGGTGTCACCCTTGTGGGCATCGCTACCTCCTCGGTCGTCGAAGAGGCCGACACCGATGCGGGCGGCACTCGCCAGGGACGCTGTGACGGTGCTGTAGATGCCGCCCGCGACCGCCCCGTGGGCGTCTCGCAGCAGCCGCACCGTCTCGCGTGGCATGGGGCTGGCCTCCAGCAAGGCGAACGGCACCCCCGCGATGGTCTCGTACGAGCGCCACAGGACGTCGTCGCCCGCGGAACCGACGACCTGTTCCCTGGCCTGCTGGACCCGCTCGGTCTCGGCGATGGCCGCGCCCGCGTGCCGCAGCGCGCGGGCGGTGGCCACCACGCGTCGCCGCAGCAGCAGTGCCTGGCGCAGCAGCACGATAGCGCAGGTGAGCAGCGCGATACCGCCGAAGAGAGCGACCGCTGCCGGGGTGCTGACCGGCATATCAACGGGCACGGTGCACCTGGACGTCCGCGTCGATGTTCAGCTCGTCGAGCTGCTTGCGTACCTGGGTCACTGCTTGCTTGTACACCAACTCCCGGAGCAGGTTGGGGGTGATGGCCGACATCGGGCGCGCGATCCAGGTCTTCTCCGCAGCGAGCTCGACGGGGTTGAGCAGTTCGGCCGACAGTACGAGCCGGTCACCGTCGCCGAGGTAGTCCACCAGGTCGGCAGGTAGGGCATGCATGCGTTCGGCGAGCTCGTCGGCCGTGGCTGCCAGCTCCCGGGCCCTGTTGTGCAGCCTGAACACCACGAGCGCGAGAACGGCGACTGCCACGATGCCCGCCGCGAGTACCGAGTAGCTGATGATCTCCATGCGACAACCCGCCTTCCATGGGAGAACCGTTCCCATGGTCCCAGCTCGCGACCAGCGTCGCCGAGCTGGACAGGTGTGAGATCGAACGCGCGCCAGCAAGGGCGCTGAGAAAAAATGACCGGACACCGGCCGCTTCTGGAGCGGACGACGGGACTCGAACCCGCGACCCTCACCTTGGCAAGGTGATGCGCTACCAGCTGCGCTACGTCCGCATCGCGTCCTGCCGTACCGAACGCGGCTCCCAGTGTATATCGCCTCGGGCGACTAGCGTCACCCGCCCCGGCGCGGATCGCGGCTGCTACGCAGAGCAATATTTTCGCTGCTCATCGTGTAGTGTGCCCGCCATTCGGGCTACGACTAGTGACGCATTGGTGATCACTCCGTATTGTGTTCACCCAGCCAGACTACGGTGCGCGGTTCGAGCGATCACCGCAGTCCTGTTGGGATTCTTATGGGGAGGTGCTGGGCGGCATGACATCCGGATCCCCGGCTACCGGTTCCGGTGACGCGGCACTGTTGCACCGGTTGCGACACGGTGACGACGCGGCGTTCACCGAGCTGTTCGATGCGCACGCCCCCGCTGTCCGACGGTTGGCTCGCGGGCTGGCGATCAACGCCAGCGAAGCGGAGGACGTCACGGCCGAGACGTTCTTCCGCGTTCTCCAGGCGGTCAAGCGTGGCTCGGGCCCGAAGGACACCGTGCGGGGCTACCTGCTGACCGTCACGCGGCGGGTCGCATATGAGTATCAGGGCGCGGCCAGGGACATCCCGGTATCGGACGAGGAACTGGCCAACCGGGCGGGCAGCTACGAGTACGGCGTGGCACGGCTGGCCGAACACAACCTGATCAGCCGCGCCTTCGCCAGCTTGCCCGCGCGGTGGCGAACCGTGCTCTGGCACACCGAGGTAGAGGGCGAACGGCCAGCCGTGGTCGGCAGGTTGTTCGGATTGAGCGCCAACGCCACGGCCGCGCTTGCCCGGCGTGCCCGCCGGGGCCTGCGGGCGGCCTACCTACAGGCACACCTCGCCGCGGAGTGCCAAGCCGAGCACGCCGCCATGGGACGTAGGCGTTGCGGTCCGGTGCTGACCAAGCTCGGCGGCTACACGGCGGGTGACGTCACCGGTGCCGAGGCACGCAAGATCAAGGCACACCTGCGCGAGTGCGCCGACTGCGCGGCGCGGCACCGGGAGCTGCGCGACGTGAGCTTCTCGCTGCGCGAGCACGCGGGCGCCCTGGCCGCCGCGGGGCTGACCGCAGGCGGCGCCGCGGCGGCAGGCGAGGTGCCCTCCGGGGCGGCCGCGGTCACGGCGAGCTCCACAGCGAACTCCGCTGGGGCAGGCACGCTGGGCTCCGCCGGGCTTTCGGGTCTGCAGGCGTCGATGGCCTCGGCTTTCGGCTCGCTGGCCGGCACGCTGAAGGGGCTGGCCAGCGGCGCGAAACTCAAGGTCGCCGCGGCGGTGGCGTCGACGGCGGCAGCGGGAGTGTTCGGCTTCGCCGCCACGGCACAATTGGCGGGCGAAGGCTCAGAACTGATCAGCCTGCCCGGCTACCAGGGGACGCCGGAGCTCACCGCAGCGCGGACTACCGACAACCTCGACCGCTCCGGTGAGGGCGGGGTGCCGAGCCCGGAGGAGCTCAACAACGACCGCGCTTCCTGGGGGATCGCGCAGCCGGACGGCGAGGACGGCGCCGGCGGCGACGGTGAGTCGGGTGAGGGCGGTGCCGTGGACGCCGTCGACGAGGTGCTGGACACGACCGTCAGCGACGATGTCACCGAGGATCTCACCGAGGATGTCGTGCGGGAGACCGAGGGGGCCGGTGGCGACGGCGCGCGTGACGGGCGCGGCCAGGGCGGCGGATCCGCTCGCGACGGGCAGGACACCGCCGGTCCCCGGTGCGAGTCCGGCCGTTACGTCGATGAGCACCAGGTCGAGCACTACTATTACTACTGCGAGTACGAGTACTACTCCTACGGCCAGAGCTACCAGTACGAGACCTACGAGTACTCGTACGGTGCGACACGCGGCCACCGGTAGGGCTCGCGGCGTAGCGAGTGGTGGCGAACGGACCCGGTTAGGGCCCCGTTCGGTCGCGACGGTGCCCTCGGCTGCTCCGTAAGGAGTCACGGGCTCGCCCTGGCCCCCAGGAGCACGGTACGTTGCGTAAGGCGGTGCGAACACAGGGTGGGAATGGAGCTGCGCAGCGATGGACCGGCAGGTCACGGCTCCCGATGGCCGGGAGTGGACGGTACGCAAGCAGTTGGAGTGGCGTCCGCCTGTCACGGCTGAGGATTTCGAGCACGACGTCTCCGGTGGTGCCCGCCCGGGCTACGTCATGTTGGGCATCCTCGGGGTGCTGGTCGCCGTCCTGGTGATCTGGATGCCCGACGGCGTGTACGTGCCGGTGTGGTTCGTACTCGCGCTGGCCCTCGTGGCACTGTTCTTCCCGTTGCGCTGGACACTGCGGCGGCCGTGGACGGTCGTTGCCGAGACCGAAGGCTTGCAGGTCGAGCCCGCGGTCGCGGGCCGGTGGGGTGAGTCAGTGGACACCGGTACCGCAGACGGCGAGAACGCTGAGAGCGGTGAGGTAAGCAGCGCCGAGGACGGGGAATCCGGAAGCGCCGAGGACGAGGAGGACCCGTACCCGGCCGAGCGCTGGGTCGGCACGGTGCGGGGAATGCTGAAGGTCCACAGCGAGGTGGCGCGTGTCGCCAAAACGATCGAGCGCCACTCCACCCCCGATCCAACCGGGCCGCTACGTCCTGTCGACTGATGCGCTGGTCACGGCACTGGAAGTTCGGCTAATGACCAGTGAGCTACCCGGTCTCGGCCGCCGAGTACGGGCGCGGCGGCTGATACGGCATGGATCCGCCGGGGCACGGAAAGTGAGCGTAACCTCTTGTCATCCGTGCCGACTCCGCCCAGCATTGAGCTCGTGACAGCCGTGCCGATTACCCAGCTCCTCCCGTGGGGTATCGCACTGTGCGCCATCATCGCGATGGTCTGGGTCGTGGTCCGCGCCAGGCGGCCGAACAAGGCGACCGAAAGCGCCGTGCTCGACGCGGTGCACCGGCTCTCGCTCGCCGCGCCCGGATTGCGGGAGGGTCTGAGCCCGTCGGCCGCCGACCGCATCACGATGCACCTGCTGCTGCTGCTCAAGTGCGTCGCCGTCGGCATCACCGACAGAGACGGCGCCCTGCAGAGCTGGGACGGCGAGGCCAACCATCACTACGTCGACCTGGAGTCGGCGATCACCGCGGCACGGGTACGGCACCGCAGGGAGATCGTCTATCACGAGGACCTGCCCTGCACGACACGTGGCGAGTGCCGAATGCGCACCGCGGTGGTCATCCCGCTGATCGTCGAGGGAAGCACGCAGGCCGTGCTGATCGTGATCGGCAAGAGCCGCGGCAAACGGCTGATGGAGATGGCCGACGCCGTGGCCCAGTTCGTGCGGATCCAGTTCGAGCTGGCCAACCTGAAGGAATCCAAGCGCGCACTGCAAGAGGCCGAGCTGAAGGCGCTGCGCGCGCAGATCTCCCCGCACTTCGTCTACAACGCGTTGAACACGATCTCCTCGATGATCGAGAAGGATCCGGAGCAGGCGCACGAGCTGCTACAGGAGTTCGCGGACTTCACCAGGTACTCGTTCCGCAGCTCCGGCATGTTCACCACGCTGTCCGAGGAACTGCGCAATATCGACCGGTACCTGACGATCGAGTCGGCCCGTTACGGCGAGCGGCTGGACGTGCGGTTGAAGATCGCTCCCGAGGTCCTGTCGGTGGTCGTGCCGTTCCTGCTGATTCAGCCGTTGGTCGAGAACGCCATCAAACACGGTCTCGCGGGCAAGCCCGGAGGGGGCACGCTCAGCGTCACCGCGGAGGACGCGGGCAGCGAGGCCGTGATCAGCGTGGAGGACGACGGCGTCGGGATGGATCCGAACAAGCTGACCGAGCTGCAGAACGCCAACGCGCGAGCACCGGGTGAGCGAGTCGGCCTCGGCAGCCTCAACAGGCGGATGCGACAGCTGTTCGGCGACGAGTACGCGCTGATCGTGGAGACCGCACCGAACGCCGGTATGAAGGTGACGCTGCGGGTGCCGAAGTTCGCGCCGGGGGTGCGGCCGGACATACCGGAGTACGCCGCGACACGCTCGGAGGACGCTGACAGCGCCGGGGATGCCGCGCCCTCGGAGCAGCAGGGCGCCGGACCACTCGGCGGGGCCCGTGATGACCCGATACGGGAGGCTGACGCGCCGTTGCTGCCGCCGCAGCGAACCGGCTACGCGGGCAAGCGGGGGAGCACCAAGCCCTCGATGTGGCCCGTCGACCAGGCATGACCGCGGCCGCCCGATCGATGCCGGGCCTGCCGAGCTGATAGCCGACTGTTCGCCGCCACCCCTGCGGGGGTCGCCGTCCGTCGGGTGGCCAAGCGGTCCGACCGCGGGGCTCGCCCGCGCTGGCTATGACTACGCTGCCCCTATGGATGTTCCGGAGAAGGTGGCAGCGAGACTTTCCAGGATCGGAGGCAGGGGCGACCGCGGCGAGGTGGTCTCGGTCGTCAAGCTGCATGGCGTCATCACCCCGACACCCGCGCCGATCTCCCGGGGAGCCATCAACATCGGCGCGGTGGAGTCGGCGCTGGAGCGGGCATTCGCACACGACAGGCTGCGCGCGGTCGCATTACAGATCAACTCGCCGGGCGGGGCGCCGACCCAGTCGGGCCTGATCGCGGAGCGGATCCGTCAGCTCGCCGCCGATGCCAGGGTGCCGGTGCTGGCGTTCGCCGAGGATGTGGCCGCGTCCGGAGGGTACTGGCTGGCCTGCGCCGCTGATGAGATCTTTGCCCACCGGACCTCGCTCATCGGTTCGATCGGCGTGGTCAGCGGTGGTTTCGGCTTCCCAGAGCTGCTGGAACGGTTCGGCGTGGAGCGAAGGCTGTACACGGCGGGCGAGAATAAGCGCAGATTGGACCCGTTCAGCCCGGAGAAGCCCGAGGACGTCGAGTGGCTGCAGGGTCTCCACGAAAAGCTGCACACGATGTTCGCCGACTGGGTGCGCGAGCGGCGGGGATCCCGGCTGGCCGAGGACGACGAGCTGTTCAGCGGCGATGTGTGGTTGGGAGACAAGGCCGTCGAGCTGGGGCTGGTCGACGGGCTGGGTACGCTGCGCGGCATTCTGGCACAGCGGTACCCGGACGCGGCGGTCACCGTGGCGGAACCGAAGAAGCCGCTGCTGGCCAGGCTCGGGCTCGGCGCGCCTGCCGCCGCCGGGGTATCGGCGTTGTTCGACGTGGCCGCCCAGCGTGCCCAGTGGGCACGCTTCGGCTTGTAACCCGATCACGGGGTGGTTCTCGTACGCAGCGATACTGGACACGGGCGTTCCGACGAGGCAGGATGCGTGTCACTGTGAGTGCTCAACACGACACCCGGAAGCTACTGGCGCTCGCCGTCGACGACGAGCAGCCGGGAATGGATGTGCTCAAGCGTTGCCTCGAGAACAACCCGCACATCGAGCGCGTGCGGACCGCGGTGGACGCGTCCGAGGCGCTGCGGGTGATCTCCGCCGACGACGAAGAGGTACAGCGGCGCAGGGAGCACGGCTTGCCGCCGGTCGACGTGGTGTTCGCCGACCTGCAGATGCCCGGGCTGTCCGGGATGGAGATGGCACGGGTGTTCACCGCCCTGAACCCGGCGCCGTTGCTGGTGTTCGTCACCGGTTACAGCGAAGAGGCAGTGCAGGCTTTCGATCTTGGTGCGGTTGACTACGTGCTGAAACCGTATAACCAGGACCGGCTGAACCGGTCCATCGAGCGCGTGTTGTCGATGCTCCATCCCGGCAGGCCCGAGGAACCCGCCCGCAACGGACCGTCGCAGGAGGACAGCGAGGTAGTTCCGGTAGAGCTCGCCGGGACAACCAAACTGATCCCGCGGAACAAAGTGCGCTGGGTCGAGGCCCACGGTGACTACGTTCGGTTGCACACCAAGGGCGGCTCCTATCTGGCCAGAACTCCGTTGACGCAGCTGGAGGAGCACTGGGCCGGGGCGGGTTTCGTGCGTATCCACCGCTCGTACCTGGTGGCGCTGCGGGAGATCACCGAGATCCGGATGAGCCAGGGCAGCTACCAGGTGGTGATCGGCGAGGGTGAGAAGCTGCTGCCGGTCAGCAGGCGCAATGCCAGGAACCTGAAGGATCGGATCACGCGGCGAGGAGGTTGATATGGCCGAGTGGGTCGTGTCTCGTTGCGCTCGCTCAGGTGACGGTTCGAGACGCTCGGGATGCCGCGAGTGAGGTCGTTGTGAGCCAGCATCGCGCGTCGCATTCGCATCAGGGGGGCCAGCACCGGCAGCCGCGGGTGCGCACGCCGGATCCGACGTTGCGCACGCGGCGTAGCCGCTCCCGGTCGCCGGTGGAAGGCACGCGGGCCGGACAGCTTCCCGAGCAGAACCAGGTGGATGCCCCTACGAAGCCGAAACGGCAGCGGGTGGTGTTGGCCGAGCGGGGCCACCAGAAGACCGGGTTGCGACCGCAGGTGGAGCTTGCGCAGCAGACCAGCTGGGGAGAGATGCTGATCAAGGATCTGATCAGCGTACAGTTCCGGTTGGCCGTGGTGATCGGTTTGATCGTCGCGGTGCTGCTCGGCGGGTTGCCGTTGGCGTTCGTGCTCGCCCCTGGCTTCGCCGAGCTCACCGTGGGCACCGTGCCGCTGGCGTGGCTGCTGCTCGGGCTGGTGCCGTTCCCGCTGCTGTTCGGTGCGGGGATGCTGTACAACCGCATCGCGGAACGTCAGGAACGCACCTTCGTTGACATGATCGAGTCGTGATCTGGTCATGATTCGGGCCATGAACGGGCATTGACCGCTACGCCGCCGCGGCTGGACAGGTGAGGATCTCGTGGAGCTGAACCCGTGGGTGCTGACCGGCGTGGCGCTCGTCGGTATCGCCACGTTCTACCTGGGGCATCGCTCTTCCCGGATGGCGCATTCCACTCACGACTTCCTGCTGGCCAGGCGCACCGTGCGCTCGCAACGCAACGCGGCCGCGATCTCGGGTGAGTACCTTTCGGCAGCCTCGTTCCTCGGCGTCGCCGGTGTGGTGCTCGCCGAAGGTGCCGACGCGCTCTGGTACCCGATCGGGTTCGCAGCGGGTTTCCTCGCGTTGATGCTGTTCGTCGCGGCGCCGTTGCGGCGTTCCGGGGCTTACACGTTGCCCGATTTCGTGGAGGGGCGGCTGGCGGCGTCGCGCCGGATCCGGGTGTTCGCGAGCTTCGTCGTGGTGCTGATCGGGATCCTCTACCTCATCCCGCAGCTCCAGGGCGCCGGGCTGTCGTTCGCCGCGGTACTTCCCACCCCGATGTGGCTCGGTGCCGTGGTGGTGACCGTGGTGGTGATGTTCAACGTGGTGGCTGGCGGGATGCGCTCCATCACGGTGGTGCAGGCGTTCCAGTACTGGTTGAAGCTGTTCGCCATCGCCGTGCCGACGTTCGTGCTCGGTGCGGTGTTCCTCGGTGGCGGCGCGGGTGCTCACTCGGGAAACCTCGGCGCCGAGGCGCCGCCCGCGTTCACCGAGGAGACCACGGTCGAGGTGGATACCCCGGTGGTGCTGCGGGTCGACGAGCCGACCGTGCTGCACGCCGACGGGGTGGTCAACGGCTCGCCTGTCGATAGCCAGCTGCGCTGGGCCGAGGGGGTCGGCCACGAGGTCGATGCGGGCACCACGTTGCGGTTCGGCGAGGGGGCGGCGGTTCCGGTCGTCGATGGCGCACAGGAGCGCAACTCGAGCTGGCTGACGCCGGGTAGTGACGGGATCGGGGGGTTGCTCGGTACCTACTCGCTGATCCTCGCGCTGTTCCTCGGCACCATGGGCCTGCCGCATATCCTGGTGCGTTTCTACACCAACCCGGACGGCAAGGCGGCGCGCCGCACTACCGTGCACGTGCTGCTGCTGCTCGGGTTGTTCTACCTGTTCCCGACCATGCTGGGCGCGCTGTCGCGGCTGTACGTGCCCGAGCTGCTCGTTACCGGTGAGCGGGACGCCGCGGTGCTGCTGCTTCCCTCCGCGATGTTGCCGGGTATCGCCGGGCAGGTGGTGACGGCGATCGTCTTTGCGGGAGCTTTCGCCGCCTTCCTGGCGGCCGCGTCGGGGCTGGTGTTCAGCGTGGCCGGGGTGGTGGCCACCGACCTGCTGCCCGCGGGCAACGTGCGGGACTTCCGCATCGCCACGGTCATGATGGCGCTGCTTCCGCTGGCGCTGGCGATCGTGTTGCGGCCGACCGATCTGACGTTGAGCATCGGGATGGCGTTCGCGCTGGCGGCATCCACGTTCTGCCCGGTGCTGGTGCTGGGCATCTGGTGGCGCGGCCTGACGGCGCGCGGCGCGGTGTCCGGCATGATCGCCGGCGGCGGCATCGTGCTCACCGCGCTCGTGGCGAACCTCGCCGCCGGGTACACCGGGGCTACGTTGCCGTCGCTGGTGCAGCAGCCCGCGCTGCTGTCGGTGCCGGTGGCGTTTCTGGTCACGGTCCTGGCCAGCAAGGTGACGCAAAGCTCGGTACCGCACAACGTCGGGGCGATCATGCTCGGTATGCACGCCCCTGACCCGCTCGGCTTCGTGCAGGACAGGGAGATCCCCCGCTACGGCCACGCCGAGGAGCGGATCCGTCTCGGCAAGCGCCGCCACGGCGACACCTGAAGCCGTTTCCAGGCCCCAGACACCCCGTGTCCAGGGATCCAGCCGGTGGCGCCGCCCTAACGCGGGTCCAACCCGCTCGGTGGCACCATCGGTGGTGTGGTGTATCCGGAAGAAGTGCCGACGGCGTCCGTGCGTGAGTTGCCCTCGGACGGCTACCTCCTACTGGACGTTCGAGAGAACGACGAGTGGCGCGCGGGACACGCGCCGGACGCGGTCCACATCCCGCTGCGCGACCTGCCGATTCGGATCGACGAACTCGCCGATGAGGGCATCGATCAGACGGTGTACGTGGTATGCCGTACCGGCGGGCGCTCGGCGCAGGCCACCGCGTACCTCAACGCGCACGGCTACGAGGCCGTCAACATAGCTGGCGGCATGAAGTCCTGGCACACCGAGGGCAAGCCGATGATCGCCGACTCCGACACCGATCCCGAGGTGCTCTAGCGTTATGCGTGCCGGGCAGCGGCAGCCGAGCGGGCAGGCACGGCGCTGGGTCGCCATTCCAGCACCGTGGCCACCCGCGACGAACGGGCGCCGCGCCGCATCCGCGCCGCGGCCGTACACCGGCCCGCCCTCGTACCCGGCGCCACCTCGGTGGGGGTTCCCGAACGTCACCTGGCGCTGGCCGACCAGCCTTCCCGGGGCAGAGCCTGCGGCGCACGACCCGGTGCACAGGCAGCGGGTTCTCGGCGGGAGGGCGGTAGCCCTGCTGATCGTCACCGCGGCACTGGCGGTCATCGCCGGGGCAGCCGAGCTGTGGCGGTACGTCCTGCTGCTCCGCAGCCGGGAAGCCGCGCTGAACGCCGGTACCGTGCTCTCGGCCGACGCGCTCGTGGTGTCCTCCTCGGTGGTGCTGCTGCTCGCCGCGGTCGCCGCGATCGCCGCCTCGTTCCTCTGGCTGCTTCGTGCCCGAGCCGCGGTCGCCGTCCGGTATCGGGTGGATCCACCGCGCACGCCTGCGAGGATCGCGGCAGGCGTGTTCGTGCCGGGGCTGAATTGGGTACTCGCCGGGCCGATCGTCGCCGAGCTGGAGCACCTGGCAAGCGGGCGGCGCCCCGGCGACCGCCCGCGACCGTCGCGGCTGGTGATCGCCTGGTGGGTGGCCTGGGTCGGCAACGGGCTGCTGCTCGCGCTCACGGTGATCTGGCGGATGCGAGACGGGCTGCAAGCACAGGCCGATGGAGTACTGCTCACCGGCCTCACGAACATCGCGGCGGTGGCGTTGGCGGCGATCACGGCGGTGGTGGTGCACCGCATCACGAACCTGATCGCCCCGGTGACCGGTGACCGTCTCAGGAAGCGATGGGTGGCCGACGTCCGGGGTGCTCCCGCACCGGAGCTGCGGCCACGGCGGATGCCTTGGGTGCGGCGCTGAGATGCCGGTAGCCACCTCTCCCGCCCTTTCCGGCCGTGAGCTCCGACCCGACGGTGGCACCGGGTACCGTCGCAGTCGGGGCGTAGGGGACGCCCCGCCGAATAGGCGACACGGACGCACCACACGGAGGTAGGCACGTGGGCAAGGCGGCACGGAAGGCACGGTCGGCGAAGCAGGACGGGGCGACCAAGCGTCGCAAGCAGCGGGACGTCTTCGTCGGCCAACCCTTCGAAGGGCTGGCGGCGGAGACCGAGCTGATCGCGCTCCGCGAGTTCGTGCCCTCGGCGACCGCACCGCTACCGCTGGCCGCCGGGCACGACCGGGAGGTACAGCTGGCGACGGTGCTTCCCGGTGCCGCGGCAGCGACGGTGCGTTCCGACGGGACCGCCTTCCTCGGCCTGCAGGTGCAGGCGAAATCCTCGGATGTGAGCAGGGACCTCGGCCGGGCGCTACGTTGGCTGCTCCACGCCGACCCCGGCGACGTGCTCGCGGTTGCCGATACGGCGAGCGAGCCCGTCGACGGCGAGCGCCTCCAGGACCTGCTCGATGCCGAGCGACCGCTGGTGCCACAGCTGCATCAGGATTTCTCGTGGTGGCTGGCGCCCGAGGAGCGCGATTCCGCGGCGACGGATCCGGCGGTGGAACAGGCGAACAAGGCGATCATGCCGACGGAGCGGCTGTTCGAGCCCGGTGACGGGGCACAGCCCGGCGCGCCCTACTGGGTCGACGCCGGGGAACGCGCGCACCTGCGGTGGGTGCGTCCGGAACCGGAGGCCAGGGTGCTCGCCGGGATGGCGCGGCTGTCGGCGCGTGGTCAGCTCACCCTCGGTGAGGGTTCGCGGTACGCGGGGTCGTTCCGGGCGCACGGCCTGCTCGTGCCGGTGTGGGATCTCGACCGCGAGGCTCATGCGCGGGAGTGGGCCGAGCCCGCTGCCCGGCTGGGCGAGCGCCTGGAGGAGGCGATCGCCGGGATCGCGGAACACCCGCTGGACAGCGAGGAGCGGCGTCTCAGGGACGGGCTGATCGGGCGGCAGTTCACGATCCGATGATGACGGTGTGAGGACGACGCTGGCGGGGGCTGAACGTGGCGGGTGACGACGAGGATTTCGCGGAGTTCGTGGAGTCCGCCCTGCCCGGGTTGTTGCGCTACGGCCACGCACTGACCGGGAACCCGCACGACGCCGCTGACCTGGTTCAAACCGCGCTGGAGAAGGTGGGGGCCCGCTGGCGGGAGGTGCGCCGCAAGACGCAGGACCCTACGGCCTACGTGCGGCGCGCGATGGCTAACGCGCACATCAGCAGGTGGCGGCGGACGCGCCGGGAGAACCTGGTCGCTGACATCCCGGAGCGCCAGGGCAACCCGGCAAGCGATCCCTTCGAGCACGAACCGCTGTGGCAGGCGTTACGCGAGCTTCCACCGAGGCAACGTGCGGTCATCGTGTTGCGTTATTACGAGGGACTCTCCGAACAAGAGATCGCACGGTCGCTCGGTATCAGCCAGGGAACCGTGAAGAGCCAGGCGAGCAAGGCGATCGCGTCGCTGCGTTCGAGACTGACGGTGGTCACGGAGGAGCAGTGAGCATCGTGAGTGAGCCGAACGTAGCGCAAGCGGCCGGGCACCCGGGAAGGGAGGTGCACCCGACGTGAGCAACGCCGACGAGCCCGACGAGCTCGGGCAGGATCTGCGCAGGTTGTTCGCGGACGAGCGGCTCACCGTCCCGCATTCCGAGGGCGCAGGAGAGGCGATCGTCGCGGGCGCGCGGCGTAGGCGTCGCCGCAGGCACGCGGCTACCGGTTCGGCGGTCGCCACCGGGGTGCTCATGCTCGCGGGAGTGGCCGTGGCTGTGCCGCAGGTGTATGACTCGCCGCCGCACGTGGCCTCGCCCGCCGACAGCGACGACGGGGATGCCAGGGGGCAGGAACCTGCCGAACCGACGACGCCGGAGGCAAGCCCCGAGGAGGATGCCGCCGACCCCGGGCGGGAGCTCCACGAGCAGCGTGAGCGGGAGCGCACCACACCGCGCTCGCCCGCGGCGGAGGTGGAGCCGGGTGAGCCGGGTAACGGCGAGCACGACGGGATGACCTTCGGCGGCGATCCCACGCTCGGGCCGGGCGGCTACGGGGCGTTGCGCATCGGCATGGGCTTCGAGGACGCACGAGAGGCGGGACTGCTGGCCAATGCCGGTGCCGGGCCCCCGGAAGGGTGTGACTCCTACACCCTGGCCGAGGGCACCGATTCGGTGCGCACGGTGCGCATCTCGGCGAGCACCGGGGTAGCGGTGATCATCGCATCGGGCGCGGAAACACCGGCCGGTGCCGAGATCGGCGACACCCTTGACGAGGTCAGTGAGGCCCACCCCGGGTTGGACGGCGACGCGGGAACCTACCGCGCCAAGGCGGCCGAGGGGGCGCACTACCTCTTCGAGTTCGACGAGGGTGTGCTGGAGCGGCTGTCCCTGCGTAGCGACGACCCTGGCGAGTGCTGACGCCGGTCCGTGTGGGGCCGAACGTGACGTTCAGCGCCTTCTAGGGCCGTATCGCCACGTTCATGCCAGCTGCCGTCGGCTACAGGGCGCCGCCCGCCACCGGGGGCATGGTCGGGTCGGGTCCTGCGTCCGCGCCTTCACGGTCGAGGAAGCGCTCGATCTCGAAGACGTTGCTCCCGGCCCGCTTGGCGACGTTCAGCAGCGTCGACATGGTCGCGATCTCCTCGACCTGCTCCTTGAGGAACCACTGCACGAACTGCTCGCCGGTGTAGTCGTCCTCTTCCCTCGCGGTCTTGGCCAGGGACTCGATGTCCGCGGCGACCTGCTTCTCCTGCTCGAGCGCGAGCTCGATCAGCTCGGCGGGTTCGGTGAAGTCGTTGCGCACCTCCGCGGTGCCGGGGATCTCCACCTGGTGCCCGGTGTCGAGCAGGTACTGCACGATCGCCATCGCGTGGTTGCGCTCCTCAACGGCCTGGCGGTAGAAGCGCTTGGCGAGCTGGGGGAGGTCCTCCCTGTCGAACCACACCGCCAGCGCCACGTACTGGCGCTCCGCGTTGAGCTCGTTGCGAACCTGTTCTTGCAGGAGTTCGTAGAACTTGGAGTTCATTTCGTTGTTCCCCATGGGTTCATTTTATACACGAGTCTCGCGTCCCGGTCCACCCGGGTAGATACGGGTAAGGCTAGGGCAATCTTATTGAGGTTCCACTTAGTTTGGTAAGCCTTTCCGAAAAGGACGTCGCCGCGCGACCCTCCGTGTATGTGCTGCTTATCACGGCAGCCAGCCGATATGGTCGCGCAGCATCGCGTACCCGACGAATGCGACGACATCGAGCAAGGTGTGCGCGATGACAAGTGGAAGAATGCGGTTCGTGCGTTGCCAGTAACGGCCGAATAAAAGGCCCATTATGACGTTTCCTACGAAGCCGCCGATTCCCTGGTACAGGTGGTAGCTGCCACGCAGTATCGCGGAAATCAACAGTGCGGAATTCTCACCGAAACCCAGCTGCCGCAGCCGGGTGAGGAGGTAGCCCACGACCAGGATTTCCTCGGCAGCGGCGTTACCGAAGGCCGACAGTGTGAGCGTGATGGGCTGCCACCAGGTGTCGTCCAGTGCGGATGGGATGACCGCGAGGTTCGCTCCCGCCGACCACGCCGCGAAGTACAGGGCCAGGCCGGGAATGCCGATCAGCGCGGTCAGACCGATGCCGGTGAGCACGTCCCGGCGTACCCTGCTCGCATCGAGGCCGATGCGGCGCAGCGCGATGCCTGCGCGCCACAGCAGGTAGAGCCCGAGCGCCGCCCAGCCGAGCAGTTGCAGCACGCCGAGGAGCTGCTGCGCCATGTCGATGACCCCGATGGCTGCTTGCGGCCGGTGCAGCGCGACGTCTTGCTCGGCAAGCGGCTCGGGTCGCAGTAGCGAGTCGAGCAGCGACAGCAGCGCGCGCATCCCGGCCAGCCCGAGCGTGATCGCGAACACGATGACCAGCTCGATCACGATCGCCCGCCGCTCGGCCGGTGCCGTCACTGCGGTCGGTGATCGGGGGCGGGGCGGTTTGAGCCAGCTCAGCAGCCTCGCACGACCCCGGGTTCCCGGGGGCAGCCGGTGTGGCTCGCCGTCACCGGGAGCGTGATCACCGTCTGCTCCGTGGTCCTGGTTGGGATGCATGGCTCGACTGTTGCACAGGTGCGTCGCCGTGTTGCCTGCGCGAGTTCACGTTAACCTGATCACACCGCGAGTAGCCGGCAGCGGTGTATCCGCTTCGCCTGCCAGATGATCGAAAACGGAGGGCATGCATACAGGAAATACCGGTTGTGTTCACCCGTGCGCACGCGGTGCGTATACGGTGCGTCGGTCCTCAACCAGAACGTTACTCGTCTCGTATACGGTTCCCCGGGACGCACTGCGGGGGTGCCTGCTAAGCAGGAACGTTCGGGGGACGCTCGCACGCGAGCACAACGTTGGAGATGTCGGAAGAAAGGAACCGCAAGGTGGCGACATCGTCAGATACATCGCCGGAGCCTGCGCAAAGCGGCGCTCCGGCTGAACGAGGACCCTGGTACAGCTCGATCCAACCGGCGGTGTTCTGGCCGTCGATCGTCATTATCGGCATTTTCGTGGCCTTCGCCGTGATCGTGCCGGGTACGGCCGAGGAGTGGCTGCAGACGGTCAGTGGTGAGATCACCCGTTACTTCGGCTGGTACTACAACTTCCTCGTCACCGCGTTCGTGGTTTTCGCCATCTGGGTCGGTGTCAGCCACTTCGGAGATATCAAGCTGTCCCCACAGGACGAGGAGCCGGAGTTCAGTCTCGGTTCCTGGCTGGCGATGCTGTTCGCCGCCGGTATGGGGATCGGCCTGGTGTTCTTCGGTGTGGCCGAACCGCTCATGCATTTCGACTCGCCGAAACCGGGGGTCGAAGGCACCCAGAGCGAGCTCGCCGAGGCCTCGCTGATCCAGACCTTCCTCCACTGGGGCCTGCACCCGTGGGCGATCTACGTGGTGGTCGGCCTGGCGATCGCGTACATGGTGCACCGCAAGGGCAAGCCGATCTCGATCCGCTGGGCGCTGCAGCCGCTGCTTGGCAACCGGGTCAAGGGTGTGCTCGGCGACATCATCGACATCGCCGCCGTGATCGGTACGGTCTTCGGTGTCGCGACCTCGCTCGGTCTCGGCGTGTTGCAGATCGCCGCCGGGTTGGAGTGGATCGAGGTCGTGCAGGATCCGGGCGATCTGGTGCACGTGGTGCTCATCGGCGTCATCACGCTGATCGCGGTGATCTCGGTCGTCACGGGTGTGAAGAAGGGCATCAAGTGGCTGTCCAACTTCAACATCACCTTGGCCGGGGCGATCATGCTCTTCGTGCTCATCGCCGGGCCGACCATGTTCGTGCTCCGCGAATTCATCCAGTCGATCGGCCTGTACCTGCAGAACCTGCTGCAGTTGAGCTTCGACACCACCGCCATGCAGGGTGAGGCGGGTATCGAGTGGCAGGGCTTCTGGCAGGCGTTCTACTGGGGCTGGTGGATCTCCTGGGCCCCCTTCGTCGGCGTGTTCATCGCGCGCATCTCCCGGGGCCGCACAATCCGCGAGTTCGTCGGTGGCGTGCTGCTGGTTCCCACCATCGTGACGTTCCTGTGGTTCAGTGTCCTCGGCGGCTCCGGCCTGTTCCGCGAGCTCTTCGGTGAGGGTGGACTCATCGACCCCGAGGACGGCGTTACCCAGGAGGGCGCGCTGTTCGGCCTGTTGGAGGGCTTCCCCGGTGGCACCATCGTCATCGGACTCGCCGTGCTGCTGATCGCCACGTTCTTTATCACCTCCTCGGACTCCGGTTCGCTGGTGGTGGACATGCTGGCCTCCGGTGGTCGCACCGAGCCGCCGAAGTGGAGCCGGACCTTCTGGGCCACCGCGGAAGGTCTCGTGGCGATCGCGCTGCTGCTGGCCGGGGGGCTGGAAGCCTTGCGGGCAGCGGCGATCATCATCGCGTTGCCGTTCAGCGTGGTGATGATCCTGATGTGTATCGCCAGCTGGCGCTCGTTCACCATGGAGCGACGAGCCTTCCTACGAATACAGCGACGACAAGAGCAAGAAGCGCTCACCGAGCAGGTCTCGCAGAACCTCATCGAGGAGGGCTATATCGAGCCCAACAGCGCGAGCGGGGCCACGCCGGGTTCGGGCAACGGTGGTTCGGGACCGGGATCGGGGCCGACCTCGAGCACCCCGTAACGCCGGTTCGAGCCGGGCAGCACGACAGCAGTGGGGCGGGCGCCACGGGCGCCCGCCCCACTGCTGTTTCCTGTGTTGTGTCGCGGTCGGGGCTGTATGTGCCGGGTGGACCGGCGGTTCAGCGGCGCCGGTACCAGTTCCGGTCGGGGTACGGCAGCACGATCCGCGCGATGACGGTGGTCAGCAACCAGCCGATCAGCAGCCACAGCAGCGCCGCGACCCCGTGGTTCAGGGCGACCTGCACCTTCTCGGGTCCCCAGAGGAACAGGTTGTTCAACCCGAGGGAGACCCCGTTGGCCCAGTCGGTGATGAACCGCGCGAAGGGGTTGGCGAAGTTGGCGTCGGCCACGAAGAGGATGATGTGGAGGGCGAGGACCGCGGCGAACAGCCCGCAGATGAGGCTGATGATGCCGTTGACACGCCTTACCACGCTGACCTTGTCAACGCCGCCCTCGTCGTAGTCGTAGTCGTACCTGCTGCCGTGGGCGTCCCGTTCCCCCCGGCCTTCCCGGTAGTCGTAGGAGCCGCGCTGCCCCCGGTTGTCCGGGTATTCGTCCTCGTAACGAGCCATTCTGGCAGTGTGACACGTCACAGGCGTGGGCGTCGGGATCTCTCACCCGCTGGTGTGGCGTTACCGCCCGCCCGACCAGGTCCAGGCGTAGTCGGGATCCTCGCAAGCCTGGGCGGCCTCGCCGAGATCGAGTGGCGCGAAGGTGTCGATCATGACGGCGGTCTCGTCGAAGAACTCCGCTCCGATCGAGGCCTCGGCCGCCCCCGGCTGTGGCCCGTGGGTGAATCCGGACGGGTGCAGCGACATCGAGCCGATCCCGATGCCGGATCCGGCACGCGCCTCGTAGTTGCCGCGCACGTAGAACATGAGCTCGTCGGAGTCGACGTTGGCGTGGTTGTACGGCACCGGGATGGCATCGGGGTGGTAGTCCACCTTTCGCGGGCAGAACGAGCACACCACGAAGTTCGGGCCCTCGAAGGTCTGGTGCACCGGTGGCGGCTGGTGGAGCCGCCCGGTGATGGGCTCGAAGTCATCGATGTTGAACACCCACGGGTACAGGCACCCGTCCCAGCCGACCACGTCGAAGGGGTGGTGGGCGTAGGTGTAGCGGGTCAGCCCGGCGCGGTGTCGTACGAGCACGTCTGTGGGGTTTTCGGCCTCGTCGCCGTCGACCACCAGTGGCTCGCTCGGGCCACGGATGTCGCGCTCGCAGTACGGGGCGTGTTCCAGGAACTGCCCCTTGGGCGAGAGGTAGCGCTTCGGCGGGGCGATGTGCCCCCGCGCCTCCACACACAGCGCGGTGAGCTGTTCGTGCGGCACCACGCGGTAGGTCGTCGAGGTAGGCAGCACGAGATAGTCGCCGTCGCCGACGTCGAGCGCCCCGTAGATGGTCTCCACCGTCGCCGAGCCGCCGTGGACGTAGAGCACTTCGTCGCCGGTGGCGTTGCGGTAGAGCGGGCTCGGTGCACTCGCCACCACGAAACCGAGGGTGACATCGGCGTTGCCGAACAGCCTGCGCCTTGCGGTCACGGCGTCGGCCTCACCGGGGAACTTGAGGTCCTGCGTGCGGTAGGAGCGCGGTTTGAGGGGGTGGTTGGGGGTGAGCGCCCCTCGGTCGTCGTCAACGGCGACCGCGTCGACGATCGCGGTCGGCAGGTTGCGGTGGTAGAGCAGCGCGGAGTCCGAGGAGAACCCCTCCACCCCCATGAGCTCCTCGGCGTAGAGGCTGCCCTGGGGGGAGCGGAACTGGGTGTGACGCTTGCGCGGGATATGACCGACTTGCCGGTAATACGGCATAGCTACTCACCTGTCCCTGAATGTCCGGGATTCGTGTGTCCGAGTGTGTTCGGTAGTCGAACCAGTTTGCGCGATTATAGTACGCTACTAGCGTGTCAGTCGTGTCAAGTGCAGTGGAACTTCCGCCGCCCGGCCCCAGTGGCATCCCATCCCTGTTCACCCGTCTTATCGACGACTCGGCGCTCTTCCCACCCGGCACGGCGACGATGTCGGAGGCGCTGCAGACGTACTTGGAGGCGCGCGCAGGAGAGCACGGAAGCGTGCTCGGTGCGTTCCTCTGCCCGGCTTCCCGGCTGCCCGAGATGATCACCGAGCTGGTCAAGATCCGCCCGAGCGAACCGCTGCCGCTGTCACTGATCATCGATACGGGGCTCGGTGGGGTGCCGAAGGCTATCTCGATCGTGGAATCGCGCTCGGAGATGCTTACCCTGCGCATGGTGGAGATGCCCGCCCCGTCGGACGTCGACGAGGTGTGGCTGGAGCGGGTCTCCGAGTTCGTTCCGGAGGACGTGGTGCGCGTCGTGGAGCCGCGCAGGGGAACCGGCTGGCTCGAAGGGGTCAGGAAGGTCGTCGAGCACGGTAGCTGGCCGAAGATCCGCTGCGGTGGCCAGTCCAGCGAGAACTTCCCGAGCGTCGACGAGGTCGCGGATTTCTTCGCGGTGGTCAGCACGGTCTCCGGCGCGTCGTTCAAGGCGACCAACAGCCTGCATCGGGCGGTGCGCCACGTCGATGAGGAATCCGGTATCACCCATCACGGGTTCTTGAACCTGCTGGTCGCCGCCGCGCGTTGCCTGTCGGGCAAGGATGTGCGGGACGCGCTGGACAGCACCGACGGCGACGCGCTGGCGCGGGAGGCTTCGGCGCTGTCCGGGCCTGCGGCGAAAGCGGTTCGGCAGCTGTTCGCCTCGTTCGGCTCGGCGACGTTCGCCGACACCACCAAGGACCTGTCCGAGCTGGGGTTGCTGTGATCGGGCCATGAGCGGTGAGGGGTCGCTGACCCTGGATCGCGGGTTAGCGTTGCTGCAGGCCGTCGCGGAGGCCGAGGGCGAGGCCTGCACGGTTTCCGAGCTCGCCGTCCGGATCGACGTCAGCAGGGCCGCGGTGTACCGCTTGCTTGGTCCGCTTACCAAGCGTGGGTTGGTGTGGCGCGACGGCTCGAAGGTCCGCCTGGGAACGGGGCTGCTCCGGCTGGCTGGCAAGGTGCTGCCGCAGCTTCGGGATGCGGCCGCGCCGGTACTGCGGGATCTGGCCGAGGAAGTGGGAGCGACAGCGCACCTGTCGATCGCCGATGCGGACATGGTGGAAGCCGTCGCGGTGGTGGAGCCCTCGTGGACGAGCTTCCATGTCGCCTACCGGGTGGGGACGCGGCACACCATCGACAAGGGAGCGGCGGGCAAGGCGATCACGCTGCGCCAGGACGAGGGCGACTGGGTCACCACCGAGGGGGAGTTGCAGGAGGGGGCGCGGGGCGTGGCGGCGCCGGTGCGCCGCGTTCCCGGGTTCCGCGCTAGCGTCGGCGTGGTCTCGCTCGGCTCCCTGGATGTCGAGGCCGTCGGCCCGAAGGTGGTGGAGGCCGCTGCACGGCTGGCCCGCGTGCTCAGCTGAGCGCTAGTCAAGCGCTGCCGCCCTGCGGTGCAGCCGCATC
Source organism: Haloechinothrix sp. LS1_15 (assembly GCF_033042135.1). Lineage (NCBI taxonomy): Bacteria > Bacillati > Actinomycetota > Actinomycetes > Pseudonocardiales > Pseudonocardiaceae > Haloechinothrix > Haloechinothrix sp. LS1_15. The sequence continues at coordinate 18,080 of NZ_WBXM01000016.1, read as the reverse complement.
GGGATGCCACGCCGGGGGCGCAGGGTTATGGTCGGTACCGGTTCCTCGCGGAAACCGGGAACCAGGTCCAGCCGGTACCGCTGGGTGATCGTCGCCAGCAGCAGCACGGACTCCAGCATCGCGAACCCGCCCCCGATGCACTGCCTGCGGCCGCCGCCGAACGGCAGGTACGCGAACCGGTGGCGGGCACTTCCCTCTCCCGGCAGGAACCGTGTGGGGTCGAACCCCTCGGGATTGGGCCACTGGTCCGGGTTCCGGTGCAGCAGGTACGGCGCGGGCGCCACGACGCTATCTGCCGGGACTGGTTCGCCGTCCAGCTCGTCGGCGGCGATGGCCTCTCGCTCGATGATCCAGGCGGGCGGGTAGAGCCGCATGCTCTCGGAGATCACCGCTGAGGTCCAGGTCAGCTTGTCCGCATCCGCCGCGGTGGCCTCCCGCCCGGCCAGCACCTCGTCCACTTCGGCCTCGAGCCGGTCCCGCGCCTCCGGGTTCCGCGACAGCAGCATGAACGTCCATGCCAGCGCGTTGGCCGTCGTCTCGTGCCCGGCCAGCAGGAAGGTCATCAGCTCGTCGCGGACCTGCTGCTCGCTCATCGGTTCGCCGGTGGTCTCGTCCCGCGCGGCGAGCAGCATGTCCAGCAGGTCGCGCGCGCCTGCGTCTCCGGGGAGTCGCTGCTCGGCACGGCGCCTGCTGATCAGGCCGTCCACGACGCCGTGCAGCTGCGCCTCCGCTGCTCGGGCGCGCAGCCGGTTGGGGGTGGGCCAGCGATGGTAGTTCGGCGCCACCAGGAACAGCGGGCTGCGCACCACCTTGGTGAACGCGTCCAGCACGGTGGCCAGTGCGGGCCCCATGGCACCGGCCTCTCCGGTGAGGTCGGCGGAGAACAGTGCACGGCCTGCCACGTCCAGCGCCAGCGCGCTCATCTCCTCGGCGACGTCGAGCAGTGCCCCGTCCGGGCGCGCGGCCCAGGACTCCAGCGTGGTGTGCGCGGCGGCCACCATCGCCGGAGCGAAGGAGTCGATGTGCCTGCGGGCGAACATCGGCTGCACGATCCTGCGCTGCCGGGCCCAGTCCTCGCCCTCGTTGGTCAGCAACCCGTTGCCGAGCACCTCGGTCATCGGCTTGTAGGTGCGCGCCTTGCGGTAGTTGGCCTGGTTGCTCACCAACACGTGCGCGGCAAGCTCAGGGCGGGAGATCAGCAGCAGCTTGCCGCCCCGTGGCAGCGGGACTCGCACGAAATCGCCGTAGTGGTTGGTCAGCGATACGAAACCCGTCAGCGGGTCGGCGCGTAGCGACCGCAGGAGTGCGAGCGCCTGCCTTCCGGTGGGCCCTGCTGCTGTGGACACGGCGACCTCCAGCCCCAGTGATGCGATAAGACAAGCGTCTAATCGCTGCTGGGGTGTGTCAAGGCGGAGCCGTCGACGACGGCAGGATCGGTGCTGATCGGCCGGTCCGCCAGTTCATCGGCACGCGCCCGCATGTCCTGGCCGAGGTGGTGAAGAAGATCCCCGAGGGTGCGCAGCTCATCTGCGGGGAGCTCGCCACCGTGTTGCGCGTCGAGCAGGGTGACGACAGCGGTGCCGAGTTGACGATTGATCCTGCCAGCTCGTGCCAGTAGAGCCCGATCGCGCTCGATCATCGCTGACAGTCTCGCATCGTTCGAATGGCGGAGCTCGGCAGTGAGTTTTTACAGCTCGGGCAGGAACTGTACTGGGCCAGTCTCGAGTCTGCGTCGGGGCCGTACAGCGGGAGGCACAGGGCTCCACAGATTGCTACGTATGCCTTCCCGTAGGCGTACGGCACGGTGTCGCCGGATACGTAGTGTGCCCGTTGCTCGAACGGCCTGCGCAAGTCAGTAGCTTGTGGCATCCATCCGTAGCGGCGCCGATCGCGGGTGTCTTGGTGAGACACAGTAGTCAACCTCCTGGTCGCCGGAACGATTGCTGTTTGTCCTGGCATCACGCCTGTGTCCACGATGTTTGTGTTCATGGGGACGGGACTACCGCTTGATGGGACGCATAGGGACGTCTGGAGTACCATCAAGACGTCCCAGCTGGTCTCACGAAGGGCGTGCAGTGGTCAACGAGCGGCTACGTGCGGCGATGGAGTCGCGAGGTATCAACCCAGTCGAGCTTGCGCATTCGGTTGGTGTGGACCCCAAGACCGTCGAGCGCTGGATTGGTACCGAACGGGTTCCGTACTCACGGCACCGTCGCGCAGTGGCAGCGAAGCTCGAAGTAGGGGAGCGTTACCTGTGGCCCAATGCCGTTTCCATCGAGCGTGCTGATCGGGCGAGCCAGTCGGAAGTTGTTCAGGTGTATCCGCACCGCAACGCGGTCCCCGACAGCCTGTGGGATCGGCTGATCACCGAGGCGCGGACCTATGTGGATGTTCTGGTCTATGTCGGAATGTTTCTCACGGAGAAGCCGACCCTGGTGGACACGCTTCGAGCGAAGGCAGAAAGTGGCGCGCGGATCCGGCTGCTGTTTGGCGAACGTAACAGTGACGCTGTCATTCGACGGAGCCTCGATGAGGGCATCGGGCGGAACACGATCTCGGCAAAGATCGACCACGCATTGGCACATTTCGCGCCTTTGAAGGGGACGCGTGGCGTCGAGATCCGCACGCACGACGCCGTGCTCTATAACTCGATTTACCGATTCGACGACGAGATGATCGTTAATCCCCACGTGTTCGGTAAGCTTGCCGCCCACGCGCCGGCGATGCATCTGCGTAGGCTGGCAGCGGGAGAGCTCTTCACCACCTATGCCGACAGCGTCGATGCAGTCTGGGAGACTGCTCGCGCGCATACGTGGTAGGCAGAACCCATGGCGAAGGCGGATTACTACGACGACCCCGAGGCCCCACTGGCCAACAGTCTGGTGGTCGCCGTCGGTGCGGTGGTGCGTGATGAGCATGGCCGGGTGCTGATGATCGAGCGCACCGACAATGGCCTCTGGGCAGTGCCAGGTGGTGCCCAGGAGATCGGGGAGACCACCCGCCAGGCCGTCCTCCGTGAGATACACGAGGAGACCGGCATCGAGGTCGAGCTGACCGGCATCGTTGGCATTTACTCCGACCCGCGACACGTCATCGCCTACGACGACGGCGAGGTTCGTCAGGAGTTCGCCATCATCTTTCACGCCCGCCCGACCGGGGGCGCGCCCCGACCGAGCATCGAATCACGCCGGGTGCACTGGGTCCCACCCGACGAGCTCGAAGCCCTGACCGTCGCCCCGGCCGTCCGGCTCCGTCTCCGTCACGCACTGGAGGGCCGTGGCGAGCCGTATCTCGACTGAACCGCCCGAATCACCGGGGTCACCCGTTGAACGCGCTCAGCAGGGCGAGCCCGGCCAGCGCTGCGAAGGTGAAGCCCGCGATGCGGTGCAGCAGGCGTGGGTTGATGCGGGCGCGGAGCTTGCGGCCTGCCACGATCGCCAGCAGCGCGACGAGCACCAGCGCGGTGAAGGAGCCGAGGCCGACGGCGATCGGGCTGCTGGAGCGAGCCGTGAGCCCCGCCGTGGCCAGTTGCGAGGCGTCGCCGAGCTCGGCGAGGAACAGCACCGCGAAGGAGGTCATCGCGGCCCGGGCGAACGTCACCGGGCGGGAGCCCTGCATGCTGGCGTCCTCCGGGGCGACCTCGGCCCGCCGGAAGCCCTCCCGAAGCAGCAGGTAGGCGCCTGCGCCGAACACGGCGGCGACGGCGAGCGAGACCAGCATGCCGGGCAGCAGTGTCAGCGCGCTGCCGAAAGCCACCGCCAGCACCGTGTGCACCGCGAATGCCGTCGAGACGCCGAGGAGCACGGCGGCGACGCGGTAGCGCGTGGTGAGCACGAGCACCGCGACGGACGTCTTGTCGGGCAGCTCGACCGCCAGTACGAACGCGAGCGCGCTCGCGAAGGCCAGCAACTCGGCGGACACGGATTCCGACCCCCTTGATCGATTACCACGACCACGTTAGCCGGAATAGTGACGATCGGTCCATATTCTTGGAATTGCGAATTTGCGATTTCGGGTTCCCGAGGAATAGCGGTTCGGTATGCCGAAATTTACCTTTCTCTACGGCGTGCCGAAAAATGTGTGTCCTGCACCACTCCCGGTCCGGGACCTAGGTCCCAGACGGATCGAGGACCGCCGTACCTACCGTGGTGTACGGGATACCCGAGAGGCTGGACTCCGTGGAGGTACTGGAGCTCGCGCGGTGGCAGTTCGGGATCACGACCGTCTATCACTTCATTATGGTGCCGCTGACGATCGGCCTGTCCGTGCTGGTGGCATGTATGCAGACGGCATGGGTTCGCACTGGCAAGCCGGTGTACCTGAAGATGACGAAGTTCTGGGGGAAGCTGCTTCTCATCAATTTCGCCATGGGGGTGGTCACCGGCATCGTCCAGGAATTCCAGTTCGGGATGAACTGGAATGCTTATTCGCGATTTGTCGGCGACGTTTTCGGTGCGCCGCTGGCGATGGAAGGACTGGTCGCCTTCTTCGTGGAATCCACCTTCCTCGGGCTGTGGATCTTCGGGTGGGACCGGCTGTCCAAGCGAGCTCATCTGGCGTGTATCTGGGCGTTCTCGCTGGCCACCGTGGCCTCCGCGTACTTCATCCTGGCCGCCAATTCCTGGATGCAGCACCCGGTCGGGGTGGAGTTCGTCGATGGCACGCCACGAATGAACTCCATCGGGGAAGTGTTGGGTAACAGCACCCAGTTGGCAGCGTTCCCGCACGCGATATTCGGTGCTTTCCTGGTATCCGGGGTGTTCCTGGTCGGTATCGCGAGCTGGTGGTTGTGGCGCACCCGCGCGCAGCGGGACGAGCACCGGCAGGTGTGGCGCGCCTCGGTGCGGCTCGGCGGCTGGGTCGGCATCGTGGCCTTCATCGGGCTGGCGATCAGCGGGGACGCGCTGGCGAAGCTGATGTTCGAGCAGCAGCCGATGAAGATGGCGGCGGCGGAGGCGCTGTGTCAGACGGAGGAGCCAGCGGGCTTCTCAATCCTCGCGGTGGGCGATGTGCGCGATCCCGATTGCGACAGCGTGAAGACCTTCACCGTGCCCGCGTTGCTGTCCATGTTGGCCTACAACGACCTCTCCGCCGAGGTGACCGGCATCGAGGACCTGGTCACCGAGTACCAGGACCGCTACGGCACGCACTATCCGGACGAGCCTGGGCTGGGCGAGCTCGCGGGACAGCCGATCGATTACGTGCCCAACCTGCCGGTGATCTACTGGGGTTTCCGGGCGATGATCGGTTTCGGCGCGATCGGCGCCGCGATCGGCGCGCTGGCGCTGTGGTGGACCCGCAACGGCCGCATCCCGGAAACCCGCTGGTATCCGCGGCTGGCGCTGGCCGGGATCGCCGCGCCGTTCCTCGGCAACAGCGCGGGCTGGATCTTTACCGAGATGGGCAGGCAACCGTTCGTAGTGGCACCGAACCCCACCGGCATCGACGGTGTGTGGATGTTCACCGCACAGGCGGTGTCGGACCTCTCGCGCGGCGAGGTGCTGACCTCGCTGATCGCACTGACCACGCTGTACGCCGTGCTGGGTGTCGTTGAGTTCTACCTGCTGCGCAAGTACGTCCGCGGCGGCATCGAGGGGGTCATGCCCGCATCCACCGAAACCACCAAGGAGGACGCTGGTGATCAAGACGGGGACCGGCTCACCTTCGCGTACTAGGGAGCGAGCCGAAGGGGTCCGCCGGTGCACATCGTGTACCCGAGGGGCCCTTCGGCTCGCCAGCCGAGCAGGCACGGAAGGGGCGTGACCCGGTATGGATCTCGCGACCCTGTGGTTCGCGATCATCGCGGCGTTCTGGCTGGGTTACCTCTTCCTGGAGGGTTTCGATTTCGGCGTCGGGATGCTGCTGCGCACCCTGGGCAGGACCGACACCGAGCGTCGCGTGGTGATCAACACGATCGGACCGGTGTGGGACGGCAACGAGGTGTGGCTCATCGTGGCCATCGGTGCGATGTTCGCCGCTTTCCCCGGCTGGTACGCCTCGCTGCTGTCCGGTGTGTACCTACCTGTGCTGGTGATCCTGCTCGCGCTGATCGGCAGGGGGGTCGCGTTCGAGTACCGCGGCAAGGTGGACTCCGATCGGTGGCGTTCGGTGTGGGACACCGTCATCGGCATCGGCTCTTGGGTTCCCGCGTTCGGGGTCGGCTTGCTGCTGGCCACCATGGTGCTCGGCCTGCCGCTGGACGCCGACGGCAACCGGGTCGGCTCACCACTGGCCGCGGTGCGCTGGGAGACCGTGCTCGGCGGGTTGGCGTTCCTCGGCTTCGCCCTGGTGCACGGGGCGGTGTTCCTGACGCTGAAGACGGAAGGGGAGATGCGAACGCGCGCCAAGGCGATCGCGGTGCGGACGTTGCCGGTGGCGCTGGTCCCGATGGTCGCCTTCCTCGCGCTGGTGCACACCCGGGAGGGTGCACCGTGGACGGTGATGCCGCTGGTCGCGGCGGTGGTATGCGCCCTCGTTGCCTGGTTCGCGATCGCGCGCGACCGCGAGGGGATCTCGTTCGTCGGTCTCGGTGTCCTGATCGCGGCGGCCGCGGTCACGGTGTTCGGATCGCTACACCCGAACGTTCTACCGTCTACTCTGGATCCTGAGCACACGCTGACCATCGCGGACACCGCTGCCGGGCCGTATGCGTTGAGCGTGATCACCTGGGTGGCCGCGTTCGGTGCTCCCGCCGTGCTGGTGTACCAGGGCTGGACCTACTGGGTGTTCCGCAAGCGCATCGGCACCAACCACATCCCACCGGTGAAGGTGCCGTGATGCTTCTTCGGCGGCCTCGGTTCCCCGTCACGTTATCCGTAGCGGGGTCGTCGAAGGGCCCGCTCGGCGCGCTACCTGCCCTGTCGGCGGTAGCGCGCCGAGCATTGCTCACCGTCGGCGCGTTGGCACTGGCCAACGCCCTGCTGCTGATCGCGCAGGCCTTCCTGCTGGCGTTCGCGCTCGCCGGGGTCGTCGCTGGGACCTCTGATGGACTGGATGTCCTGCTGCCGGTGCTGGTCGGGGTGGTGGTAGCTCGCGCGGGGGTGGTGTGGGCTACCCGCTCGGTGGCGGCACGCGCGGCGGCAGGTGCCAAGGAGGAGTTGCGCGGCGCGATGCTCGACCGGGCGCTGGGCCTCGGTCCGGAATGGGCGGCCGCGCGCGGTACGGGCGAGCTCGCGTCGTTGACCACACGCGGGCTCGACGCGCTGGACCGCTACTTCACCGAATACCTGCCCGCGCTGGTCACCGCCTGCGTGGTGCCACCGGTGGCCGGGGCGGCCGTGCTGTACGCGGACTGGCCTTCTGCCGTGATCATCGCGCTCACCTTGCCGCTGCTCCCGGTGTTCGGTGCGCTGGTGGGAGCCTATACACGGGACCGCGTGGCGGCCTCGGTCGACGCCGAGCAGCGGCTGTCGGGGCAGCTGCTGGAGCTGGTGCGGGCGTTGCCGGTGCTGGCGGCCTTCGGCCGGGCACGGGCGCAGGGTGCGGTGGTGCACCGGCTGTCCGACCGGCACCGCCGCTCGGCGAGAGAGACGCTCAAGGTGGCGTTCTCCTCGGCGTTCGTGCTCGAGCTCGCGGCGACGCTGTCGGTGGCGCTGGTCGCGGTCGTGATCGGCGTGCGCCTGGTGTCCGGTGACATGGCCCTGGCGATCGGTCTCGGCGTGCTGATCCTCGCGCCCGAGTGCTACCAGCCGCTGCGCACCCTCGGCGCGGCCTTCCACTCCGCCGAGGACGGGCTCGAAGCGTCCCGCCGGGTCGCGGACGTGCTCGACGAGCAGCCCGGCGGGCGCGCCGAGGACGCGCGAGGCGAGCGGGGTGAGCCGGCCGCCGAGCGTCCCGTCGGGCAGGCAGCGGGCGGCGGCCCGCGAGGCCCGGTGCGGGTGCGGGGCTTGCGGGTGGCGCGGCGTGCCGGGTTCGCCCCTGACGGGGAGAGCTTCGAGGCCCACCCCGGCCGGATCACGCACCTGCGTTCACCAAGCGGTGCGGGCAAGTCGACGACGCTGGCGGTGCTGCTCGGGTTCGTCGTGCCGAGCGCGGGAACGGTGCTGATCGGCGACACCGACTTGCGTCATGTTGATTTGTCGACATGGCGTCGGCAGGTGGCGTGGGTGCCGCAGTTCCCCACGCTGCCCGCGAGCACAGCGCGCGAGGAGCTGGCCGATGCCGCCGCCGACCTGCCGCACGATCCCGGCCCGGCAGCGATCGAGGAGGTGGCGGCCGAACTGGGGCTTGCCGGGTTACTCGACCGGGCACCGCACGCGCTGTCCACGGGCCAGCGGCAACGGCTCGCGGTGGCACGCGCGCTGCTGCGGGTGCGCGCCGGCGCCTGGCTGCTGCTGCTCGACGAGCCCACGGCGCACCTCGACGAGGCCCACGCCGCTGCCGTGATGGCCGCGGTTGGTGCGGCGGCACAGGCGGGGGCCACGGTGATCCTCGCCGCCCATACCGCGCACCAGGGGCAGGCGCGGCAGGAATCCGGAACCGGCGGGGAGTCCCGCGCAGGCGCCGCATCACACGCCGGTGAGGGACCACCACTGGCGTTGCGCGAGCTGGTCACCTCCCGGCTGCTGGTCGCCGCCGCGCTGGGGGCGGGCGCGCTGATCGCCGGAGTGGCGCTGACCGCGACCTCCGGGTGGTTGATCGCCAGGGCCTCGCAGCAGCCCCCGATCCTCATGTTGATGGTCGCGGTGGTCGGCGTCCGCACTTTCGGGCTCGCGCGTGCCTGCCTGCGTTACCTAGAGCGGCTCGTCGGCCACGATGCCGCGTTTGGCATCGCCACCCGGTTGCGTACCCGGCTGTGGCAGTCTGTCGTGCGGCGCGGGCCCGCTGCCGCGCTCGATCCCCGGTCCGGTGCAGACCAACGCAGGCTCGTCGACGACGTCGACACCCTGCGGGACCTGCTGCCCCGGGTGGTGGCGACACCGCTGGTGGTGACGGCGGTGTCGCTGTTCGCGGTGGCGGTCACGGCGGTGATCCTGCCGGTGGCCGGGCTGACGCTCGCCGCCGCACTCGCCGCGGGCGCCTCCGCCGCGCTCGCTGTCGCGTTCGCGCGGGAGCGGCGTACCGCCGAGGCGCTGGCGGAGGGACGCCGTGCGGTCGGGGCACGCGTGCTGGCACTGCTGGACGGTATGGCCGAGCTGCTCGCGTTTGGCAGGGCGCGCCGAGCCCGGTGTGAACTGGCCGATGTGGATGGCCGGCTCAGCGCGCTGGCACGCAGGCAGGAGCTGCTCGCTGGGGCCGCAGACGGGATCGTCGCGCTGGCCACCGGTAGTGCCGCCGTGTTGTGCGCCTGGTGGGCAGCTGGAGCGGTTGCCACTGGTGAGCTGGATCCGGTGCTGGCGCCGCTGCTGGCGCTGGTGCCGCTGGCGATGGCGGAGGTGCTGGGGCTGCTCCCGCCCGCGGCCGCGCACGCAGGCACGCTCGACCGGGTACGCAGGCGCATCGGCCCACTGTCCGGTGAGGACGGTGCTGAGCTGCGCCGGGATCCCGGGGGCGAGGATGACGGCGCGCGCCCGGCCGGATCCGTGGCGGCCGAGCTGTCCGGCGTCACGGTGCGCTGGCCAGGCGCGGCGATCCCCGCGCTACACCGGGTGGACCTGCGGATCCCGCGCGGCGAGCATATCGCGGTTGTGGGCCCTTCCGGTGCGGGCAAGTCCACGCTGCTGGCCACCCTGTTGGGGTTCCTCGAACCCGAGAAGGGCGCTGTCCGGACCAGCCTGGGCGTCGTGTGGGCGCCACAGGAGCCGCACCTGGTGGCGACGTCACTGGCGGAGAATCTCCGGCTGGCCGATTCGCACGCCACAGAGGAGCAGCTCGTCGCGGCCCTGCGCACCGCGTGCCTCGACGAGCTGGCAGGCGATCTCGACCGGGTGCTCGGCAGCGGCGGGGCAGGCCTGTCCGGCGGGCAGGCCGGGAGGCTGTCGGTGGCCCGTGCGGTGCTGGCCGCGCGGGCGGCGGGCACCGAGCGGCTGGTGCTGCTCGACGAACCCGCCGCGCATCTGGACGCGGAAACGGCCAGGCTGATGCTGGCCCGGCTGCGCGCAGCGCTGGCTGGGCACACCGTGCTCAGCGTGACGCACGATGTCGAGCACGCGGCCGGGGCCGAGCACGTGCTGGACGTTTCGGGCGGTTCGGTGTCCTGGCGGACACCGTTGCTATGCAACTAGTTGCACTGCGCGTTATTGCATAGTAGGTTCGCGGGCATGTCGTTGGAGCACGCCATCCTTATCGCGCTCGAGGAGCGGACCGGTTCCGGGTACGAGCTGGCCCGGCGGTTCGACCGCTCCATCGGGTACTTCTGGGGTGCCAGTCACCAGCAGATCTACCGCACGCTCAAGCGGATGGTCGATCGTGGCTGGGTCCATCTCGAGGAGGTCGCGCAGGACGGTCGGCCGGACAAGAAGGTCTACCGCGCCAGCGACGGCGGCCGCGAGGAGCTACGCCGGTGGCTCGCGGAGTCCGCCGAACCCGCCACGATCCGCAACGAGCTGGCGGTGAAGGTGCGGGGCGCTTCCCTTGGCGACATCGACACGGTGCTCGCCGAGATCGAGCGGCACCGCGACCGGCACGCCGAACGGCTCGACGTCTACCGCGCCATCGAGAAGCGCGACTTTCCCGACCCGGCCCGGCTGTCCGGCCAGGGACTCCACCAGTACCTGGTGCTGCGCGGCGGCATCCGCGCGGAACAGGGGTTCGTCGACTGGTGCGAGGAGATGGCCGAGGCCATCCGCCGCGACCACCACCCCGAAGGAGAAGCATGACCGAGTACCCGAACCTGCTGCGCCCGCTCGATCTCGGGTTCACGACCTTGCGCAACCGCGTGCTGATGGGGTCGATGCACGTCGGGCTGGAGGACCGCGCGAAGCATTTCGACAAGCTCGCGGCGTACTTCGCCGAGCGCGCCGCAGGTGGGGTCGGGTTGATGGTCACCGGTGGTTTCTCACCGAACCGGACGGGCTGGCTGTTCCCGATGGCCTCCAAGCTGAGTACCAGGCGCGAGGCGCGCGAGCACCGCGTCATCACCGATCGGGTGCACCAGGCAGGCGGCAAGATCGCGCTGCAGCTGCTGCACGCAGGCCGCTACGCCTACCACCCGCTGTCGGTGTCCGCTTCGGCGATCAAGTCACCGATCAACCCGTTCCGGCCCCGCAAGCTGTCCGACAGGGGGATCCGGAGCACGATTGACGACTTCGCCAGGTCGGCGGCGCTGGCCAGGGAGGCGGGCTACGACGGCATCGAGATCATGGGCTCGGAGGGTTACTTCATCAACCAGTTCCTCGCGCCCCGCACCAACAAGCGCACCGACCACTGGGGCGGCAGCCCGGAGAACCGCAGGCGGATCGCCGTCGAGATCGTCCGTAGGGCGCGGCAGGCCGCGGGCGAGGACTTCATCATCATCTACCGGCTGTCCATGTGGGACCTGGTGGACGAAGGGCAGACTTGGGACGAGGTGGTCGCGCTTGCCGCCGAGATCGAAGCGGCGGGAGCCACCATCATCAACACCGGAATCGGCTGGCACGAGGCGCGCGTGCCGACCATCGTCACGTCGGTGCCGCGAGCGGCGTTCACCGGCATCACCGCCAAGCTCAAACCGCACGTGACCGTCCCGGTGATCACCTCGAACCGGATCAACATGCCCCAGGTCGCCGAGGAAGTACTGACCAGGGGCGACGCCGACATGGTCTCGATGGCGCGGCCGTTTCTGGCCGACCCCGAGTGGGTACTCAAGGCAGAGTCGGGCAGGGCGGACGAGATCAACACCTGCATCGCCTGCAACCAGGCGTGCCTGGACCACACTTTCTCCCTCAAGCGAGCCTCGTGCCTGGTCAACCCCCGCGCGGTGCACGAGACCGAGCTGGTACTCGCGCCGACGCGGCGGGTCAAACGGGTGGCGGTGGTCGGTGCCGGACCGGCCGGGTTGTCGGCGGCGACCTCGCTGGCCTCCCGTGGCCACGAGGTGGACCTGTTCGAGGCGAGCAGCGAGATCGGGGGCCAGTTCGACATGGCCCGCAGGATCCCCGGCAAGGAGGAGTTCGACGAGACCATCCGGTACTACAACCGGCAGATCGAGCTAACCGGCGTCAAGCTGCACCTCAACCACAAGGTCACCGCGGGTGAGCTGGCTGGTGGGGACTACGACGAGGTCGTCGTCGCCACCGGCGTGGTCCCGCGGATGCCCGACATTCCCGGTATCGAGCATCCCTGTGTCCTCTCCTACCAGGATGTGATCCGGCACGACGAGCCCGTTGGCGACCGGGTGGCGATCATCGGCGCGGGCGGGATCGGCGTGGACGTCGGCGAGTTCCTCACCCACGCCGAGTCCCCTGCGCTCGACCTCGACGCTTGGCAGGCGGAATGGGGAGTCACCGACCCGGAGGTGGTGCGGGGCGGCGTCACCGAGCCCGCGCCGGAGCCGTCACCGCGCACCGTGTACCTGCTACAGCGCAAGACCACCAAGGTCGGCAAGGACCTCGGCAAGACAACTGGCTGGGTGCACCGCGCCGCGCTGCGGTCCAAACAGGTCGAGCAGCTCACCGGCGTCAACTATGAGAGAATCGACGAGCAGGGACTTCACATCTCGTTCGGCAAGAACCACGAGAGGCCGCGCGTGCTCGAGGTCGACACCGTGGTGGTCTGCGCGGGTCAGGAGTCGCAGCGGGAGCTGGTCGACGAGCTGACCGCTCACGGCGTGACGACCCACGTCATCGGCGGCGCCGACGTCGCAGCCGAGCTGGACGCCAAGCGGGCGATCGATCAGGGAACGCGTCTCGCGGCTACGCTGTGACCTGCGCGTGAGCGGCTGTGAGGAGGTGACGGCGCGTGGAACCGTCGCTGTCCGCGCGGGCGCTCGGCGCCGCCACCGAGATCACCTCCACGGCGCTGTCGGGTGGTGATCACGATGCCGCGTTGCGGAGTGTCGTTTCCCGCGCCGCGGAGCTCGCCGAAGCCGATCTCGCGTTGGTGATGGTGCGGGCCGAGGACGGCACCGCTGTGGTGGAGGCCGCGTGCGGCGAGCGCGAGGCGGAGCTGCGCGGCGTGGTGCTCCCAGCCGACTCGGCGGCCGCGCGGGTGGCGCGTGGCGGCGAGACGGTGGTCGCCACCGACGTCACCAGTGACCCGCGCACCGCCCCGTACGTGCCGGAGGCGCTGCGCGGGTACGGGCCGTTCGCCGCGGCGCCCTTCGGTTCCGCGCCCTCTGGTGGCCATGACGGTCTGCTCGGCGTGCTGACGGTGTACCGGCACCGGGACCGTGAGCCGTTCAGCGCCGATTGCATCGACGTGCTCACCGCCTTCGCCGGTCAGGCCGGGGTGGTGTTGGCGCTGGCCGACCGCGCCAACACCCGGAACCGGCTCGCGGTGTACCAGGAGCGGGAACGCATCGCCAGGGAACTGCACGACGTGATCGTGCAGCGCCTCTACGCCTCAGGGATGACGCTCGACCGGGCGCGCCGCCGGATGCGCAAGCGGTTCATGCGGACCGAGGCGACGATGGTCGGCGATGCGATCGACCAGCTCGACGAGACCATCGAGGAGATCAGGGGCACGGTGCGGGCGCTCCGCTCGGCCGAGCCGGACGCCGCTGGTGAGGACGCTCCCTCTGTGGACCTCGCGGAGTCGGCACGCGGCGAGGTACGCATCGCCACCGAGTTGCTCGGCTACCCGCCCACCCTGGAGATCTCGGGTGAGCTCGCGGACATCCCCGCCGAGCAGGCCGATCACATCAGGGCCGCCCTGCGCGAAGCGCTGTCCAATGTGGTTCGGCATTCCGGCGCCAGCCAGACCCGCGTGGAGCTGCACCGCGATGAGAAAGGGCTGCGCGTGCGGGTGAGGGACAACGGCTGCGGCGTACCGCAGGACGTCGCCCAGCGCGGCCTGCGTCACCTGCGCGAGCGCGCCCGCACGGCGGGCGGGGAGTTCACCGTGAACTCCTCACCCAGCCTAGGCACGCTGGTCGCCTTCGATCTGCCGCTGGAGGGGGAGTAAGGGCGAGCTGTCGCCTGGACGGCGTATGGGCCGTCCGGGGAGCCCGTGATCTGCTACGCTCGGCACGCGGCGTGTTGCTGAGGGGAGCCGTATGTCGAGTGAACTCTCACCCGAACTCTTCGCCTTGAACGTGGCTTCCGCGGTGGCCGCGAGTGTGGCAGGCGCGGCATGGGGGAAGTTGACCGAGTTGCCTGGGCTGGTCACCGAGGCACTGGGACGCCGCCGCGACAAGCGCACGCTGGAATCGCTGCTGTCCGATCCCGATGCGTTGGCCGAGGTGCTCGGTGAGTTGATCGCCGAGGATCCCGAGCTGGCCGACCGGTTCGACGAGGTTCTTCGCCAGTCCAGGCGGGAAGCAGGCGGTGACGTGCCGGAGTTTCCCGATCCGCCGCCGCATGCCACCGATAGGGAGTGGGAGCGCGGCGAGCTGACCCGCGCGATCCCGCAACCGGTGTGGCGGATCACCGGCCTGCGCGGCTCCGGTAAGACGACGCTGGCCCTGCTGAGCGGGCACGACCAGGCGTCCCGGTTCCCCGATGGCCAGGTGTACATCGATCTCGACCGCTACCGTGACGGTAGCGACCTCGCCCGTAGCGAGGTCGCCGCCGACATCCTGGCAAGTCTGGGGATCGACCGGGAGGCGATCGCTTTCGATTCCCCGAGGTTGTGGGAGCAGTACCGCTCGGTGGTCAACCGTCGCCGGTTCCTGCTGGCACTGGACAACGCGCGTGGGGTGGAAGAGGTGCGCGAGCTGTCCCCGACGCGGCCGGGAAGCCTCGCGTTCGTGCTGACCGTGCACAGCGACGAGGCGTTGCTGGCGGAGTATCCCCACGAGCTGCCGCTCCGCGGGATCGATCGCGCGAGCGGTCGGCGGTTGCTCGCACGGTACGCCGGGGACGGGGTGGTCGCTGCCGATCCGCAGGCTGTGGATGAGCTGCTCGACCGTTGCGACGACATGCCGTACGCGATCATCGCGGTCGGCGTGCAGCTCCATCGGCAGGCACGGCTGCACGGTCCGCGCGCGGCGGGCCGCGTGCTCGCTTGGCTGCGGGATCAGGGCGCGGGCGGTGCCGTCGAGGTGATCGGGCGCTCGTTGGAGGAGACCTTCCGCGAGCTGCCGGAGCACGTGGTGCGGGCGTGCGCGCTGCTGGCCGAGCACCCCGGTACGGAAGTCACCACCGAATCCGCAGGTGTCCTGCTCGGCACGGACCCGGACGGTGTCCTCACCGAGCTCGCTGACGCCGGGCTGGTGTCGCGGGTGGCGGACGGCCGGTTGCGCCTGTTCAACCTGGTACGCGACCACGCGAGTAACCGGCACGGTCGTGCGGTGCGGCCCGAGGTCGACGCCGGAATCGCACGGCTACTCGATCATTACCGAGACCGTGCCGCCCACGCCGATCGCCTCATCTCGCCGGTACGCCTGCGCCCGTACGAGGCGCTGTCCCCGGCCGCGGGCACTGAACCGGAGCCGGGTTTCGAGAACGGGCAGCATGCCCTCCGGTGGCTGATCGGTGAACGGTTCACCCTCGAAGCGCTGGCAGCGCACGCGCACCGGATCGGGTGGGACGAACACGTGGTCTCGCTGTGCGGCGCGGCGGAACAGCTCGTGCTGAACACCGAGTACCACCTGCGATTCGTGCGAATGAACACCTACGGCGTGTCCAGCGCCGAGCGGCTGGGCCGTGCCGATCTGCAGGCCCGTGCCCGCGGTCAGCAAGGGCGGATCTTGTCCCTGCTCGGTGACTTCGGTCGAGCCGAGGGCGAACTGCGGCAGGCCCTGGATCTGGTCGGGAACCTCGGCGATCCCGAACTATGGTCATCCACCATGGAGAACTGGGGGCGGCACCTGCAACAGCGCGGTTACCTCACCGACGCTATCGGCGCCCTGCGGAGGTGCGTCGAGGTCGACCGCACGGTTGGCGGGCACGACGGGGCACGGGCGATATCGATACACGCGAGGATGCTAGCCAACATGCTGCTCCAGAGCGGCGAGCTCGACGAGGCGGATCGCTATCTCCGGGAAGCGACTCAAGCCGTCCTGGGCCATGACCTCCGGAACCAGTCAGCGATCTGGACGGTCCGGGCCAAAGCGGAGCTGCATGCGCGGCGGATTGATTCGGCACGCAGCGCGATCCACTACGCCAGGGAGCTCGCGTGGCGCGCGGGAACCACCCAGTACGAGGAACAGCAGGCGCTCGTTCTCGCAGATGTGTGTGTCGCCGAAGGCGATGTGGACGGAGCACGTCGGCTGTGGGGGCCGATCTGGCAGCGGTACTATCACGCCGGGCATCCACGCGCCGCGGAGTTGTACGCTCGCATCACGGCAGGTGCGTGAACTCGATCTCCGCGGCCGCCGGACCTGTCTCGATCCGCTGCCGGTCAGGGAGCTCACCGTGCACCACGCGGCACAGGTAGGCTGCCGTGGCCAGTAGCGCGGTGTCTGGAGGGGGAGTGGCTGCGGTGTGCACGCGGACGGAAGTGCCGTCCCGGAATGCCACCGTGCACGTTCCGTCCCCCGCGCCGCAGGCCACCGCGCGTGCCGCTGGCCAACGACGCAGCTGTTCGGCTGCGACCGTGCCGGGCGCTTCCACAGGGTGGTCGGTGTGCAGGACGGTCGCGCTGTCGAGCTCGTGCCAGTGTGCCTCGTCCAGATCCGCGGTGACGTGCTGATTCGGAAGGGATATCGCCGTGGCGTCCGGAAGGTCGACCCTGGATGGATAGCGCTCGATCGCCAGCCTGGTTCCCGTGATCCGTCCTCCGGCCACAATGGATGCCACCCGCGAAGTCTCGGCTTCGGGATCGGGAACCGGTGGGTAGCGTGATGGGCGGTCCGGTTCGTCGAGCTCCATGAGCCGGTAGCACAGGTCGCGCAGGACACCGGCGGACTCACCCCGGTACTCGATGGTCACAGCGGCGAGATCCCGGTAACTGCCGGGGACGTAAGTGGCGATCGTGTCGTCCAGCTGCGTCCGCAGCGGTAGCGCGCGATCAAGGGCTGGGGCTCGCGAGCGAAGCGCGTCCGCCAGCGACCCGGGTACAGTTGTGGCGCTGTCCCTGGTCGCCAGCATCACCGGTTTGTCCAGCGCCGCAGCGTAGGAACTCAACGAGCCCTCATCGCCGATCACCACGTCGGCGGACAGCAGCGCGGCACGCCACCCTTCGCTGGCTGGCAGGATCCGCAGCCCGCATCGCCGAGCGTGGTCCAGCCACGCTCGGACCTGGTACGGACCGTGCGCGGACCACACACCGGGATGCAGGCTCAGTGCCACGGTGTACGCGTCGAGCGGGAGCTCACCGACGAGGCGCTCGGGCAACTCGGGCCACGTGGCGTACAGCGAGTCCGGCCCCCAGGTGGAGGTCAGCAGCACCAGGGTGGTCCGTTGTGCGTCGAGTGCGGCCCGGTAGCGGCGGGTACGGTGCCTGCTGACCAGCATCCGGTCGTAACAAGGATCCCCGATGACCGTAGCGTGTGGCAGGGCCTGTGGGCAGGCGGCATCCAGTTCGTGTCGCTGCGCGTGATGCGACAGCCCGATGGCAGCTGGTACGACCCGGTCGCCGTCGAGGAGCTGCGCTGCGTCCATGCCCGCGATGGTGTGGGAACGCGGGTAGTACTTCTGGAAGCCGAGGCCGTGTGGCAGTAGGAGCACGTGAGCGTCGAGCTCAGCGAGCCGGTCGTTCTCGCTGGCGGCGATGGCGAGGTCGAAACGCCGTTGCGTAGCGTCGCGCCACGGGATCACCCGGGCCTGGATGGCCTCCAGATGCTCCCGGAGCCCGGCGTGGAAACGGGCGGGGTTGCCCGAATCATAGGTGAAAGTCACCTGGACTCGGCGATCGTCGGCGAGCAGGCTCAGCACATCGAGCAACCGGGGCAGCGCCGTTGCGGTACGCACCACCGCGAGCACGGTGCGCTCGGTCGCGACGGTGACCCACTCCGCATCGCCCTCCCGATCTCCGGTGACCAGGGAAAACGCTGGGGGGGTGTCCCTATGGGGTTGGTCAAGCGGCTGCCGGGAGTTTTTCCTTCGGTGCGGGCTGGGCGGGTTGGTAGTAGGTGCCGTTGCGCAGCATGGCGAACAGGACGTCGCAGCGGCGCCGGGCGA